>DATEDC010000068.1:0-17729 GCA_035286585.1 Anaerolineales bacterium
ACGGTCATCGTGATGCTGACGGTACGGGATGACGATGAAAAACTGTTCGAAGCGCTCAAGAACGGCGCCCAGGGTTATTTGTTGAAGGACATTCGCTCACGTGAATTATTGGAGATGCTGCGCGGGGCGCTGCGGGGCGAAGCGGCGCTCAACCCGCGCATGGCAGGTCTCATGTTAAGGGAATTTCGACGGATGAGCAGGCGATTGCCGCCACACAGTCAGGAGGAGACGAGCGACCTAACCCGACGGGAGAAAGAGGTGCTCGAGCTGGCCGCCCAAGGCGCCACGGATAAAGAGATCGCTGCCGCGCTTACCATCAGCTTGCACACCGTCAAGAGCCACATGCGCAACATCCTGTCGAAGCTTCAGGTGAACACAAGGCAGGATGCCGCGCGGCTGGCTCGCCACAGAGGGATGGTTTGAGTTGGGGGAATGGCATTAGTTCGCTCATCTTCGTCGTTTTTAGCTCCCAAGAATTTGTCACTGCGAACGGAGTGAAGCAGTCTCCCGGCATAGAGGGAGATTGCTTCAGTCGCTACACTCCTTCGCAATGACTGTTTCTTGGGGAAAGATGATCGCTGACGCTGTGGGGATACTCAGAACTAATCCTGTTTTTGCATCTGAATTAGTTCTCACTCTCGAAGAGTGATGGATTAATCGCTCTTTTTTCATTCTCGCCTCAACTCAAAGGGGGATGCACCTATCCGGCATTTTCGCTACTCTGAGATTAAATATGCCTGTTGCACTTATCCCTTGCTATGGAACAACAACGCGTCCTTTTGGTGTGTTCTCAGCATTTGCTCGGTGAAAGCATTGAATCGATTCTGCGCGCTGCCGAAGGGGTGGAATTAATCGGCCCCTGGAGCCTGGGAGAAGCCATATGTCAGCGTATAGCGGAAGTCCGCCCCAACGTCGTGGTGATCGCTGGCGACGATCTGCCGGACCAAGCCGCTAGCCTTACCCTGGCGATCATCGAGCAGTTCCCCGAGGTCTCCGTCATCCGCACGGGGATGGCTGAGAACGTATTGCGTGTTTTTTCTACCCACACACTGCCGGCGCGGGTCACCAATTTGCTCAATGCTATCCGACAACTGGCAAGTCTTACTCCTAGTGTGGACAAGCCTGCACCCAATGGGAGTGAATGAAAAATGACTCCGAAGACCAAATCTTTCCTCCTGACAAGTTTCACCCTGGCACTGGTAGCGATCAGCGCGCTTTCAATGCTGGCAGGGTTCACCACTGCCGCCCTGGCGCAGCCTGCCGCTCAAGACGCCAGCCAGGGGGAGACCCTATTTAAGGAAAAATGCATAGTTTGCCACACGATCGGCGGCGGCAATCTGGTGGGACCTGACCTGGACGGCGTTACCGAGCGCCGCGAGGTACAGTGGCTGGCGGAGTGGATCCGGGCTCCGGATATGATGCTGGCTGCAGGGGACCCAATCGCTGCGCAGATGCTGGCGGATTTTAACAACATACCCATGCCCAACCTGAAGCTGAGCGAGGCGCAGGTCGCCGCGCTCATCGCTTACCTCGAAAGCGCGCAAGGCACAACGGTTACGATGGCTGAGCAGGCTCTGCCCAGCGGGGACCCCGATGAGGGCTGGGCGCTCTTCACCGGCGCAAGGCGTCTTGAAAACGGCGGCCCGGCCTGCATGAGCTGCCACAGCATCGCCGGGCTGGGCGCCCTGGGTGGTGGCGCCCTGGGCCCTGACCTGACGTTTGCCTACAACAACTATGGCGGCGATAATGGCCTGGCGCTTTACCTGGAAAGCTTGCCGACCGTAACCATGAACGCGGTGTGGGCGCGCCAACCGCTCACTGCACAGGAGCAAGACGATCTGCGCGCCTTTTTAAAAGAGGCCTCGGTGCTGCAGCGACCAGCCCAGGCGGTCTGGCGCCTGGTAGGCCTGTCCACAGCCGGGATGGCGATTTTCCTCGTCCTGGCGCAAATTTACTGGCGGAAACGGCTGGTCGCCGTACGGAAGCCTCTGGTTAGCCGCTCGCGAATTTCCACATAGCTGATCCTGGAGGTTATACACATGGGCTGGATTCAAGATATCGTCAATCCGAAGGAGCGCCAGTGGGAGGAATTCTATCGCAATCGCTGGCAGCACGACAATGTCATCCGCTCGACGCATGGCGTCAACTGCACCGGCGGCTGCTCGTGGGCGATCTACGTGAAAGATGGCGTCATCACCTGGGAAATGCAGCAGGTAGATTACCCGCTGCTCGAGCCGAACCTGCCGCCTTACGAGCCGCGCGGCTGCCAGCGGGGCATATCCGCTTCGTGGTACGTGTACAGTCCTATCCGGGTCAAGTACCCCTATGGGCGCGGAGCGCTGATCGATGCGTGGCGAGAAGCCAAAGCGAGACACAGCAACCCGGTTGAAGCCTGGGGGTCGATCGTGGAGGATGAAACCAGGCGGGGGCGCTTCCAGAAAGCGCGCGGCAAAGGCGGCTTTCGCCGGGTGTCGTGGGAAGAAGTGCTGGAGTTGATCGCCGCGGCATGTTTGTACACCGCCAAAAAGTGGGGGCCAGATCGCGTCTTCGGCTTCTCACCCATCCCGGCAATGTCTTATCTTTCCTATGGGGCGGGTTCGCGCTTCCTGCAGCTCTTCGGCGGCGTGAATATGAGCTTCTACGACTGGTACGCCGACTTACCCAACGCCTTCCCCGAGGTGTGGGGCGACCAGACAGACGTTTGCGAGAGCGCCGACTGGTACAACTCCAAGTACATCGTCGCCATGGGTTCCAACCCCAACATGACCCGCACGCCGGATGTCCATTTCATCTCGGAAGCGCGGCATGAGGGCGCCAAATTCGTCGTCATCGCCCCGGACCTGAGCCAGGTGGCCAAATATTCCGACTGGTGGATCCCAGTCAAGCCGGGCACCGACACAGCCCTGTGGATGGCCGTCAATCATGTCATCCTCAAAGAGTTCTATGTAGACCGCCAGGTACCGTATTTTGTGGACTACGTCAGCCGCTACACCGATGGGCCCTTCCTCGTCCAGCTAACCCCCAACGAAGACGGCAGCTATCAGGCCGGGCAGTTGCTGCGCGCCAACCGTCTCGAACGCTATGCAGACGAGGACAACGGCGAATGGAAGCTGCTGATGCTGGATAAGAAAAGCGGCCAGCCTAAGATGCCCAAAGGCACAGTTGGCTTCCGCTGGAAGACGAAGAAGGGCAACTGGAATCTGAAGCTAGAAGACGGCCTCGACAACAGCCCGATTGAACCGACTCTTTCCTTCCTCGAACAGCACGACGAAGTCTTGCAGGTGGCATACCACGAATTCGCTGAAAACAAAACCCATCTGCGCGGCGTGCCGGTGCGCTATATCGAGACCAAAGACGGGCGGGTGCCGGTAACGACCGTCTTCGATCTGCTGATAGCCCAGTTCGGCGTGGGACGCAGCCCTTCGCCAAGCCCAGGGCAGGCCCTGCCCGGCGATTACGCCGCGAGCTACGACGATCTCAGTCCTTACACCCCTGCCTGGCAGGAGCAGTACACCGGCATCGGGCGCGATACGGTCATTCGCCTGGCGCGCGAATTTGCCAGCAACGCCGAGGCTACGAATGGGCGCTCGATGGTCATCATCGGTGCCAGCATCAATCACTGGTACAACAACAACCTGGCCTACCGCGCCCCGATCACCGCCCTCATCCTGTGCGGATGCTGCGGGCGCAACGGCGGCGGCATGAACCACTACGTGGGACAGGAGAAACTGACCCTCATCGCGCCCTGGGTGAGCTTCGCCTTCGCCAACGATTGGGGCGTCGTCCCTCGCCGCCAGCAGTCGCCCACCTGGCACTACGTCAACAGCGACCAATGGCGCTACGAAGGCGATTTCAGCGATTATGCCCCCGTGCCGCCCAAGACCAAATGGGCCAAAGGCCACGCCATGGACCTGGAAACAATGGCTGTGCGCCTGGGCTGGATGCCATTTTACCCGCAGTTCGACCGCAATCCGCTGGAGGTGCTGCGCCAGGCTGAAGCCTCCGGAGCACAGACCGCCGAAGAGATCGCCAATTTCACGGCACAGCAGCTTAATGATGGCAAACTGCGCTTCGCAGTGGAAGACCCCGATTCCCCGGAGAACTGGCCGCGGGTGTGGTTCATCTGGCGCGGCAACGCCATGGCTTCCAGCGCCAAGGGCGCCGAGTTCTTCCAGCGCCACTATCTGGGCACCCACGATAACATCGTGGCTGAGGAGCACGCCAAAGGCAAGGTCAAGACAGTCGTTTTTCGCGAGCCGGCGCCGCGAGGCAAGTTCGACCTGGTGGTAGACCTCAATTTCCGCATGGACAGCTCGGCGCTGTACTCCGATATCGTCCTGCCGGCCGCTTTCTGGTACGAGAAAAACGATCTGAACACGACCGACCTGCACTCTTTCGTCCACCCGCTGGGCGAGGCGGTGCCGCCGGTGTGGGAAGCCAGGACCGACTACGAGATTTTCAAGGCTTTTGCCAGGGTGGTGAGTGAGATGTCTACGCTCGCCTTTCCGGAGCCGAGGCGCGATCTGGTGGCGACGCCCCTCGCCCACGATACGCCCGACGAGCTGGCGCAGACCGAGCCGCTCGATTGGGCCAGGGGCGAGTGCGAACCCATCCCCGGTAAGACCATGCCGCACTTCCGGGTGGTAGAACGCGATTACGCCAACCTTTACAACCGCTTCATTTCGCTCGGCCCTAACGCCCGCCAGGACGGCTTCAGCGGCAATGGCGTGCACGTTCCGGCGCAAGAATTTTACGACCAGTTGCTCGCGAGCCCGGTCGGCGGCTCGCCCGATCCGCGGCTCACGCGGTGCGTTGAATGGGACGGCAATAAGTACCCCAGCCTGGAAAACGCCCTGGACGCAGCTAACGTGCTGCTTCACCTGGCTCCTGAGACCAACGGCGCGGTGACTTACGCAGCCTTCAAGCACGAGGAGGAAGTCACCGGCCTGCCATTGGTCGATCTGGCTGAAGGTGTGCGCGACGTGCGCATGACCTTCCACGACCTGACGCGCCAGGTGCGCCGGACGCTGATCAGCCCGTGCTGGACGGGGAACGTGAACGATGGGCGGGCCTACGCCGCCTGGTGCCTGAACGTCGAACGGCTCATCCCCTGGCGGACGCTCACCGGCAGACAGCAATTTTACATCGACCACCTGTACTACCTCGACTTCGGCGAGCACCTGCCCACCTTCAAGCCCCGCCTCGACCCGCGCAACACCGGCGATATCGTAAAAAGCCCGGTGGACGATAAAAGCCTGGTGCTCAACTACATCACACCGCACGGCAAGTGGAACATCCACTCGACGTACAAGGACAACCACCGCATGTTGACCCTCTCGCGCGGCATGGACCCGATCTGGATCAACGACAAGGACGCCGAAAAAATCGGGTTGAACGATAACGATTGGGTAGAAGTCTATAACGACAACGGCGTGGTCGTCACTCGCGCCAATGTCAGCGCCCGCGTCCAGCCAGGCATGTGCCTGTACTATCACGCCGTCGAGCGCACGATCTACATCCCCAAGTCGCAGGTGCGCGGCGGAAAACGAGCGGGTGGTCACAACAGCCTCACCCGCACCCGCATCAACCCTGTCGAACTGGCCGGCGGCTATGCCCAGTTCACCTACGGCTTCAACTACTGGGGCCCTATCGGCATCTTCACCCGCGATACCTACTGCGTAGTGAGGAAGCTGGAGAAACTGGAGTGGTAAAGATGAACATCCGCGCACAAGTATCAATGGTTTTTCATCTCGACAAATGTATAGGTTGTCACACATGCAGTATTGCCTGCAAAAACATCTGGACCGATCGCAAAGGCACGGAATACATGTGGTGGAACAACGTCGAAACCAAGCCCGGAACTGGCTACCCCACGGCGTGGGAGGACCAGGAAAAGTATAAGGGCGGCTGGGTGAAGGATAAAGACAAGGAAGATATTCATTTAAGAATGCACGGACGGTGGGGTGGATTGGCGAACATTTTTTTCAACCCCTACCTGCCCACGGTGGATGATTATTACGAACCGTGGACGTATGATTACGAGGAGCTGTTTAACGCCCCCGAAGGCGATGACCAGCCCACCGCTCGCGCCATCTCGATGATCACCGGCAGGCACATGGAAATCGAAGCCGGTCCGAACTGGGACGACGATTACGGCGGGTCGCCGGTCTACGCGCGCAACGATCCAAACCTGGATGCACTCAGTGAGGAGGAGCGCGAGCAGTTGACCGAGATAGAGAACGTCGTTTTCTTTTACCTGCCGCGCATCTGCAACCACTGCCTGAACCCCGGCTGTGTGGCGGCTTGCCCGGCAGGCGCACTCTACAAGCGCGGCGAGGATGGCATCGTGCTGCTCAGCCAGGAGAAATGCCGCGCCTGGCGCATGTGCATCTCCGGCTGCCCGTACAAAAAAACGTATTACAACTGGTCTACTGGGAAATCCGAAAAATGCATCCTTTGCTACCCGCGGTTGGAAAGCGGGCAGGCGCCGGCTTGTTTCCACTCGTGCGTGGGCCGCATCCGCTATCTGGGCGTCTTGCTCTACGACGCTGACAGGATCAAAGCCTCGGCCTCTGTGCCCGACGCCGACCTGGTCGATGCGCAGCGGGCCATCGTTCAAGATCCGTTCGATCCGCAGGTCGTCGCCGCTGCCAGGGCTAACGGCATCTCGGAGGCGATGATCGAATCAGCCAGGCACTCGCCGGTTTACAAGTTCGTCAAGCAGTGGAAGCTGGCCCTGCCGCTGCACCCCCAGTTCCGCACGCTGCCCATGTTGTTCTACGTGCCGCCCATGTTGCCCGTGCTGGCAAAAATAAAGGACGGCATGTACGACAACGCCGATGCTGCCAGCGCCAGCCTGGCGCCGCTGCTGAGCTCGTTGGAGCAGGCGCGCATGCCGATTCGCTACATGGCGGCTTTATTCTCGGCAGGGAATGAGCAGGTCATCGCCGCTTCGTACCGCAAAATGATCGCCGTGCGCATCTATATGCGCGCCAGGACGGTCAAGGACGTGTCCGCAGCAGAACTGCAGGGGGCGCTGGAGGCTGGCGAGACGAGCGCCGAGGAGGCCGAAGCGATCTTCCGCTTAACCTCCAAACCCACCTTCGACGAGCGTTTTGTGGTGCCGCCGCTGGCGCGCGAAGTCGCCATCGAGCAGACCCGCGATCCATTCAGCCAAAAACGTGAAAGCGGTTTTGGCTTCCGCAAGGCGCCCGCTCGAGGAGGATGAGCATGACCAGCGATCCCAACCAAGTACGTATCTTCACCCTTTTCGCGAAATTACTGGATTACCCCTGGACGCCTCTCACTGGGGTGGCGCGGGAATGCGCTGAGCTGGTCGCCGAGAGCAGCCCACGGGCTGCCGCCTACCTGCAAGAATTTGAAGCATTCGTAAACCGGACGCCGCATTCCCGCCTGGAAGAAATTTACACCAGCGCGTTCGAGCTCAACGCCGCCTGCCATCCTTACATCGGCTATCACCTGTTTGGCGAGTCGTACAAGCGCAGCGTTTTCCTGCTGGGGCTGAAAGAGCGCTATCGGCTGTACAATATCGATTGCGGAGTCGAATTGCCCGATCATCTGGCAGTGATGCTACGTTTTTTGGCTGTCAACCAGGATGCAACTGAAACCGATGGGGTAATCCGTGAAGCCCTGCACCCTGCGCTGTGCAAAATGCTGAAGGACAAAGTCGCAGATGCGCCAGGCCCCGGGACACTCAAACCACTTGACCGGGGCAGAGAATATCGGTGCCTGCTGCATGCCCTGCGGGTGGTGCTGTCGAAGTATATACCGGATGAAGCGCCGCCGGAGGGCGAGATGCCGTTGGATGATCTGCTGCCGGTGACTGCCAGTTAGCAAAGGAGGCCTGCCCATGATTGACACTGTCCTGTTTATCGCCTTTCCCTATCTGGCGGTGATGATTGCCACCCTGATGGGGCTCTATCGGTACTACAGGGACCGTTTTTCGTACTCCAGCCTGTCTTCTCAGTTTTTAGAGAATCGCACCTTGTTTTGGGGATCGGTGCCCTGGCACTACGGCATCGTCATGCTATTGACTGCTCACCTGCTGCCGCTGTTTTTTCCCAGGTTGTGGGGAGACCTGATCTCCTCCCAAGTGCGGTTGTATATCCTGGAAGTGACCGGGCTGGCGCTGGCGCTGATGACCGTGATCGGTATGCTCTTGCTGATCGTACGGCGGGTGATCAACCCGCGAGTCTTTGTGGTCACCTCGATCATGGACTGGTTCTTACTGGCGACGCTGGTGTTCCAGGTTGGACTGGGGTTTTGGATTGCTCTGGTCTACCGTTGGGGGTCAGGCTGGTATCTGCATACGGCGGTTCCATGGATTCATTCTCTGCTTGTACTCGATCCACAAATCCAGTACGTCACTGCGCTGCCGTGGCTCGTCAAGCTCCACATGCTGACGGGGTTTTTCATCATCTTGCTCTTTCCATTCACTCGCCTGGTGCACGTTTTCACTTTCCCGATTACCTACCTGTGGCGGCCTATTCAAGTTGTGATCTGGAATAAACGGCCCTCGGGCACTACCCGATGAGTTGAAAGAACAACCCGTGTCTACCTGCCAAAGATAAAACGGTTGATGTGCGCCAGGTTCTGCCCGGTGAGCGCGAGCCGATGATATTAAACTAATGCTCACCAGGTTTATTTCCACGCTTGACCAGGAAATCGCCGGGCTGCATCCCGCTTATTTCTCGCTGGTGATGGCAACCGGCATTGTGTCCATCGCCAGTTACTTGCTTGGCATGGACCCCATCGCCTGGTCGATCTTTTATATCAACCAGGCTGCTTATGTCCTCCTGTGGATTCTTACCCTGGCGCGCCTCGTGCGTCACCCAAAAAGGCTGCTGAATGACTTATACAGCCACACGCTCGCCCCGGGTTTTCTGACCATTGTCGCCGGTACGTGCGTTTTGGGAAACCAATTTGTGCTCCTGCAAAAAGATTTTGTCACCGCCACGTATCTCTGGCTCATTGGCGGCGTACTGTGGATTTTGCTGATCTATGCCTTCTTCGCCATCACCACGCTCAAAGGTGAAAAACCGGACTTAGAACAAGGCATCAATGGCGCCTGGCTCCTGGTCATCGTATCGACCCAGTCGGTTTCAACCCTGGGCACCTTACTGGCAGAGCAATTTCCCGCCCGGCAAAGCCTGATCATTTTCTTTTCTTTGTCACTGTACCTGCTCGGCTGCATGTTCTATATCCTCATTATCTCGCTCATCGTTTACCGTTTCATGTTTTTCAAAGTCGACCCGACAACATTATCCCCCTCTTATTGGATCAACATGGGAGCAGTAGCCATCACAACCCTGGCTGGCTCGGTCCTGATGTTGAACAGCGAAGCCTGGCAGCCGCTGATCGAACTGCTGCCCTTTATTAAGGGCTTCACCCTTTTCTTCTGGGCTACGAGCACGTGGTGGATTCCGCTGCTGTTTATTTTAGGCGCTTGGAAGTATCTATATAAACGCTATCCTTTTTCTTACCATCCCTTATATTGGGGAATGGTCTTCCCCCTGGGTATGTACACCGCCTCCACCATCCGGCTGGCGGAAGCCACAGGCTATGAATTCCTGCAGTGGATCCCACGCTATTTTATCTATCTGGCGCTGATCGCCTGGGTGATCGTTTTCGCCGGATGGTGTTACCAGACGCTGAGCAAGTTCATTCTGGGTTCAACCAGGGCTTAAAAGAGAGACCGCCTTTATCCGTGGAACTATGGAACAAAAAAGAAATTTCTGCGCTTTCTTACAGCGCGTGTGTTGAATTAACCGCATGCCTCCCCGGTGATACAATTGCCAGTAGAGAATTCTGACAAAGGATGGTGGATATGGTTCTTACTGGCACAAGGCTAAGGAAAAGAATTCACGCATTAAGCTGGTTTTTGCCACTGTCTTTCTCAGCTCTGACAATCCTTTACCAGCTAGGGCTGGCGCGCTGGGTGCATGACAATTTCAGCGATCCAGTCCATTTCGGGGTCGAAATCCTGTTCTACGGCACCGCGGGCCCGCTTTTAGCGCATTGGACCTTGCGGTTGATCGGACGCTGGCTCGAGGAGAAAGACAGCGCTGAGCGCCAGGCGCGCGCCAGCGAGCGACGCCTGGCGTCCATCACCAGCGCTTCGGCCGATGCCATTCTCAGCATTGAATCCTCCTGGCGCATAGAATCGTGGAATAGAGGCGCGGAGCTCTTATTCGGTTATCTGGCAGACGAAATCAGCGGAGAACCCTTTCAAAAATTGTTTGCCAGCAAAGCACCAGTTGATATAGAGCTGCAATGGTTGGCTGAAAAAGTCAAACAGGAAGGATTCGTGCGCGGGCATGAGACAACCTGCCAGCACGCAGATGGGCGGGCAATCCAAGTCGAGCTGACTGCAACCGGCTTAAGTGATGACCAGGGAACCCCGATTGGTATTGCCGTTATTTTGCGCGATATCACTGCCCGTAAGCAGCGAGAAGAAGAAATCAAGCGCCTGAACGCCAACTTAAATCAACAGGTGGCTGAACGAACTCGTCAGCTTGCCGAAAAAGTGGAGGAATTAGCGCGGGTAAATAATGAACTGCAGAAGCTCGATCAGATGCGCTCAGAGTTTGTCTCGCTGGTCTCACACCAAATCCGGGGACCGTTGACCAACATGAGGGGGGCTGTGGAGCGCATGCGCGCAGGCTGTGGTTCGCTAACTGCTACCTGCAGCCGCATGTTTTCTATCCTCAACACTCAGGTGGAACGGCTTGATCGCCTGGTTCGGGACGTTCTGAATGCCGCTCGGATTGAAAGCGGCGACCTGGTGTTACATTTAGAACCTCACTCGGTCTTGCCCATACTGAATCAAGTGATCGAGCAGACCCAGGCCCGCGCTAACAACCGCACCATTTCGCTGCCTGCCAAACCGGGGCTACCCCTGATTTACGTTGACCGCGATCGAATTGCAGAGACATTCGCTAACCTGCTCGATAACGCGGATAAGTATTCCCCACCGGGTGAGAATATTGAAGTGGATATCTACGCCGACCAGGAAAGCGTTACCGTATCAGTGCGCGATCATGGCAACGGCATGTCACCTGAAGAGCTGCCGCGTCTGTTTGATAAGTTTTATCGTACGGATAGCAGCGATGCGCAAGCGGCTTATGGCTACGGTTTGGGTCTGTACGTATGCCGCCTGCTGGTTGAAGCCCACGGTGGGCACATTTGGGCTCGAAACCACCCACAGGGCGGAGCCATCTTCTCGTTTAAACTACCGGTCTGGCAGGGAGTAAATGACTGAAGCTAGCATCATTTTGATCGATGATGACAGCACCCTGCTTGAATTGCTCGGTGAACACCTTCACTCGTCAGGCTACGAGGTGAAATCAGCAAACAGCGGTCTAATGGGGATTTCGCTGGTGTCTGATTTGAAGCCAGATCTGGTGATCCTGGATGTCATGATGCCCGGCATGGACGGCTGGGAGGTCTGTCGCCGCCTGCGCGAGGTTTCCAGCGTCCCGATTATTATGCTGACCGCAAAAGAGCAGGAGATCGATAAGTTGCGCGGTTTTAAACTCGGGGTGGACGATTATGTGACCAAGCCCTTTTCATTCGCTGAACTAACCGCCCGTGTTGGAGCGGTCCTTTCGCGCACACGGCGGAATATGCCTCACAGCCGCGTGATTACCAGCGCTGACCTGGTTATAGACCTGGAACGGAATCGGGTAATGAAGGGTGAAAAAGTGATCAACCTCACGCCGACTGAATTCCGTTTGTTGGAAGCGCTGGTGGCTAGCAGGAATCGCACGTTGCCAGTAGATATGTTGTTGGAAAACGTTTGGGGAGCGGAATATGCCGGTGAGGTCGAACACGTCAAGCACTATATCTGGTTGTTAAGGAAGAAAATCGAGACCGATCCCGGCGATCCTCAGCACATCATCACCGAACGAGGCTTCGGATACCGCTTCGAGTGATTCCCACCAAACTGACACTCCGCATAGACCTGATTTAGACCAGCATTTGCTACACTGGCGGTAGTGGAGAGCAGCGAATATGGCTCACTACCGCGCCTATTTACCCGATCTGACCTTCTACCGGCAAACGATAGCCTGCCAGTACGCCTGCCCGGTGCGCACCGATGGGCGCGGCTATGTCACCGCGATTGCACGCGGCGAGTACGAACGGGCGTATTTAATTGCCCGCGAGACGAATCCATTTGCCTCCACGTGCGGCTGGGTTTGTGGGGCGCCTTGCGAGGCCGCTTGCCGTCGCGGCAAGATAGATGCTCCGATCGCTATCCGCGCTCTGAAGCGCTTCGTCAATGACCGCTATGGGGTATATCTCGGCGAGACGGGAGAGGCCCGGCAGGCGCCAGCCTGGCCCGCTTATGTCGGTCCTACCAACGCATATGACCTTGGGAACACGACATTGCCGACGGGGCGGAGCGAACTTTCCACTGCGAGCCGCCGGGCTGGAAAGACGGGTAAACGAGTGGCGATCATCGGCGCTGGCCCGGCTGGGCTGGCCTGCGCCCATGATCTTACTTTACTGGGCCATCAAGTTGTAATATACGACGCCGCTCAGGTTGCAGGGGGGATGTTGAAACTCGGCGTCCCCGAATACCGCCTCCCCAGAGAGGTAGTTGACCTCGAAATTCAATCCATCCTCGCCCTGGGTCCGCAGCTAAAGCTCAACCAGGCGTTAGGTCGCGATTTCACCCTGGCAGATCTGCGGAAAGATTTCGATGCTGTTTTTATCGCCATTGGCACCTATCGCGGTCGCAAATTGAATATCGAAGGCGAGCACCTGGACGGCGTCTTGCGGGCAGTGGATTTCTTGATCAACGTAAACCTGGGTGGATACAACCTGGATTTAGGCCGGCGCGTCCTGGTCATCGGCGGAGGAAACGTGGCGATGGACGTCGCTCGGACGGCAGCCAGGGTAGGCCAGCCCTCCCAGGCCGGCGGTGACCTGGAGATGGCGCTGGATGTCGCCCGCACGGCTGTACGCCTGGGAGCGACCAAGGAGGTACACTGCCTGGTAGTCGAAGACAAGGATGAGATGCTGGCTGATTCGCTTGAAATTGCGGAGGCGCTCGAAGAAGGTATTCTGATCCACAATCACGTGGCTCCAAAGCGGATCATCGGGGAAAATGGGCGAGCGACTGGCCTGGAGACGCTCTCCGTAGCCAGAGCTTTCGATGAGCAAGGTCGCTTCAACCCCCAACTCATTCCGGAAAGTGAAAAGATATGGGATTGCGATAGCGTGATCGTTGCTATCGGTCAAACGGGTGACCTGGATTGGGTCGATCCGCAGGACGGCCTGGAAATCTCCCCACGGGGAACGCTGGCTGTCGATGGGGAGACACTCGCTACCACCGCAGAAGGCATCTACGCAGGTGGAGATATCGCCTTCGGACCCAGGCTGATCGTCAATGCGGTTGCCGACGGTCAGCGAGCTGCCCGCAGCATCCATGCATATTTGCAAGATGCAGCCCCAAAACTGGTCCGCAAGGGATACTTCACTCCCATCGCCAGGCATGAATATGCGGACGTTGGGCCATTGCGCAATTACCTGCGCTGGCCGCGCCAGCAGCCTGCGACACTTCCGGTTGACCGCCGTATTGGTGTGTCTCTCGTTGAGGTCGGATATGATGAGGCCACGTCCCGCACTCAGTCAGGTCGCTGCCTGATCTGTTCCCTCAACCCGGTTTTCGATGGCGAACTGTGCATCCTTTGTAATGGCTGTGTGGACGTTTGCCCCACCGACTGCTTGAAGCTTGTATCCGTCCAGGCTTTGACTGGTGATGAGCAGGTTGCTGCTTTGATCGAAGGGATGATTAATCAATCGAGGGTCGCCAGCGCGATGTTGTTCGATCCCACTCGCTGTATTCGCTGCGGCTTATGCGCTGCCCGCTGCCCAACGGAGGCGGTAAGAATGGAATCGTTCCGCTTTACAGAAGAAGTCCTATTCGAAATGGAGGCTGTCAAATGAAACCCAAACCCATTTTTTCCATCACCACCCTGTTCATTGCTTTCTTCCTACTGGCGGCATGTGGAGGGGGTTCACCGCCAGAATCCGGACCAGCCGAGCTAACCGTGACCGGCACCGATGACTTTAAATTTGAGCCTGCCGAGTTAACCGTCAAGGCGGGTCAGGAGGTAGTGCTGACTTATAAGAATGGCGGCGCTGTGGAGCACTCTTTCAACCTGCTGAAACCTGACGCAGTGCTCGAGCACGTGCTGGAAGAGACCGAAGAAGAGCACATCGATGAAGAGTTATTGGTCGATATCCACGAAATTGAGGGCGGCGCCAGCGAGACCGCAACCTTCACAGCGCCAACAGAGCCGGGTGAATACACTTTTGCCTGCCTGGTGCCGGGTCACGCCCAGGCTGGCGAGGTTGGAACGCTCAAAGTCGTCCCTTGAAATCCGTGTAAGGACAATTTGCGAACCATAGGCTAAACACGATAACCGTATTCGTAACATTCAGATCTTGACCCATGAGGCAGGCAACATGAACGTCCCCAACTTCGCCCAAAAAATCACCGCATCCCGTGTCTGGCGTTCTTTTTTCCGCCATGGATGGCCTGACAACCCATTGGACCGCTCGCTGGTGATGACCAGTAATGTCTTTTTTCATCTGCACCCGGTAAAAGTGAGCCGCAAGAGCCTGAGATGGTCGTACACCTTGGGTCTCGGCGTGATCTCGACCATTCTGTTCGGCGTGCTGGTGTTCAGCGGTGTACTGCTGATGATCTACTACGTCCCCTCGATCGAGCGCGCCTATCCGACGATGAAAGACATTCAGCTCTCCGTGCCCTTTGGCCAATTCACCCGCAATATGCACCGCTGGTCGGCGCACGCCATGGTGTTGGCGGTGATTTTACATATGGCGCGTGTGTTCTACACAGGAGGGTACCGGGGAGGGCGAGAATTCAATTGGGTGATAGGCGTGCTTCTGCTCTTGCTGACTTTAGGAGCCAGCTTCACAGGCTATTTACTGCCCTGGGATCAACTGTCTTATTGGGCGATCACCGTCGGCACCAATATCGCGGGCTATGCGCCTGTAGTTGGGTCTGCTCTGCAAAACGTGTTGCTAGGCGGGCTGGAGGTGGGCCAGGATACCTTGATACGTTTTTACACCTTGCATATTGCGTTGCTGCCAACTTTGCTGGTTTTGCTGATTTCAATCCACTTGTGGCGTGTCCGCAAAGATGGCGGGCTGGCCATAAATGATCCGTCTCCATGAAGCAGGGAATCTGGGAGAGAGGTGAACACAAATGCCAGGGCAAGTTTCAGTCAAAGAGGATATTTTTCCCAAGGGGACGAATAAGACTTACGCGCTGGTCGAGCTGATGCCGCGCCAGTCTCCCTTGGTGGATAAAGGCCCCGAGGACACGGTCTTCTCCTTTCCAGTGCTTTTGCTGTGGGAGATCATCTTGTTCCTGGGGGTGACGTTGGTGATTTTCCTTTTTTCACTCTTCAAACAGGCCCCTCTCGAAGAGATCGCCAACCCAATGGTGACCACAGACCCTGCCAAAGCCCCGTGGTATTTTGTGGGACTGCAAGAATTGCTGGAGCATATGCATCCAACGCTAGCCGGGGTGATCATCCCAGGGATCCTGGTTGTGTTTTTGATGGCGTTACCTTATCTCGATTCCTCCAGGCTGAACCCGGGCGCCTGGTTCACCTCCGGGCGCGGGAAGCGCATCGCCGGTTGGATGGCGATTTATACGCTGCTCGTGATGCCAGGTTACATCGCCTTGGATAACATATTCAATTTGCGAGAATTGTTACGTTACAGCGCTCCTCAGTGGATATCTCAAGGCCTGATCCCAGCCGCGATTATTGCATTGCTAACCACCTTGCCACTCGTTGTGCTGCGGCGCATGAGGGCTACCCAGCGCGAAGTCTTGATAGCCCTATTTACAATTATGCTCGTTTCCGCTTTGGTGTTTACCATGAGCGGGTTTTTATTCCGAGGGCCGGGTTTCAAGCTTTACTGGCCATGGGAAATGCCCGGCGGCTATAACCCGTGGAATGAGTTTTAAGAACCGGGAGGATAACGATGGGAAACTCGAAAAAACAGGCGATCACTCGTGGAGAGTTTCTAAATTTCGCCTGGGCCGTCTCGCTGGTTGGGCTTTTTGGTCAGGCGAGCGCGGCCCTGTGGCGTTTCATCCTGCCTCGCCGGCAATCTGGGGCATTTGGCGATAAGATAGTCGCCGGCCGCGTGCAAGAATTCCAGCTCAAAAGTGTCAGCCACGTACAAAAGGGGCGTTTTTATATCTCCCGCCTTGAAGATGGCAGCCTGCTGGCGTTATGGCACCGTTGCACCCACCTCGGTTGCACCGTCCCTTGGCGAGAGGACGAAGGTG
This sequence comes from Anaerolineales bacterium, assembly GCA_035286585.1. GTDB lineage: Bacteria > Chloroflexota > Anaerolineae > Anaerolineales > UBA4823 > DSOS01. Next base: position 16,361 of record DATEDC010000068.1, read on the forward strand.
TTTTCCACTGCCCTTGCCACAGTTCGGTATTTAACTTACGCGGCGAGGTGCTTAGCGGACCAGCGCCGCGTCCCCTGGATTTATTCCCCATCGAATTCGTTGCTGGGGAAATTGTGGTAGACACCAGCCGTCCAATCGAACGCGACACCTTCGACCCATCCCAGGCTACCCGCGCCTAGGAGGCCATCATGCGGAGAAATGAAAACTATACCCCACACATAACAGTGGCGTTCGGGCTTACCCTGGCGATCCTGGTTTCTTTTCAAATTTATATCTGGCAAGAACCATCCCGAATTACAGAAGACCTGGAGCGCGACCAGCTCCTCGCAGTCACTGCGGGACGTTCATTGTATGCCGAGAACTGTTCTTTGTGTCACGGGGAAGATGGCGAGGGCGCCGATGGGCCGGCGCTAAACGACAAAAGCTTTTTGGTAAACACCAGCGATGAGACAATCTTTAGTTTGATCGGGTCCGGGGTGCCAAGCTCCGAGATGCCGGCCTGGAACCAGGCATTTGGCGGTCCTTTTACGGATCAACAAATTCAGCAGATCGTAGCCTTTATGCGCAACTGGGAAGGTGAGGCGCCCGACCGCCGATCAATTGCCATGCAGGGGGACCCGGTCAATGGATTGACCATCTTCAGCAGCACCTGCGTAATCTGCCATGGCGAGGATGGTCTGGGCAGCGAGCGCGCGCCGGCTATCAATGATCCCGCCAAACTCGAACAATTCGACGATGACTGGTATGAGCAAACCATTGCTGAAGGACGGCCAGCGCAGGGGATGCCTACCTGGGGCACGGTGTTATCACCAGAGCAAATCCGCGATTTGGTGGCATTACTGCGAGCCTGGGAGCGGGGCGAAACCGTGGATCTCCCCGGAATAGAGGTGTATCTACACGAAGCCTCACACGCGATTGGACATAATGACCTCGAGGAGGCTGAACACCAGCTTGAGGAAGCAACCAAGATTGCTTCTGGAGATCAGCTCCAGGCGCTCGAAGAGGCATTAAATGCTTTGCGTTCGGGTGATATTTCTGCTGCGCAAGAAGCAATCGAGAGAGCCGAAACCATGAGCGGCTCAGGAATGATGATGCCTGAGATGGATATGGGCAAAATTCCAGTCCAACCGGGTGAAAAAGAAGCGCGCGCCGCATTGGAAGATCTTGAAAGCGGCAACCTTGAATCGGCAACAGCCAGACTGAGGGTCGCCCAGGTATTGGCACAGGGAGATTTGAAGGAAGCGATCGAGCACTCACTCGAAGATGTAAACGCCGGCAGGGTTCAGGAAGCGATAGAGGTATTACGCGAGGTACTCGGTAATGTGCCTTAGTATAGGTACAAATGCCTATACTCTAACACGCCGATTGG
>DATEDC010000069.1:0-5563 GCA_035286585.1 Anaerolineales bacterium
GCCGATATCGAAGCGCGAGGCATGCTCTATGCCAAAGTGCTGCTCAGCCCCGTGGCGCACGCCTGGATCAGGCGCATCGATACCAGCCAGGCGAAGGCTTTGCTCGGCGTGGCGGCAGTGCTCACCTGGCAGGATATACCCCGGGTGATCTATTCGACCGCCGGGCAGTCTGACCCCATACCTGGCCCGTTGGACACCTTTTCGCTGGATAAAAAAGTGCGCTTCGTCGGCGACCGGGTGGCATTCGTTGCAGCCGACACCGAGGCGATTGCCGAAGAGGCGCTCAAACTGATCGCGGTTGAGTTCGAGCCCCTGCCAGCCGTGCTTGACATGGCGGAAGCGTTGAATCCGGATGCGCTAGTGCTGCACGACGAGCCGGAATTCGTAAATTTTGCCGAATCGGATCCCAGCCGCAACCTGGCAGCTCAGATTCGGATCGATATCGGTGATGTCGAGCGAGGCTTTGCTCAAGCGGACTACATCTTTGAGGCAGAATACGAGGTGCCCAAGGTTCAGCAGGCCCACATCGAGCCGCACGTCGTGCTGTCCTACTGGGATGAGGACGACCGGCTGGTCATTCGCACCAGCACACAGGTGCCTTTCCACGTCCGCCGGGTGCTCGCCCCGGTGTTGGGGCTGCCCGTGAAGCGTATCCGGGTGATCAAGCCGCGCATCGGCGGCGGCTTCGGCGGCAAGCAGGAGATCCTGATCGAGGACGTGGCTGCCCACCTGACGATCGCCACCGGGAGGCCGGTGCTGTACAAATACACCCGTGAGGAAGAGTTCATCGCGGCGCGCTCGCGCCATCCCATGCGCATCCGGATGAAAACCGGCGTAAAAGCCGATGGCACGCTGACCGCCAACTCCATGTACGCCCTGAGCGACACCGGCGCATACGGCTGCCATGGGCTGACCGTCACCGGCAATACCGGACACAAAGCCATGGCTTTATACGTAGGGGATGGCGAGTACCGGCTAAATCCGAACATCCGCTTCTACGCCGATATAGTCTACACCAACCACCCGCCGGCGGGGGCGTACCGGGGCTACGGCGTGCCGCAGGGCTTCTGGCCGCTGGAACGGCACATGGAGAAAATCGCCCGCCGGTTGAACCTGGACCCGCTCGAGTTCCGACTGAAGAACGCCCTGCGCGCCGGCGAGCTACACCCCTTCAGCACCGCCTGGAGCGAAGGGCGCGAGCCGCGCCCGGAGATCATCGAGACTTGTGGACTGGTGGAGTGCGTCCGCCAGGGCAAGGCAGCTATCGGCTGGGATCAGAAATTTGGCAATGCCGAATGGCGCCTGGTTCCCGGGAAACCCTACCTGCGGCGAGGGATTGGCGCCGCCCTGGTCATGCAAGGCACTGCGATCCCCTATCTGGATATGGGCGGCGCCAGCCTCAAGATGAACGATGATGGCTCGTTCAACCTGCTGGTTGGGGCGACCGATCTGGGAACCGGTTCGGATACGGTGCTGACTCAGATGGCGGCTGAGGTCCTGGGCGTGCCGATGGAGGACATTATCACCTACTCCTCGGATACGGATTTCACCCCGTTTGACAAAGGGGCTTACGCCTCCAGCACAACCTACATCTCGGGCGCGGCGGTGGTCAAAGCTGCCGAGCAGGTGGCAGAAAGGATCAAAATCCGGGCTGCGCGCATGTTCACCCAACAGGGGCAGCCAGTCCTGCCCGTGGAGGTGCTCCTTTCCGAGGGGGCGGCAATTGCCCCCGACGGGCGGCGGTTATCCCTGGCGGAGATCGCCCACAATGCCCTGCATCACGAAGATCAGGAGCAGATCATGGCGGTGGCTTCGTACAAATCGCCCGTCTCGCCTCCGCCGTTTGCCGCCCAGTTCGCCCAGGTGAGCGTTGACATCGAAACCGGGCAGGTGAATGTGGAAAAGCTGGTCATGGCGGTAGATTCGGGCGTCATCGTCAACCCGATCACCGCTTCGGGGCAGATCGAAGGGGGGATGACCCAGGCGTTGGGATACGCCCTGTGCGAGGAAATGGTCTATGACGATCAAGGGAGGGCGCGCGAGCGCAGCTTTCGCGACTATCACATCTTCCAGGCTCATGAAATGCCCGCCCTGGAGACCATTTTTGTCGAAACCTTCGAGCCATCGCATCCGTTTGGGGTCAAAGCCGTGGCGGAGATCCCCATGGATGGGGTGGCGCCAGCGGTGGGCAACGCGGTCCTGGACGCCTGCGAGGCAAACCTGGACCAGAATCCGATCACACCGGAAAAAGTCTGGCGGGCGATGCGATGAACCCCATTTACGTTATCGGGCATGTCAACCCGGACACCGATTCGATCGCCGCTGCGGTGGGATACGCCTGGCTATTGCGCGAGCGAGATGGAAGCGAGGTGGTGCCAGCCCGGGCGGGACCGGTCAATCCTCAGACATCCTGGGTGTTAAAGCGGCTGGAGATGGAAGCCCCGCAGTTGCTGAACGACGCTTCGCCGCGCTTTGAATCGGTCACCCGCCGCCTGGATACGACCCAACCGGATCGGCCGCTGCAAGAAGCCTGGGCGATTGCCAACCGCACCTGGGGAGTAGCCCCGGTGGTGAACGAAGATGGCACGCCATATGGCATGGTTACCGGCACCAGCATCTTTGCATTTTTAAGCCAGCTCTTCGGCCCTCATCCACGCCGCCAGGAGATGCGCATAGCCGAAATTCTCGAGCAGCCATGCCGGGATGCCTGCCAGACCGATATCCCCCGTTTCCAGCTCAACAGCCGCATCCGGGATTCGCTGAACCGGATTCTGCGCCAGGAGGGGGACGATTTTTGGGTGGTCAACGATGAGGGGCTTTATGTAGGAGTCTGCCGGCAAAGGGATTTGCTCAAGCCGCCACGCTTACGGTTGATCCTGGTCGATCACAATGAAGCCCGCCAGTCGCTAAATGCGCTGGATGAAGCTGAATTGATCGAAATCCTGGATCATCACCGGCTGGGGAACCCATCCACGCATATCCCGATCCGGTTTTCGGTCGATGTGGTTGGCAGCACCAGCACCCTGGTCTCAGAACGCATCGAGGAGGCCGGTCTGAGCGCGCCGCCGCAATTGGCCGGGTTGCTGCTCGCCGGGCTGCTGTCTGATACGCTGCTGCTGACCTCGCCGACCACCACGCCGCGCGACCACCGTGCCGCTGAGCGCCTGAGTCGCTGGTCGTTCGTGCGCGGCAGTCCACTGTTCGGTGAAACGATTACCTCTTACGGCGAACAGCTTCTGCGCGCCGGAATGGGGTTGGCGACCCACGATCCGGAAGAGATCGTCAGCACGGATATGAAAATGTACGAGGCGGGCGGCTTCCGCTTTGCGATTGCCCAGGTGGAAGTCACCGACATGCTGCAGCTCAGAGATCATCAGGCTGAACTGGAGAATGCGCTCAAGTCATTGCGCGACCGGCGCGGGCTGGATTTCGCCATGCTGATGGTGAGCGATGTGGTTGAGGGCTCGAGCTGGCTCCTGCTGACGGACGAGCTGGCGGAGTTGAGCGACCTGCCCTACCCGCGCCAGCCGGATGGGACGCTCCGGGCGGATGGCGTAGTCTCGCGTAAAAAGCAGCTCCTGCCGGTCGTCCTGGGATTGTTGGAGGGCTGAGGCTTGTCGATCTACCGCGCCTTGCTCGATCTCGAACAGCAAAACCAGCTGGGGGCTTTGTGCACCATTATCCACAGCCACGGTTCGACCCCACGGCGGGCGTCCAGCAAGATGCTGGTCTACCCGGACGGCAGCACCCTGGGTACAATTGGCGGTGGCGAGATGGAAAGCCGGGTGATCGCCGAGGCGCTCCAGGCGCTCCAGGACGGCAAGCCGCGCCTGTTGAAATACAGCATGGCCGACCCACAGCGCGGCGACCCCGGCGTGTGCGGTGGCCAGTTGGAGATTTACGTGGAACCCGTTCAACCCAAACCCGTACTGGTGGTGATCGGAGCCGGGCATGTCGGCAAAGCGGTGGCGCATCTTGGAAAGTGGCTTGGCTTTCGCGTTGCGGTCAATGACGATCGGCCTGAATTTTGCACCCCGGAAGCCGTTTTGGATGGCGACGAATTTTATCCCGTCCCGCTGGCTGAGCTTACCCAACACCTGAAGATCACGCCCTGGACGTACCTGGTGCTGACCACCCGGAGTGTGAATGTGGATGTGCCAGGTTTGCCCGCCCTGTTGAATTCACCGGCGGCGTACATCGGTGTGATTGGATCCAGGCGGCGTTGGGAAACCACTCGTAAGCAGCTTTTGGCTGCCGGCGTTGAGGGAGCTTTGCTCGACAAAGTGCGCTCGCCGATGGGCCTGGAACTGAACGCCGAGACCCCTGAAGAGATCGCGGTGAGCATCATGGCGGAAATTATCATGCTCAAACAGGATGGGGATGGTGCGCCCATGCTAAGTTAGGAGCAAACATGTGGACTGAGTACGTCAACGCTACCAGCATCGAAGAGGTGCTCGCTCTCCTCGCCCAACAAGGCGAGCGGGCGCGCATCGTGGCTGGGGCGACGGATTTAATCCTGGAAGTCGAGCGGGGCGTGCGCAGCGGGATAGATACCTGGATCGACATCACCCGCATAGGCGGACTGGACCGGGTTACCCTCGACGAAGAGGAGGTCATCCACCTGGGACCTCTGGTGACGCACAACCACTGCGTGGATTCCAAATTGATTGTAGAGCGCGCCCTGCCGCTCGCCCAGGCTGCCTGGGAGGTAGGCGCCCCCCAGATTCGCAACCGCGGCACGGTGGCGGGAAACCTGATCACCGCCTCGCCGGCGAACGACACGATCACACCCCTGATGGCGCTGGGGGCAAAAGTGACTTTACTCTCCCAGAGAGGCAGGCGGGAGGTGCCGCTCTCCGAATTCTATACCGGCGTGCGCAAAACCGTGATGCAGCCGGATGAGATGCTGGTGGATATCGCCTTTCCAGCGATGCAGGGCAACCAGAAGGGCATTTTCATCAAGCTTGGGCTGCGCCGTGCGCAGGCGATTTCACTGGTCAATGTCGCCGTTGTGCTGACCATGGCTGGCGGAACTATCGAGCGGGGGAGCATCACCCTGGGTGCAGTGGCGCCAACGATCGTTTCCGCTCCCATGGCGGAGGATTACCTGCGGGGTAAACAACTCGACGAGGCCACCATCAACCAGGCGGCTGAGCTGGCTATGCAGGCTTCCCGGGCGATCGACGATGTGCGCGGCTCGCGGGTCTACCGGGATGAGATGGTCAGGGTGGGCACGCGGCGCGCCTTATATCGTTTGTGGCAGGGGGAAGAGCGACTGGGTTTCCCACCCGACCCGGTCTTATTATGGGGGCAGGATTACCGGGGAACTGCGCCCGATCTGCCGACCAGTTATACGCACGATCAACTGGCTCCGATTCGGACGCGCATCAACGGCAGGGATTGCACCTTTACCAGCGGTCAAGAGAAAACGCTGCTCAGGCTGCTGAGGGAAGAGGCTGGCCTGATCGGGACGAAGGAGGGCTGCGCCGAGGGGGAGTGCGGGGCGTGCACCGTCTTTCTGGACGGAGTGGCTGTGATGAGCTGCCTGGTGCCAGCGCCGCGC
>DATEDC010000070.1:0-2202 GCA_035286585.1 Anaerolineales bacterium
CGCACCCGCCTGGATGCGAGGGTGCCAAGCCCTTCGACTTCGTGCGCTCAGGGAGCTGACGCCTCAGTGCGCTCAGCGATCTCAGCGTCTTCAGCGCCTCAGTGTTCTCAGCGCCTCAGTGATGTATAATTTAAGCAAGGAGGTCGCAATGAAAATCGTTTTGGATCGGCGCGGCTGCAATTGCTGGACCGCGGCCTGCGAGGCGCACTTCGCCTGGCACTTCCTGCGGGATGAGGTCACCCCGGTGGACTGCACGCTCGAGGTGGTAGAGGACGGTCGCCCCGAGCGCACTTTCTTCATCCAGGACCGCGACGGGGTGGACAAAGTCCTGGTGGTCGACCAGGAGAATTTAGCCCTGGCTTACGACTCCTGGACGCTGGCCTGGGAGCAGGCGCAGCTTTTACCGGGTGATTTTTGCATTTCCCTCTCGTGATAGCACAAATGTTCTGATATACTATAAGCGAACCGCCTCGCGGCGTTAACCCTGAGCGAAGCGACCGCTTGCGGCGGCAGTTTCTATGGAGGATATTCGTTTCAAAAATTTTCATTCTCGTTTTTTTTAATTAAGAAATCCCCCAACCCCATGGCACGTTAGAACGGGTTTTACTCGTTCTTCAGCCGCCAGTCCAGGGCGGTGTAGCGCTGCGCCACCTGGTTGTTGCGCACGGCGATGCCGATCGCCCGGCGGCTGCCCACCAGCACGCACAACTGCCTGGCGCGGGTGACCGCGGTGTAGAGCAGGTTGCGCTGCAGGAGCATGTAGTGGGCGGTCACCAGGGGGATCACCACCGCGGGGAACTCCGAGCCCTGGGCTTTGTGCACCGAGACCGCGTAAGCTAAAACGAGCTGGTCGGCCTCGCTCCAGTCGTAGTCCACGCTCCGCCCGTCGAAGTCCACCCGCAGGGACTGCTCGACGAGATCGATCCCGCGGATAGTGCCGATATCCCCATTGTACACCTCTTTATCGTAATTGTTCTGCACCTGCATCACCTTGTCACCGAGGCGGAAGAGCTGCCCAAACAGCCTCTTCTCCGCCCCTCCGGGTTTGGGCGGGTTCAAGGCGGCCTGCAGGCGCTCGTTCAAGGCGTGGACGCCAGCCGCGCCGCGGTACATCGGCGCCAGCACCTGCACCTGGTCGCGGGGGTGCAGCCTGAATTTTTCGGGGATGCGCCGGCAAACCACTTCCTCGACCCACCTGGCGGCCCCCTCGGGTTCTTCAGCGGGGAAAAGGAAAAAATCCCGGCTCTGCTTTGAAAATATCGGCGCCTGGCCCTGGTTGATGCGGTGAGCGTTGGTGATGATCTGCGAGCCGGCAGCCTGGCGAAAGATGAGCGTCAGGCGGGTGACCGGGGCGACCCCGCTGGAGATGACATCCCGCAGCACGTCGCCGGCCCCGACCGAGGGGAGCTGGTCCACGTCCCCCACCAGCAGCAGGTGAACGCCCGGCTCCAGCGCCTTGAGCAGGCTGTTCGCCAGGACCAGGTCGAGCATGGAGGCTTCGTCCAGCACGAGCAGGTCCACCGGCAGCGGATTTTCGGCGTGGTGCTTGAAGCCCGCGCGGGGAGAGAAGCCCAGCAGGCGGTGAACCGTGCTCGCCGGGCGACCGGTCGCCTCCGCCAGGCGCTTGGCAGCCCGGCCGGTTGGAGAAGCCAGGGCGTAGCGCTTATGCGCCCCATCCAGGGCGGCGATCAGGGCTTTGAGGGCTGTGGTCTTGCCCGTACCGGGCCCGCCGGTCAGCACGCTGAGCGGGTGGCTCAAGGCAGCCCGGATCGCCGCTTGCTGCTCGACTGAGAGAGCCGGGTCCAGGCGGATGAACCTGGGGGGCAGGTCGCTCAGGCGGGTGGGCAGCGCCCGCGCGAGCCGGCGCAGGCGCTCGGCGACGCCGACCTCGCTGTGATAGAGCGGCGTGAGATACACCGCGGGTTGCCCGTAACCGGGCGTATCTTCGGCGATCATGCCTCCCGCGAGGCGGGGTTTCGCCGGGCCGCCGTGCGCGGCATTGAAGGGTACCCGGTCGGTGCGGATGCGCTCCTGCCCAGCCAGCCGTTCCAGCGCCGGAGGGATCAAAGCGGAGGGCACGTCCAGCAGCTCCGCCGCTCGTTCACCCAGCCGCTCCTGCGGCGCGTAGACGTGGCCCTCCTCGCTCAGCTCGTTCAGCGCGTAGATCACGCCGGCTTCGATCCGGGAGGGATGGTCGGGGGG
>DATEDC010000071.1:0-7607 GCA_035286585.1 Anaerolineales bacterium
GCCTCCCCAGAGCTGCTGGATCCGCCCTTCAACGACGAGCAGGTCACGGTATTGAAAGAAGGTCGCCTGCCAGCAGGACGACTTTAGCCGGGGCAACAGCTTCAGCCCACTTTTGAGCTGAGCCTCATCCCCAAGCCCCCCATCAGCAGGCCTCCCAGTGCGCTGATCCCGCAAGCCAGCAGCAGGTCCAGGGTAGCGATCGGGTAATTGCTCAAGGCAGGCGTCTGCTGAAAAGAAAGATACGAGAACAGCACCATACTGATCGAAAAGACGGGCGCGGCTGCCAGCGTGTAGCGAGGTGCATTGGGGATCAACTCCAGGGAGGCGACCAGGGCCAGCGGCAAGAAGCACAGCGTCATCGTCCAGGCCTGGTGAAAACCGATCAGACCGTTAAAACCTAAAAGTCCGGCAAATTCACGCGCTTTGGCGGCGGTCGACTCCGGATTTTGCAGCACGTATTCATCGATCACGGATACCGGCTTCAAAATGGCAAAACCCGCCGCGGTGATGCCCGTCGCCAGGTACTGCAGCAGCAAGGTCAGGCCAAGCGCCACCAGTAGCACCCAATAGCGTTTCGCCAGCCGGATCAACACGATCATGGAAAGCGGCAAGAACGCGCCCACCAGGATCGGGAAGAGAAGCCCGTACAGCCCCACCCCGCCGTGGCGGTAGCCCACAATGAAAGCCTCCCCCATCTGAAAATTGACCGACTCAAAGGCATAGGCTCCGGTCAGGATCAGACCCCAAAAGAGCGGGCTTTTCAGGCTGAACCCGTACCCCAGCCGCCGTGCGGAGGCGGCGATCCCAAGCATCAGGCTGAAATCAACTACCATCGTGCCCAGCATGATCGACAGGTGTGGCGGGCTCCACAATGTGGCATCGATGCCGAAGATCACATGCCAGAGCTCGTCCAGCCCACCTGAAAGCAGAGCCAACAGGTACCCCAGGCAAATCCCAAAGGCAGCCCCCGGAGCATGGAGCGGTCCCAGGCGCAGGCTGTGAGGTTGAGGCTGCCCGGATCGCGCCAGGTAAGTCTCGTAAGCGATCCACGCCAGGGTAACTGCCAGGCCAGTAGCGAAGGCAAATAACACCACCAGGTGAGGCGGGATCCACAGGCTGTCGCGCCCGATCTCCACATGCCACTGGATATCCCAGGCTCCACCGATGAAATTAAAGAGTTTCAGGATCGCCACAGCGAACATGACCTTCAGGCGCAAGCGCTCGTGGACGGCGGTGTTTGCCTGGGTCTTAAAGCGAGCTTGCATGCGAATTTCTATTTTTGACTTCAGCTCCGCCAGCATGGCGCATTCTCCTTCCCGGATTCTTTACCTCACCCCCCGGAGGTGAAACCAAACAAACACGAGAATTATTATCAATATCCTCTATCCATGATAGGGGAAGAGAGTATAATACTATATCTGGCGTGATTCAGGGTTGGATTATTCCAGGAACAGGCGCCTATCTAAGTAAAGCAACTATAAAATGGTCAAGGAGTCACAGCGATGGAATTTGACCTGGTATTCGAGGGCGGCGGAGCCAAAGGCTTGGCGTTTGTCGGCGCACTGCAGGCGTTAGAAAGACACGGGCACGCTGCCCGGCGTGTGATCGGGACATCGGCTGGCTCGATCACTGCCCTGCTGGTAGCAGCAGGATACAACGCGGATGAATGCATGGCAGCCATCAACGAGCGCACGCCGGACGGCCACTCGCGCTTTGCCAGCTTTCTGCAGGTGCCCGAGTTTGACGAGAACTCGCCCATGAACGACAGCCTGCGCAACTGGATACAGGTAGAACTCGACAATCCCCTGGTACCCAACCTGATCGAGCCAGTCGTCGATAAGATGGTGGCAGGCTTGCTCGAGAAAAACCTGACCCGGCACCTGATCTCCTTGCTCGAGTTCGGCGGCTGGTACATGGGCGACAACTTGCTGTCCTACTTGCGCGAAAAGCTGGATGCTGGCGGTCGAGAGCTCGGCAATACAACTCTAAAGGAATTCTACCAACAAGCCGGGCGAGACTTATCGGTGGTGGCGACGGACACCACCGGAAGAGAGATGCTGGTGCTGAACCACCACACCGCCCCCGACTGCCCAACGGTCTGGGCAGTGCGCATGTCCATGAGCTGTCCCCTGGTCTGGCAGGAGGTGATCTGGCGCCCTGAATGGGGCTTATACCGCGGGCGAAACCTGAGTGGCCACGTGGTTGTGGATGGCGGTTTACTTTCAAATTTTCCCATCAAGCTGTTCGTTTCTGACGATGAAGAGGTGGAAGAAATCATGGGGAAAGGCTCTGCCTCCGACCAGGTGATCGGCCTGCTGTTAGATGACGCCTCTCCGGTACCCGGAGCGGAAGACACCCAGAAGATCGCATCTGGCGCGCCCTCGTTCCTGGAGCGCTCAGATGTGTTGGGTGAGATGATGCTGCGCTTGCAAGGAATGGCTGAAACGTTGCTAGGCGCCCACGACAAATCCGTTATGGACACTCACAAGCACATGGTCTGCCGGCTGCCAGCTAAGGGCTACGGGATCCTGGAGTTTGACCTGACCGCCGAACGCATGGCGCCCATTCTGCAGTCTGGCGAGGCAGCCATGGAAGCCCACCTGCAGCAGCGCTACCCGGGGACGTAAAAGGTATTTCACTCCAGCCAAACCCGAGCGTCAACCCACGCCAGCGCGGAATTATGGTCGCGCATTTTGCATCGGCGGTGTCGATCCAGAACGGGGGCGCTGCTTAACAGGACTGTAACCTGCCAGCCTGTGTGCTCCATCTATAATATGCCTCGGCTGGCATGGAAAAGACGCGAATACAACTACCTTTCTCGAATCTGCTCCTCTGGGTATGGGTGATTATAACCCTATCCAGTGCTGCCTGCTCTGGGGTAGCCAATGCCAATCCGATTCCGCTGAGCCCCACCGAACCCCCCGCGAGTATCACCCCTGCCGCGACAGCCACCACCGCACCAACCGAGCAACCGAGGGCAACTTCTACACCCACAGCGACCATTACCATCACGCCAACGCCAGCCAATACACCCACCGCCACGCTGACCCCCACCTACGCCATCCTGCGCGTCGAGGTGCTGGTGCGGGCTAACTGCCGCTACGGCCCCGGCGCGCCTTATCTCTATAAGTACGGGCTGGTGATGGGCAGCAACATGGAGGTCATCGGGCGCAACGACCTGGGCACCTGGATCCTGATCCGGGCTATCGGTGGGAGCAACCCCTGCTGGGTCAAGGCCTCGCTGATGGATGTTAAGGGAGATGTGATGAGCGTTGCGCCAACCTACATCCCGCTGCCCCAGTCGCCGTATTACGGGCCGCCAACAGGCGTCTGGGCAACCCGGGAGGGGGACAATGTAACCATCAGTTGGAATGCCATCCAATTGCGCGCCGGGGATGAGACCGCCCAAACACCATACTTGATCGAAGCCTGGGTCTGCCTGGATGGCCAGCTCGTCTTCACTCCGATCGGTCCCTACGAGCCGATCTTCACCTTGCGGGATGAAGCCGGCTGCGCGGAACCCTCGCACGGGCGGGTGTATTACGTGGAGAAGCACGGCTATACACGCTGGGTGGAAATCCCCTGGCCGCCGGCCGAGGTAAACGCGGGAAGATAGGATTACTACGAAAAGTATCCGTTGACAACAAGACTATATGGGTTTATTATCTCCGAATAAGATCGATTCGGCAAACCGCCAAATTCATCCAAAGGAATAAACCCATGGCAATCCTGATCATCCTATTGCGTATCATCCACATCTTCGCCGGCGTGCTATGGGTCGGGGCAGCCTTTTTCAATCTGCTCTTCGTGCAGCCAAGCGTGCGCGCAACTGGCTCGGAAGGTCAGAAAGTGAACCAGTTTATGGTGCAGAAAACCCGCCTGACCACGTATGTATATGCATCGGCAACCTTGAATTTGCTGGCTGGCCTGGCTTTGTACTATATCCTCTCGGGTTTCCGCCTGAGCTTCCTGCAGAGTGGATATGGCCTGGTCCTGACGATCGGCGGCCTTGCGGGGGTAATCGCCTGGGTCATCGTGGTCCTTCTGGTGCGGGGCGTCTTCAGCCAGATGGGCGCCCTTGGAAAGACGATTCAAGCCCAGGGAGGCCCACCCACCCCCGAGCAGGCCAGCGAGATGCAGGCACTGGGAAAGCGGCTATCCTCGCTGGGCAACTGGGGGATGGCCCTGATGGCGCTTGCCGTGATCAGCATGTCTATGGCGAGATACGTGAGGTTTTGAGCAACCCCGCGCTGGAGCTCCAGCAGAGCATGGATATTTTCGCCAAGGGGCATCAATCACTAATAGACTGCTTATAATTCCAGGGCTAACCCAAAGTGAGGAAAAAGCTGGGGATAGCCAAAGGTGGTCACATCCGACAACAACTCGTCCTGGATAGTGAGCACCTGGATGGCGTAGGCCTGATACTTACCGCTTGAGTCATCCCGGCGATACCAGGCGTAGGCGGGCTGCCCGTTGGCTTTCAGCGGATGCAAAGCCCAGCGACCCCGCGCCTCTCCGGATAAGATCACCGCTGAAACAAACGCTCTGATGGCGGAACGCCCCTTGTACCACAAAGGCAGTGGGGGCATGGGGAAGGTTGCATCCTCTTTGAGCAGGGCAACCAGGGCATCGATATCGGCTGACTCCCAGGCCTGGACGTAGCGGCGCAGCAGCTCCCCGGTTCTCTCCTTCTCCCGAGCGAGGCGATAATCCCGGTAATTTTGAGCAGTGTAATTTTTCGAAAGCGACGAACGCGCCCGGTAGAGTACGCTATTTATAGCAGGCACCGTGGTCTCGAGTAAACTGGCCACCTCAGGGGCAGGCCAATCCAGCACGTCGCAGAAAAGCAGCACGCTGCGCTGGCGAGGGGGCAGCCTCTGCAAGGCGGTCATGAAGGCCAGGGTGATGCTTTCGTGCGCCTCGTAACGGGCCTCGGGGTTGGCAGCCGAAGGAGCCAGCAAGTCATCCGGGAAGGGCTCGAGCCAGATTGGATCCATGACGGGGGGCAAGATTGGCTCGCCCGGATCAGAGGCCGCGCGCAGGTCAGGCGGCAGGGCACGCCTGGAACGCTTTTTCAAGGCGTCCAGGCAGGCATTGGTGGCGATTTTGTACAGCCAGGCGCGGAAGGAAGCCCTGCCCTCATAAGTATCCAGCCTTCGCCAGGCGCGCAGCAGAGTTTCCTGCACCTGATCCTCGGCATCCTGAAATGAGCCCAGCATGCGGTAGCAATGGGTCAGCAACTCGCGGCGATGAGGCTCGACCAATGCACCAAAAGCCGCCTTATCGCCCGACCTGGCAGCCGCCAGGTGATCAACCCTGGGTGTATCGCCCTTTTGAGCGGGGGAAATCATGATGGACAAATTATATCGAATTTATGCCATCGCGCGCAGAATCGCGTTGAAATGTCGTCATATGGGTTAGAAATACAAATCCCTTATCCAATCAGGAGGTTGATCATGAAATACATTGTAACCGTGCGCGGCAATCTGAAAGGCAGCGTGGAACAGGCGCAGGCTGCCCACGATGACACTGTCCAAAAGGTATCCCCGATGGGCAGGTCGATGGGTAACACCAGCCACCAGGCTTACTTGAACATCCAAAACAATAACGAATTCTTTGCCATCGATGTATGGGACAACCTGGAGAGCATCCAAAAACTGTACAGCGACCCCAACCTGGCGGCTGAATTTGCCCGCATGTTTGAAGGCCAACCAGAGGTCGTGGTGTGGGCGGATTCGGGCTGGTTCCAGTTCTGAATCCCAAACTATAGAAAAATCCGCCTTCTCCACATTTTTCCGCGTAGCATGTTCTGAAAGTGTCAGGTTAACTTAATTCCATTTGCCTCTCGAATTCAATCTGCTGCGAATAGGCCCTGGCAGGATTAGTCCAGCAAGGGCCTTTGCGTGATTCGGCCAAAAACTTGTTGCGCCTAAATATTTTTATTCTATACTACTAAATGAATACGAGTTCGGCGGGGTGGCTGAGAAATGCAACAACTACGGATAAAATTGCGGAGGAGGAGTGATGAAGAATCTGGATGGAAGAGCTCTCTGGCTGCGCTGGGTGGAGGCGAATGCCTTTGGCGAAGTGTTCGGCCTGGGGGCGACGCTGGCGGTTGGAGGCTACGCCATCTCGCGCCTGGAAATGCAAAGTGAAATTGGTTTTGTGTTGGTTTCATTCCTGATCGCCGTCCTCAGCGGCGTGATCGAAGCCACAGTGGTTGGCCTGGCGCAGTGGTGGGCGATGCACCCCTGGTTGCGCACCCTCACCCGCCGGGCATGGTGGCTGGCTACCCTGGCCGGCGCTCTGCTCGCTTATATCTTGGGCTATCTACCCTCTACAATCATGAACCTGGGCGAACAAGCCTCCCAGACCACCGTATCCGAACCACCACAGTGGATCGTGCTGCTGCTGGCTGGCGGGCTTGGGATGGTTGGGGGAGCAGTGCTGTCCTTCGCGCAATTGCTGGTCTTGCGGAAGCACCTCGAACGCGCCGGGTGGTGGATGCCCGCCAACATGCTGGCCTGGCTGGGGGGCATGCCGGTCATCTTCTGGGGGATCGACGCGGCTCAAAAAGGGCAGCCACTCCTGCAAGCTGCCCTGATCATGGGCGGCACCCTGCTCCTGGCGGGGTTCGTGGTTGGCGCGATACACGGGGCGTTCCTGGTATGGATGGTAGGACAAGAGCGTCGACAGGCCGGAGAACATGAGAAAAGCTCGTGAAAGATAAAATTTGCTATAAATTTCATCCAGAAGAGGGCGGTGGCTTCTTCCCCCGAGTCCTACGACGAGGGGATCGCCGGGCGGTTGTGGGAGGTCAGCGTGAAATTGACGGGTGTCGTATAATGAGAAGAGCGCGATTTTCGACTAGGCAGCTTAGCTAAATTGAAGCCAGGTTATGGCTAGAAAGGACACACCGATGCTGAGAGAAGGGCAATTGAAACCCCACTATAGGAACGGGCTGGTTGCTGGAGCCATCATTGCTTTACTGGCTTCCGTCTACGCCTCACTGAACTTCAGACCCGGTTTGCTGGAACCACTTTTTTTGGTCGCCTGGTATATGGTCAGCTTACTCTCCGGAGGCGCAGCAGGCCTTGTAGCAGGTTTTCTGGTAAGCCGGATACCTGTCCGTTTGAACCCTATCGTCAGTTATTTGGCGGGCGCTTTGTTCGGGGTAGCACTCCAATAAACCGTGGAGGTTGAAAAAATGAAGGTCCTGTGGCACTCTAAAGGTCCCAACACCTTACAAGAGCAAGCCACATGGACCCTCGAGAACAATTCTGCCCGAATATGGCCTGCCCCGCAAGGGGCAAAGTTGGCGAGAACAACATCGTTGTTCACAGCCGGAAAGAAGCACGTTACCAATGCAAAATATGCGGTAAGACCTTTGCCGCCACGGTGGGTACGCCGTTTTACCGGCTGCACCATCCGGCGGATTGGATGGTCATCGTAGTGACCCTGATTGCCCACGGCTGTCCGCTGCAGGCCATCGTCGCCGCCTTTCATCTGGACGAACGTACGGTGATGGACTGGCAGGAGCGAGCCGGACGGCGCTGTCAACAAGTGCATGAACACTTGGTGCAGCAAACCAGAGACTTGGAGCACGT
>DATEDC010000072.1:0-4381 GCA_035286585.1 Anaerolineales bacterium
TCTCGAACCACGGCTTGAGGATCAGGTATCCACCCAGGATGATGAGCAGCAGTGCCCCTTCTATGTCCAGCTTCCAGATCAGTTCGGTGAGGCCACCAAGCAGGGCGAGAATGCCCAGGAAAGTGGTAAAGCCGCTCATCCGGACCTTGTTATAGTAGCGGGCAGCGTTCAATCCCAATAGTATCAGCCCCAGCCCGATGGACCACACACCGTTGGGCACCCGGTCGTTGGGCACCAGCAGATTCCCACCCAGCATCACCAGGAACAGCCCCCAGGCAATTGACTCCAGGCGCTTGTTCAGGGCGGCTTTTTCCTGGTTGATGGTTTGTTTATGCTGGGTCTGGGCGACATTTTGAGTCGCCTCGCTTTCACTGCGCCCGGCGCCAGCCAGCAAAACCAGTCCTACCACCCCCAGGATGATCACCGGCAGCCAGGGCATGTTGGTATCGCCAACCTGGAACATCAGGCTTTCGGGGGGCAAGACGATGTTGAGCACTCCCAGCCCCCCGGCCAGCACCAGGCAGACGATCCCCCAGATGAGTCTTGATACGTTCATTTCTTCCTCCTTTAGGTTAAATTGGGAATTGGGCGGAACAACTGCTTGCAATATAGCAGGGTACGTCTCGGCTGTCATCTACCGTCCGGTCGATTTGGGGGGTTTATTTTAACCGGTAGGGTGCGTTCGTTCGTTGAACGCACCATTCACGACTGTATAGGTATCATTGTGTACACAATAATTGTTATTGACATTATGAACACATTTTGTTATACTGCTTTTTGACCACTGCTGGAGGTGTACTATGACTATCGTCATCGGGGCGCGTGAAGCCCGCAGGCGTTTTGCTGACTTACTTGGTCGCGTGGGTTACGGCGGAGAGGTTGCCATCGTCGAGCGCTCGGGTAAGCCCATGGTAGCGCTCATTCCTGTTGAAGTTTACGAACAGCTTGTCGCTGAACGGGAAGCGCGCTTTCAAATTTTAGACCGAATCCGCAGCAAGCTGCCGGAAATTCCCGAAGAGGAGAGCGAAGAAGAAGTCAGTCAGGCGATTGACGCGGTGAGGAAAGCGGACCTCCCCTGAAGAGTAGGCGATGCTGCGCGTCGTGATCGACACCAACGTGATCGTCAGCGGTATCTTAAGCCGCCAGGGAGCGACAGCAGAAATATTGAACGCCTGGCGTGAGCGGCGTTTTTTGCTGCTCAGTTCCCCGGCGATCGTTGCCGAGATTCGCGCTGTCCTGCGCTATCCACGCATTCACAGAAAGTACCCTCTGACCGATGCGGAGATCGACCAGGTGATTTCGCTCATTGAGCATGATGCCTTGTTGGTGCCGGGCAGTGCGGATGTCGCTGGTAGTGTCCCGGCTGATCCCAAGGACGAGATGTTCCTGGCCTGCGCTTTAGACGATCAGGCGGAGGTGATCGTGAGCGGCGACCATCATTTACTAGATTTGGGGGTTTATCAGGAAATTCCAGTCCTGACCGCGCGCCAGTTCCTGGAGCGACTGCAATCATTGTGAGGGTCTACAGCAGTCCCAGCTCGCGCGCCCGCTCGACCGCCTGAAGGCGGTTGCGCGCCTCCAGCTTGGCGTAGATATTGTGCAGGTGGGTCTTGACCGTGCCCAGGCTCAGCACCAGCTTGCGAGCGATCTCGCGGTTGGACAGCCCGGCAACCATCAGGCGCAGCACCTCCAGCTCGCGCTCGCTCAGCGCTTCCAGGATGTGCTCTCCCTGGAGGATCATCTTTCCCCTGGTGGCGCTTTTTGCCGGAAAAGCAGCCAGGATTTCCCCTACGTAGCCAGGTAAAACCCCGCCCCGAGCAGCCTCTTGCAGAAGGGGTACGAGTTGCGGTCCGGCTTCGACGAAGGTGCGGATAAAGCCGTGGGGCTGGGCCAGCGCCAGCGCCTCGCTTATGCATTTCAAGGCCTGGTCGGGCGTTGGCACCGCCAGGGCTTGCAGGGCCAGGGCGGCGATCAGCCCGTATATCCAGCCGTTTTCGCGGGCGGTCCGGACGGCGGCGTCCAATAAGCTGGCAGCGCCAGCTTGATCCCCGCAGGCCAGGGCAAAACGCGCCGGCGTCAGGCTCAGGGTGCGATAAAACGGGTGGGCGTCCGTGTTGGGTGTCAATTCTGCGACAAGCCTGCCCGCGGCCTCCAAATCCCCCCTCCACAGGGCGCTGAAAGCCAGCATGTCCAGCCGGCGGTTGTGGGTGCGTAGGGGCAGCGGGCTGGCTCCCTCCAGTTGCTGGGCACTCTCCAGCGCCTGGCTTGCGCCAGCCGGGTCGCCCTGAGCCAGGCGCAGCCGCGCCAGGAGCAGGCAGGCACTAACCTCGAATTCCAGGTTGCCGCTCGAGCGACTGCTCTCCAGGGCTCGTCCCAGGTGGCGATCAGCGCCCTCCAATTTGTTCCATTCGTAATCCAGGCTGGCCAGGTCCAGGTGAAGCAGCGGGTTGGCGGTTATCCCTTCATCTGCCTGGGCCAGCTCCCTCAGCATTTCCGCCGCCTGGCGCAGGCGACCGCGCACCGCCTGCGTGCGGGCGAGGAACACGCCTGCCATCCCCGCGCCGTACGCGTTGCCGGTCTGCCGGCAGGCTGGCAGTGCTTCGTTCAGGTTCTGCTCCGCTTCGGACAGGCGTCCGATGTGCCAGTAGGCCAGGCCCAGGTTCAACGAGACCAGGCCGCGGCTGGACAGGTTTTCCGGGGGCAGCAGCACAAGGGCATGGTGGGAAAGCTCCACCATGCGCTGGATCTCGCCGGTGGATTGCGCCAGGAACGCCCGCGCTGCAGCCACTTCACCCAGAGTGGCTCGCTCGCCGTGCGCTGCCTCCTCCGCTCGATCAAGGTTGGCCCCTGCCGCCGCGAATTGGCTGGTGAGCATCAGTGCCCAGGCGTAGGACATGCTCAGGTCAGGATTTGAAGAAAGGAATTCAATGGGCAGCTTAATGCACCAGTTCGCCAGCGTGACGGCTTCGCCGCGCTTGAGTAGCTCATCGCTGCAGGCAAGGACCAGGCTGGCGGCTGACTCCCAGTCCTCTGCCTGCATGGCGTGCACCACCGCTTCGGCTGGGAAGCCATTCTCCCAATACCAGCGGCTCGCCTGCTGGTGTAGCTTGCTTTCGGAGTGCGTCCCTGTTTTGCGCAGTTGGTGGCGCAGCAGGTCGGCGAACAGGCGGTGATAGCGGTACCAGCGCCGGGTGGGGTCCAGCGGGACGACGAAAAGGTTGGCCTTTTCGAGCGCCTCCAGCTGGGCCTGACCGTCGTCGCGCCCGCTCAGTGCGTCGCATAGGGGGGCGGTCAGCCGCTCGAGGACCGAAGTAATCAGCAGGAACGATTGCACCTCAGGGGGCTGGCGCTGAAAGACCTCCTCGAACAGGTAGTCCAAAACGAAGCGATTGCTGCCGGTGAAGGATTGGACGAAGGCATGCGCGTCTGGAGATGAGCGCAGAGAAAGCGCCGCCAGTTGCAGCCCGGCGATCCAGCCCTCGGTGCGGCGGGTCAGGGCTTCTACATCCAGCGGGTCGATACGAAAGCCCATCACTTCGTGGAAAAAGACACTCGCCTCGCCGGGTGAAAAGCGCAGGTCCTCCTGGCGTATCTCGATCATCTGGCCGCGGGCGCGCAGGCGGTGCAGCGGCAGGTGTGGCTCCTCGCGAGTCAGGATGACCAGGTGCAGGCAATCTGGCAGGTGCTCCAGCAGGAAGCCCACCAGCTTGTGGATGGCCGCCACCTGGATGGCATGGTAATCGTCCAGGGCTAAAATGACCGGCTTACCCTGCGCTTGTATGTCGTTGATCAGCGCGGTCAGCAAGGCTTCATAGGGAGGCGCCTGCGGGGTCACCAGCATCGCCTGGAGGCGGCTGCCGATCTGTTTATCCACTTGTTGGAAAGCAGCGATCAGGTACGTTAGCAGACGAGAGGGGTCGTTATCGCTCTCCTCAAGCTCCAGCCAGGCAAAAGTCAGCCCGGATTGGCGCAGCCAGTCGATCGCCAAGGTGGATTTGCCGTAGCCGGCGGGGGCGGAGAACAGGGTCAGCTTCCGGCTGAAGCCTTGTGGATGAGTGAATTCGTGGTTCAAACGCGCCAATAATTGCGGGCGCGGCACAACCCTCTCCAGCGCCAGCGGGGGGGCGAGTTTCGTTTGCAGCAGGGGTTCATCCATGGCTGCTCTTAGTTTACAACGTTTGTTCGCGCGGTGTCAAATGAGATCAGGTTAAGCGGATCTTAATTGGATTTCCGTCGCAATATTTGCTATAATGACGAAGGCTTTCTTGAGCAGAATTGTCTGATTAAACCCGCCTGGATGCTCATGAAAGCTGCAATAGCTACCCCGACAAAGCAATCGCTACCCAGGTCAACAATCTAATATTACCGATCCATTGGCATC
>DATEDC010000073.1:0-2998 GCA_035286585.1 Anaerolineales bacterium
AGGCATAGATCCAGCGCCTGGTGAAGACCTTGTGGTTCAAAACCTTTTCGATCCAGACCGCGTTGATCCGAGGCATTTCCCAGGCGCTCCTTATTTTGAACCGGGTCGAAGTTGATTGGCTCAACCGTGGGCCGCGCCGCGCGCTCGCTTTCAGCGACTCCGGGCGCTCAGCTTATCTTACATCAAGAAACTCAAGAAGGCAATTGCAAAAGCGTCAAAGTGGAATTTTTTAAGGTTGGTTAGGGAGTTCCAAGAGTGCTTGAATTTATGGGTGTCCAGAAGGTGATGGTATAGTCATAAAGGATTCAACCGAACATCTGTAGACCTGACGAGTCTCAGGTATGGACCAAGCGGCGGGGAACCATGGGTTACTGTGGGGGAGTTCTGGCAGCACTTCTAAGAAGACTCGTCAGGTCTGGTTCTGGCTGCCATCGGGTTTGAAAATCACGTTGTTAGTAGTATAATATCAGTAGTATATAATTGATAGTATCATATTGATACTATAAAATTGGAGAAACTATGGCGCTATATACCCATCGAGTACAGGCGGTGCTGACCGAAGAGCAGTATACTCTCCTTCTCGAGCTGTCTCAAAAGACGGGGCAACCGATCAGCGCGCTGGTGCGTGAAGCGGTAGTAAAAACGTACTTCGAGAAAAAGCTCCTGGAAGTGCGACAGGCCGCCCTGGAGCGGCTGCTCGCCCTTGAGGCCCCGGTCGCCGATTGGTCCGAAATGGAAGCCGAGATCGAGCGCGGGGCGGTCGAATGAGCCAGGTGTTCTTCCTGGACGTGAACGTTCCGATGTACGCGGCAGGGCAGCCCCACGCTTACCGGCAGGCGTGCGCATGGGTGCTCGGGGAGATCGCCAACGGGCGCATGGCTGTCGCGATCGATGCCGAGATCGTCCAGGAGATTCTGTATCGCTATGGGGCGCTGAAGCGTTGGAGGTTAGCTGTCGCGCTGGCTTCCGAGCTGTTGAGCCTGGTGCCGTTGGTGTTGCCGGTTACTCTGGCCGATGCCCGGCGCTCGCTGGCACTGTTCGAGCGCTACGCGGCGGGCGGGGTGACTGCCCGGGACGTACTCCACGCGGCGGTGATGCAAAACAACGATTTGACGACTATCATCTCGACCGACGAGCATTTCGACCAGATCGAAGGCATTACCCGCCTGAGCCCGCAGGCGTTGTTTGAGCAGGCGCAAGGGGAATAGAGGCTCACAGGAGACGGGTATTTCCAGGATATTACTGTCAACCTAATTCTCGCCGCTGCGCTTTAGCTCGGCGATATAGGGCAGGGTGCGGTGCCTGTCGGCGTAATCCAGCCCGTAACCGACCACCCAAACATCCGGGATCTCAAAGCCCAGGTAATCCACGGGCACATCCAGGCTCTCCCTTTTCTTGCGCACCAGCACGCAGGTGTGGATGGAGGCCGGGTTGCGCTCTTTGAGGGTGCGGTACAGGTAGCTGAGGGTGTGCCCGGTATCCAGGATATCTTCGACGATCATCAGGTGCTGCCCCTCCACCGGCTCGCGCAGGTCCATGATGATGCGCACCGCGCCGGAGGTGGTGGTCTTGCCATAGCTGGAGAGGGCCATGAAGTCCACGCTGTGGGGCACCTCTATGTGGCGGGCCAGGTCAGCCAGGAAGATGAACGCCCCTTTGAGGATGCCCACCAGGTACAGCCGGTCTACCCCCTGGAAATCATGCGATATCTGCTGGGCGAGCTCGACCACCCGCCGCTGGATGCTCTCGGCGGGGATGAGGATGCGCTCGAGGTCGGGGTGCAGGGATAGCATGGTGCGGTCTCCTGAGAGGCGCTGGTCGAGGGCAGATCGTCAGACGCTAAGGTAAGGCGAAACGGTCACGATAAGCCAATCACTCCTTTGGCGAATAACATCGGTCGCGGGTCGACCAGATTCTTGTTCAGGCTGGCTGCCTTTTCCGGCAGCCCAAAAGCGACCGCCATCAATTGGGTGAAGAACAGGACCGGCATCGGCTCTGCCAGCTTCATCTGGAACTGACGGGCGTCCAGGTTGGTGTGGCAGAGCGGGCAGGCGACGGCAATCGCCTCGGCGCCAGCCTGGCGGGCGTGCTGGATGAGGTCGCCGCTCAGCTTAAGGACGATATCCGGTCGGGTGAGGGAGTGGGCTGCGCCGCAGCAGGTAGTCTTGTAGGACCAATCGAGCACCTGCGCGCCCAGGGCAGCCATCAGTTCGTCCAGCTCAGTGGGGTTCTCGGGGTGGGCGGAGCCAGTCACCTCGGGCGGGCGGGTGAGCAGGCAGCCGTAATAGCAAACCAGGCGCAGGTCATGCAGGGGCTGCTTGACTTTGGCAGCGACGCCCTCCAGGCCCACCCGGTTGTGGATGCTCTCCGCCAGGCTGCTGACACGCACGCTGCCTTGATAAGCGTAGCCAGACTGCTCAGGCGGGCTGGCTGCGCGCTCGCCAACGTGGCGCTCGCCAACGTGGCGCTCGCCGTGCCGGCGCAGCTCGTGCAGGGCGGTTTTATGGCGGTTGAAACAGGCGGCGCAGGGCATGACGACCTCCTGGAAGCCGCTTTGCTCGATCAGGACCAGGTTCTCCAGGGGCAGGCGTAAGGCTGCTCCAGGGTCAGCCCGGTGGGCTGCGCTGCTGCCGCAGCAAACCCAGCCGCGCGGCTCAATTAGCTCCATGCCCAAAGCCTGGCAGACCGCCCGGGTCGAATGATCGAACTCCGGCGAGGTGGCGTGCAGCGAGCAGCCCGGATAATAGGCCAGCGCGTTCGCCGCATCGGGGTGAGGCCGGACTTTAGCCGGGCGGCGCGCCGGGTGGGGCAGGAAGGGGAACTTCCTGTGGGAGATCATTTTGATCCCCAGGTCTAAATCGCTGAACAGGTCACCGGTGCGCAGCTTCATCTCGGCCATCAGGCCGAGCTCGTAGGCCCGGCCCCACAGGCGCACCTCGCGCAAGAAGGCCTCGTTCATGATTTTCACCTCAGGCACCTGGGGCTTGTAACCCCTCGC
>DATEDC010000074.1:0-7226 GCA_035286585.1 Anaerolineales bacterium
GACTCCGCCATTCTGAGCAGGTCATCAACCGAAACCCACGCCGATGTCAGCCAGTAGGCTATCTGTCCTATGATTATATTCGTTTCCTCACCCTTATGTATCACACCGTCAAGTCGTATGGTGAAGGCATTTTCGGCAGTAGGCGGTCTGGCGTCAGTCAGCGCCGTAATGGAGCGCCGCAGCTCCATCGAGCTGAGCGCGTAACAACCCTTACTCACAGGTGTCGGAGGGCGCTTGTGTCAGGTTCAGGGCAGACGGGTGCTTTTCAGGAAACAGTGAAGGAAGTGAAGTGGTAGGCGATCTTGCCGTCAGCTAAGGCAAGGGTGTCGCTGCCGTTATCAACCCGGCCGTTTGGCGAACTGGCTGTCCAGTTCAGCTGGCGCGAGGAGCCTGCTCCCGTATAGCTGGTGAGGTTGAAGGTGGCATCAGGGAGCACCTGGTTGAACAAGGTCTGATACCAGAGGCGGATGGCAGCCGCGCCCTGAACGCTGCGCGCCGCGCTGACGTGCACGGCCGTGGGGGTATACAGGCTGGCGACCTGCTCGGGGTTGTGGCTGTTCAGCACGGAGATCAATTGCTCGGCGATATCCTGTGGCGGCTGAGCGCTCTCCCAGGGGTAATCGCGGATCGCCGTCCACACCTCAGGCAGGTAGAGACGGGTGTGAGCCCATTCCCAGAAATTCGCGGCAGCCAGATTCAGGGACTGGGCGGTCTGCATGAAGCTGACCACGTCTGCGGGTGTGGCTGCCCAGGTGCCTGCCTTGTAAGCAGAGCCCACCGGGATGATGGGGCGGAAGGGGGCGATATTTTGAAACTCATTCACCGAACGGGTGAGCTGGTCGGCGGGGTTGTGGTTGGACTGCCAGTATACCTGGGGCATGTTATAGTCGCATTTCTCCAGGAATACTCGCCAGGGCAACTGCGGATGGTAAGAGGGAAAGCGGTAAGAGCACAAGGCTATGGGGAAAGCTGGCAGGCTGAGGCGCAAGCGGCTCATAAAAGTGGCTGCGGCGCCATCTTTGCCGGGGACTTTATACTCGCGCTCGGCGTCGATGACATAGCCCTCCACACCGGTTTGCCGCACGCGCTGAATGGCCATGTTGGCTTCTGCAATCGGATCGTCGCCATAAACATAATGCCAGCCGAGAGCCTGGATGCCGCGGGCTTGCAGGGCGCGCACCAGTGGCGGCACCAGGTCGGCGCCGGTGCTGGTGACGTTGTAGCTGTATTTGCCGTCGGCGATTTTGATCAGCAGGTGACTAAAGCCAGCTTGCTGGGCGAGATTGGCAATGGCATTGACATCGCCTCGCTCGCAGTCGCGTATTCTCCAGATAAAATAGCCTTTTCCTTGCACGGGCATATCGTTGTTCTCCAGAATCCCGTATTCTGCATGCCTGAGCGGGCTACTGACCGCTGAGCGCTTTGCGCACGAC
The DNA here is from genome assembly GCA_035286585.1 of Anaerolineales bacterium. Taxonomy (GTDB): domain Bacteria; phylum Chloroflexota; class Anaerolineae; order Anaerolineales; family UBA4823; genus DSOS01. The sequence continues at coordinate 1,434 of DATEDC010000074.1, forward strand.
CTTCAACACCGCATCGTTATCGGGCACCAGCACCATGGCTCCGCTGGGCGTAATCCAATTGTAGACCTGCTTGGGGGTGATGTAATACTGGTGAATGCGGGAGGTATCGTAGAGCTGGGCGGCTAGAGGCAGGAAAGGGAGCATCTCAGCCAGGCGCATATCGGTGGTGACGCTGTCGCTGTAGATGGCGTAAAGCTCCGGAGCGCGGCGGACGGCATCCAGGCTGAGCAGTTTGGCGGCAAGGGCCTGGATGACTTCTTGCTGGCGGCGGTTGCGGGCGAAATCGTTGGAGGTTTTGCGCGAACGGACATACCAGAGGACCATGTCGGCGTCCATGCGCTTTTCGCCGCGTGAGATGGTAATCTGGCGGCCGCGATAATAGTCGGTGAGTGGGTCGCCTACGTTGACATCCAAGCCGCCCAGGCTGTCGATAATCATCTTGAAAGAAGAAAAGTTGATCAGGACATAATGCTCCGGTCTCACACCGAAGTTATGTTGAAAGGTATCCGCCAGCTTGGAAAATCCCCCGCGAGCCCAAGCCGTGTTGATGCGATCCATGCCCCAGCCGGGGATGTTGACATACAGGTCGCGCGGGAAAGAGACCATGTTGACCGTGCCCAACGAGGGGTTCAAACTGACCAGGATGATGGTGTCGGTGCGGAAGATGGAGCTTTTCGGGCGGGCGTCGGAGCCGAGGAGCAGGATATTGACCTGGTCTTTGGGTCGCTCAACCGGTCCGGCAGGCGCCGCCGGGCTTGGGGGCTGCTCGACGGCGGGCGGCAGCGGGGTGACGGTGGGAAATTCCGGCGGCACGTAGACGGGCGTGGGTGGCAGGGGTTGGAAGGGGGTGGCGGTGGGCGTGGCGTTTGGGGGCACCTGATAGCGCGGGGCAAGCGGCGTGGAGGCTGCGTAGGAGGAAACTGAGAGCGGGGCGCCGCTCAGGCTTGAACCACTACAAGCAGCAAGCAGAAACGCCAGGAGAACCAGCGCAAATTGGGGAGGCTTGAGTCGGAGGATCAACGCTTTTCTCGAGGTAGGAAGATCACAGAACGCGTAGCGCCAGCGCCGGGATTCGCCGGCGCCTCGGTGGTCGCCGGCGGAGGCTCAGTCGTAACTGGCGGAGGCTCGGTCGTCGCTGGCGGTGGCTCGGTCGTCGCTGGCGGTGGCTCGGTCGTCGCTGGCGGTGGCTCGGTCGTCGCTGGCGGTGGCTCGGTCGTTGCCGGCGGAGGCGGTGTTGGCGACGGAACACGAGTGGGAACAAAGGGCACGTACAGGTGCTGTCCCACCCGGATGAGATCGGAATCCAGGCAGTTGGCGCTTTTCAGCTCGGCGACGGTGATGCCGCGCGAGGTGGCAATGCTGTAAAGCGTATCGCCACGCTGGACAATATACACCACCCAGCTAGAAGGAGGCCCACTGCAGACCGGTTGTTGCACAGCAGTGCGGGCAGGGCGTGGCGTGGAAGTAGGCTCACTGGTTGGAGTAGCGGTGTCTGTGGCTGTAGGCGTGGGGGTGGAAGTGGGGCCGGGGACGTTCAGATAGGTGAGCGAAGGGATAGTGTTGCCCACATAATCACAATTTGCCTGACGTAGAGCTTCTGGGGAGATGCCGTAGGTCAGAGCGATTGAGGCAATCGTATCGCCGGGAAGCGATTCAATTTGCATCCAGCCGGCAGGCGGGGGGCACATCTGGGTGGCTTGCGAGGTGGACGTTGGGGAAGCGGTGAAGGTGGGCTCTCCGACTCGGGGTGTGTTCACCGGCGGCAAGGGGGTAGGCGGTATGGCTTGGGCCAGCTTGTGGCCGCTTTCAACCAGCGCCAGTAAGAGGCTGCCAATGAGAATGGCTGAGGAGAGCAGGGCCGCGAGAATACCAAATACAGCCTGGCGCAGAGCGCTCATTCGGACAGATCTCCGAAATCCTCATCGGGAGGCAGCCCGGCGATGACAGGTTCAGAAGCGACGGGGAGCAGCACGCTGAAGGTGGCTCCAAGGCCCGGGCGGCTATCCACCCAGATGCGCCCGCCCAGGTTTTCAATTAATATTTTAATGATGGTGAGCTCGGCGCTCTGGGCGCCGGTGCCCGGGATGGGTTCCTGCTCGAGATGCGGCAGGGGGGAGAACAGGCGGCTGGCATGCTCTGCGGGGATGCCGCCGCCCTGGTCGGTCACCTGGAGAAGCAGGTACTGCGGCTGGCTTTCATCACCCTGCAGTTTTGCGCTGAAGGCGATCTCCCCTCCCTGGGGGGTAGACCCGCCTGCATTTTGTAACAGCCCCTCCAGAGCGCGCTGGATAGTTTCCAGGTTGGCATTCAGGGGAGGCAGTTTATCCGGCAAGTCGAGGCGCAGCAGGATGTTTTTCTGTCGAAGCTGGGTGCTGGCATGGGCGATGGCGGCGTCAATCACCTGGTTGGGATCGACAAGGGATAATGCCAGAATGGCGTGCTCATTTCCCAGGCCCGCAGCCTGATAGAGCTCCTCGATTAATTCATCCAGGCGCTGCGAAGATATGCGTATGCGTTCCAGGAACTTGCGCTGTAAGTTGCCCAATATGCCCACTGATTCTCCGAGCAGGAATTCGGTGTAACCCAATATAGAAGCCATGGGACGGCGCAAATCTTGCATGACGGCCATAATTTCCTGGATTTGGGCGCTGGGGAGCTTATCTTGATGCTTGAGAGCCAGGAATTTTTGGTCCGCCTGGTAAAGGGCAGATTTGAGATTGGCAATTTCCTCAAGCGCCAGGCGCAGCTCCTTTTCCAATTGTTCACTCTCCGATGCCAGGCGATCAGATTCGAGCATCAAGAGGTAAGTTTCCTGCTCCCGGCGGAGCTCCTCCAGTTCGGATAGTGCTGCCATAAGTGCCTGGCGGGTTTCGTCAAGCTCTTTGTCCAGCGCAGTTGGCTTATCAGGTTGCAAGAGGTGTGCCAGCGAGCCAGCCAGCCGGGTGAGCAAATCCTGATCATCGTCCTTCCAGCCGCGCTCGGAGTGAGGCGAGAGCAGTAGCAATCCGTACTGCGGCGCCCCCTGGCGATTCGGGATGGGGACTGCCAGCAGGTGGCCCGCACGGGGCAGCCCAAAGCCATCGGCAAAGGCTCTGATGTCTGAGGAGGTGCTGCTGGCGGGCAAGCGCAGGGTCAGGCCGCGGCTGAGGGCGGAGGCTACCAGCGGGGCAGCGCCATCCGTGATCAAGAAGCCATCCAGGGGTTGCTCGCGGATGAGATCGTATCCGCAGTGGACAAGCATATCGCCGCTCGAATCGGGAGGGGAAACCAGCAGGCAGACATCGGCGAGCATCGCCTGGGAGATAGTGCTGGTGAGGGTAGCGCAGAGTTTTTCCGGCTCAGCCCCAGCGGACAGGCTGAAAAGATTCTCTAGCAACTGGGGATCAGCCCCGTAGCGACGAGGTTCTTGTGGCTTGGCTGGGAAAGCTTGTTGCCCCGTGGCTTGAGTGAGCGGGAAGCGCTGCGGCAGACCGAGCAACAGGGGGTAGGCGGCCATTTGGGTCAGGCGGACGATGCCGTGATAATCGCCCGGCTCGGGGGGCAAGAGCAGGGCAGCCAGGTGGCCGGCCATGAGCAAAGCAAGCATGGCAGCGCCAAACCCATAGCCATTGGGTTTGCGAATGAGCAAGAGCAGCAGGCCCAGGGCAGCCACCCCGGCAGCAGCGATCTCGCTGGCTTGTCCCGGCAGCGAAGTTTTGTAATCCTGCAGGCCGGACTGACCCCACCACCAGACCAGGTTGAGGGTAAAGGCGGTCAGCGCTAACAGCCCCAGGATAAGAGTGGCTGCATCGGAGCGGCGTGAGGGCTCAGGGAAAACCCACATCCAGAACACCAGGATCATCCCCAGCAGGGTAAATGCCCGGTCTATGGGCGACAGCAGGGTTTGTTCGTTGATCACCCCCTGCCAGGCGACTCCGGCGAGGATGAACAGGATAAAGCGCAGGACGAGCAACAGGCTGAGACCAAAGACAGTGCGGCGCACCTGGGGAAAAAGAGTGGCTCGCCAGTGGTTCAGAGAGGACTGCAACGCAGCAGCAATGGAAAAAGCCAGCACCAGGTGGTAGGTAAGATTACCTGGAGGATTAACAACAATGGAAATGATTTCCCTGTATAACTGGTTCATACCCGCTTTCAGGTGATTATAGCACGGCGGCTAGGCAGGGTGAATACAATTTTGAAGGGTGAGACCGGCTATTGCAAGAAATATGCCACCTGACTTGAGGATGTATTCTCGGGCAAATGAGCACTTAATTGAGACGTCTGACAAAATGTAGTTGACAAGCAGATGAATCCGGGTACAATTAGCGGCGCTAGCCGAAGTGGCGGAATTGGCAGACGCGCTACGTTCAGGGCGTAGTGAGCTTACGCTCGTGAGGGTTCAAATCCCTCCTTCGGCACAGGAATTGCAACCTCTCCACGATGGACCAGATCAGGAGAGGTTGTGCGCTTAAATGACTTTCAAGAATGTGAATTTTTGCCCGGGGTCTCAACTTAAACTCTTGCGCTGAAGCCCAGGCTGGGGTAAGATGGATGTATGCGACGCCCAAACTTTAGCTTGAAGCATGCTTTGATCATCGCGGGGGTGGTGTTGCTGGCCGTGCTGGTAATGGATTTCAACAGCCGAGTCAGCGATCTGCGCCGGCAGAGCGCCCAAAAGCAGCGAGTGAGCGCCGAGCTTGAGGGGCTGCAGCTGACCCAGGTCCTCCTGCAAACACAGATCGCCTACGCCACTTCGGAAGCGGCGGTAATTGAATGGGCGTATAACGAGGGTAACCTGGTGCGTCCCGGGGACAACCCGGTGGTGCCCGTGCCGCCAGCAGGCAGCGCGCCTGTTCCCACACCTCGGCCAACAGCGGCGCCTGAGCGGGTGAGCAATCTGGATGTGTGGCTGTGGCTGTTTTTCGATGAGGTAGGGATCAGCGGGGGAGGCGCGAGCGCGTCGCCTTGACGCCTCCGGTTAGGCGTGCTATAATTTTGTGCCTGCCTAGAGGCAGCGAACAACGATGCGGGGTGGAGCAGTGGCAGCTCGTCGGGCTCATAACCCGAAGGTCCTAGGTTCGAATCCTAGCCCCGCTACTATTCACGAACCATAGCTCGTAAAGCTATGGTTTTTCGTTTTACCCGACGGACTGCGGTGGCAAATCTCTCACAGAACAGGAGAATTTGACATGAACCGCAATTCGTCAGGCTCACTTACTCTCGATAAGGCTGTCACAGGTTTTTTGAACTTCAAAACGGCCGAAGGACTGGCCCAACGTACGCTCTATTCTTATGAGCGTATTCTGGTCAAATGGGTTGAACACACGGGGGATCGCAAAGTGACTGGAGTCACCAGCCAGGATCTCAGCGGCTACCTGACCTGGCTGCGCACCGAATACACCCCCGAACGATTGAATGGCAAGACCCATCCGCTTTCCCCCAAGTCCATCCGCAACGTCTGGATCACCTTGTCCTCGTTTTTCAATTGGGCAAGCCAGGAATTCAAAATGGCAAACCCGATGAAAGACGTCCCGCCGCCGCGGATCAAGAAGACCCCGGTAGAGCCATTTACCCAGGATGAAGTTGAGCGCATGCTCAAAGCCTGCCTGTATACGCGTGAAGCCGATACCAATATGCGCCACAAATATGTGATGCGTCGGCCAACCGCCAATCGGGACCAGGCGATCATTTTGGTTCTAGTGGATACGGGTCTGAGAGCCTTGGAATTGTGTTCCCTCAAGGTCGGTGATGTCGAGATCAAGCGCGGCAAAGTGGAAGTCAAGCACGGCTTTGAAGGAGGAGCCAAAGGCGGCA
>DATEDC010000075.1:0-8629 GCA_035286585.1 Anaerolineales bacterium
GAGGTGGGATGCTCGATCAATTGGCGGTGGGCGCGCAGCCGGTGGGTGAGAAAAAATATCTGGGAATGAAATGCCCAGGCGCGCATATCCTGGTAAAAGTCTGCCAGGTAGGGGTTATCCGCCACCGGCTCGTAGAATGGCTGCCACCCCAGTTTTTCGCTCAGCAAAGCCACCAGTGTGGATTTCCCCACCCCGATATTCCCGGCGACAGCGACGAATTTTTTCATCCTGGCTTTCTCTTCTCAATCTGGAACTAAGTAGGCGACAGTCCGGCCTTCTTCATCATCCATCACCAGCTCCAGGTGATGGTTGGGTCGGTATGAAGAGACCTCGACCAGGCGCAGGCATTCTATGCCGTCGGAGGGTTCTGGCAGAAATTGCGAAACGATGTTGGGCGTGTCGTAAAAGAACTCGCGCCGGAAGATCACCCCCTCATCGTCCAGGTAGATGGCGAGGGGATAGATATTGGATTCGACCAAATCCTGGAAGAAATGCGTGCCAAAGGAAGCTTCAGGAGCGGCGCCAATGCCCTTGCCAGCCAGCTCGATCAGGGCGCGGGTATTGTAGATATCGCCGTAGCCAATGCGGATGCCCAGATCAGGGTTGGAAGTGCCCCAACGACCGGGTCCCACGCAGATGAAAACCTTGTTGGCGAGAGCGGCGTTTAAGGCACTGATTGCCTGCACCAGGCGGGCGCGCGCGGTTGAGCCCGGCAGGGAAAAATATCCCTCAGGGGTGACAAACAGCACATGGCGTATATTGGGGATATGGCCGCGTGGAGCCATGCGTGGGGTGGAGAAGATAATGTTCTCCGCGGGTATGTTTTCTGGCAGGCGCACTTCGCTTTCCTGCAGGCGGCTTTGCGGGCGGCATTGCAGCAAGGAGATCTCGATTTCCGGTTGGGGCATCTCAGGGTCGACGACTTTTACGGTGAATTCCGTATCCACGGGTGAGTGGTAATGCTTTTCGAGCACCTTGAGCATGTTTTTCATTCTGTCAGCCAGCGGCGAGCGGCGGAGCAGTTCATCGAATGTGAGCACGAGCTGATCGATGTTGGCTTCCATCAGCGTGCTGCGCAAGGGAGCCAGGTAGCCGCCCTGGTCTACCTGAGCCAGGTAGCGTAAAACCGGGTAGCGCGGCTCCAGCACTTCGGAAATGGGCAAGGTCTTGAAGGTGTTGGCTTGCATGTCGAGCAGATCGACATACATCTGCGAATAGCGGCGAATATCCTTGGCGGATGCCTGGGGATGGAGCAGTGGGTGGCTTAATGCCACCAGCCGCGGGTAATCGTTCCCTACCCGGTCGACCGCTCGCGTGCCCAGGCCCCACACCAGGCGGAGGAAGCCATCTTCCCTGCGAATCTGCGGCGTCCAGCGGTACAGGTTGCGGCTGAAGGCAACGCCAGAGGCGTGCGGAAGATGGTAGCGACCGAGCCGTTCTCCATCTACCACCTGGATTAATATCGCCATGCGCTCATCGTAATCTTGCAGGCCTTTGGCGCGCCGGTAGAGCAGCGCATCTGGGTTGAGGATGCTGGCGTAGATGCGCTTGATCGCCTGGGTGAGGGAGAGTAAATTCTCCTCTGGGCTTCCCTGGTTGGGACAGAAGTGGCTCTCGTATTTTCCTGCAAACGAGGTGCCAAAATTGTCCTCCAGCAGGCTGGAGGAGCGCACGATCAGCGGCTTGTGCCCCACCTGCTCGAGCAGGTCGCGCAGGCTCTCCAGGAAGTCGGCGGGAAATTCGCCCAGCAAAAATTCTTTTTGTAGCTGGGGGTATTCTGAGCGGATCTGTTCTTCGCCCTTGTACTTCTGGTCGGCCCAGTGCAGCAAATTGTTCTGCCCCATGAACCCGTAGGTCATGTCTGCGCCGATAAAATAGGATTCGGGGATCCTCAGCGTTCTGCGAATCTCGTCGTCGCCTGCTTCAATCAGGATGCGCGCCGCCAGCAGCATGCCGGCCGATTTTCCGCCGATTTTTCCGGCCCCAATCCTCCGCTTGCGGATTTCACTCAGGTCGCTGATGGTGAACCACTCTTTGGCGATGTTGACATACGCCAGTTGGTCGCTGATCATGGTGCGGATGAGCACAACCTTGATTTCCCGCAGCCGGGCTTCTGCCAGGGCGCGCTCTTTTGGCGGCATTTTCTCGATGGCGAAGGCCTGTTCGAAGAGCATGCTTTGAGGGGCAAGCTCCGGGTTGAAGGAGACCAGCATCTCCTGGTCCTCAGCGCCGCGTTCAGACAGCACCTCGCGAATGATTTGCTCGAACAAATCGTATGGCAGGTTATAAGCGAAATAGAAGTCGGTCAGGTGCTCGCGAACGCGCAGCAGGCGCATTTCCCACACCTCGGCAGGCTCGTCGGCGAAAGGGTTGTGGATACCTTCCATGGCTTGAGAGCGGATGGCTTTATCGCGCGCCTCGGCCTCGAAAGCTTGCTGGCTGATCACGCCTCGCTTGAACAGTTCGCGGCGCATGCGGTTGCGAATCTTGGTGCTCAAGATCGGATATTGAGCCAGGGCAAGATAGATGCTGAGTGTGCGGTCTGCGGATGGCGGGGGGAGGGTCATGCTGGCTGGTTAGCTGGCGGTTGTCGCCCGGGGCGAGCCTGGTCGGGTGAGTTGCCAACCGCCAGCCCAGGGATCAGGAGCCGAGGTGCATCGGCATGATCACGTGCAGGAAATTGTCCTCCCCGACGGGTTTGATCACGCCTGGGCTGGTATCCGAGGTGGTCTCGATGGCGACGGTGGGGGTCTTGACCACGTCCAGCACCTCGCGCAGGAAGCGCACGTTAAAAGCGATGAGCTGGGGCAGGCCCTCGATGGTGGCGTCGACGACCGTCTGGCTGTAGCCGGTTTCTTCGGATTGCCCGGAAATTTCGACCTTTCCTGGCCCCATTTCTCCATCATCCTGGATGTTCACCCGGGCGATATGCGAGCCCTCGCGGGCGAAGATCTCGGCTTGCTTGCAGGCTTTCAGAAACAAAGACGTGGATAGAACCGCTCGGGTCTTGTAGCTGCGCGGAATGAGCTGCTCCAGGTCTGGGTAAGCGCCTTCGATGAGCTGGGATACCAGCTCGGCATTTTTCATGTGAAAGATGACCTGGGAGCGCCCGGGGGGGATGATCATGGTGATCATTTGATCGCCGTCGCTGGATATGCGCGCCAGCTCGATCAGGGCGCGCGCCGGAATGACCGCGCTGACGGGGCGATTCACGGGGGAGGACAATTCCGCTTTGCGGATCGAGAGGCGAAATCCATCTGCCGCCGAGAGGGTGATCTTATCCTCCTTGACGCTGACCTGAACGCCATTGAGAATCGGGCGAGCGTCATCGTTGGAGGCCGCGAAGGCAACTTGCTGGATCATCTCCCTTAAATCGGCGACGTTAATTTGTATCCCGCTTTCCAGGTCAGGGACAGGCAGAGGCGGAAATTCCTGCGCATCGATGCATTTCAAGTTGGTGTTCGAGGCCCCGCAGTGCACGTTGAGCGTTTGGGTGCGCACGTCCAGGCTCATATCCACCTGTTTGTCCGCTAGGGTGTTGACCAGCTCGGTGAAGGTGCGCGCTGGGACCGTGGTCGAGCCTTCCTCTTCTATTTTGGCCCCGATCCAGCAGGTGATCGTCAGGTCCAGGTTGGTCGCCGACAGGCGCAGTCGGCCCTCGTCGCTGGCGACCAGCACGTTTCCCAATACCGGGAGCGTGCTGCGCGGCGACACCGCCCGAGACACAATGCTTAGACCATGAGCCAGGTTTTCTTGTAAAACGGATACATTCATGGGGCTTACCCCTCCTCGCGGGATTATACAGAGTATACAACACGCTACAAAATTTGCCAAGAAAAAGTGTTATGATTGCCCAGTATGCCGAGATACGATTGGCAGGACGATGGCTATTTCGTCACCGAAAATCGTGACCTGGGCCAGATTCGCGCAGTTTTGGTGATCACCATGCTGCTGAACTTCGTCGCCACGGCGATAAAAATCGCTGCCGGATTGGCGACTGGCGCTCTCAGCGTGGTGGCGGACGGGCTGGACAGTTTGTTCGATGGGCTTTCCAACCTGGTGGGCTTAGCCGGTTTGTACGCCGCCTCCAAACCCCCCGATGCCGAGCATCCCTATGGACACCGCAAATTTGAAACCGTCGCCGCCCTCAGCATCTCGTTCCTGCTGTTCCTGACCTGCTGGCAGCTTCTTCAGGCTGCCTGGGAGAGGTACACGCAGGCGACTGCTCCAAAGGTGAATATCTGGATCCTGGCTGCCATGTTGGTTTCAATCGTGATCCAGGCCGGCACCAGCTTCTATGAACTGCGCGCCGGGCGGCGGTTGCAGAGCGAGGTACTGGTGGCAGATGCCCTGCACACCCGCGCCAGCGTGCTGGTGTCATTCTCCGTTCTGTTGGGGTTGGGGTTGGTTCGCCTGGGCTACCCGAAAGCGGACTCATTGCTGGCCGCGTTTGTGGCGCTCATGATCGCCAAAATTGGCATCGATGTCCTGCGCGAGACGCTGCCGGTCCTGGTCGATCGGGCCAGTGTTGATCCCAATCTCATCGCTGGGGTGGTGGAGAAAATCGGTGGCGTGGAGTCCTTCCACCGGGTGCGCAGCCGCGGGGCGGGCGGCAGCGCCGCGGTCGATCTGCACGTCCGGGTGTCGCCGGATAAAACCGTCCAGGAAGCCGACGCTATCGCCCATGAGGTCAGGCGGCGGTTGCTGGCCTTGCCGGAAGTCAACGATGTCACCGTCCACGTGGAGGCCCAGCGGAGCTGGCGAACCAATGCCAGCGACATCGTCGCCACGGTCAAACACGCCGCGGATGAGTTGAACCTGACCATCCATGAATCCTGGGTGCATCGCCAGGATAACGACTTGTTCGTTGAAATCCATGTGGGCGTCGATCCCGGATTGACCCTGGGGCAGGCGCACCAGCTCGTTGACCGCCTGGAGGCTGAGCTTCACAGGCGGCTGCCTCAAGTCAAAGAAGTGCGCACTCACATTGAAATGGCCCTGCTGGATGTGCAGGAGGATAAACCCGTGCCTCAGGAATTTGAACGCCTGGTTCGCCGCGAGGTGGAGCGGATTGTGAGCGGTATGCCAACCCTGGATAACCCGCACAACATTGTTGTCCGCCGCGACCGTCTCACCGGTGAGCGTTATTTTGTCTCCCTCGAGTGCACGATCGCTCCAGAGACCCCGGTCGTAGAGGCGCACCACCTCTCGACGGTATTGGAGCGTGAGCTCACCCGGCGATTGGAGGGCGTCGCCGAGGTATTCGTCCACCTGGAGCCTCCGTTCGCCGATCAGGTCTCCGGACCGAGGTTAAAAAATGAGACGAGTCCGCTGTCTGGCTAGCCGACAGTTGCATCGGATGTTATTAAATCAAGGAGCCTGTCTCGTGTTCCTGGTTTCAGGATCGTGGCTAACCCATGCCAGGCTGAATGAGAAAAATAGATTTCTTTACTGGAGGGGAGTATGTTCTTAAAAGAGCACGAAATACGCCGCGAAGAATTTCTCCACCACGTTCATTTTGACCCCCATCGCAAGTCCTATGAGCTGGCGGACGTGATCCTGGGAGGCCAGGATGGCTTGGTAAACGTCCTCGGCGTGATTTTGGGCGTGGCTGCGGCGACCAACGATCCGCGCATCGTTTTGGTGGCCGGCCTGGCTGCCACGTTTGCCGAATCGGTTTCCATGGGGGCGGTGGCTTACACATCGACTGTGGCAGAAGTTGATTTCTACGAAAGCGAACGTGAGCGTGAGTATCGCCACATACAGGAGGTGCCACACTTGGAACGCCAGGAAATTCGCCAGATTTACACGCAAAAAGGGTTTAAGGGCGAGCTGCTCGAGCGGATCGTCGATACGATCACTGCCAATGAGGATGTGTGGGTCGCGGTGATGATGGCAGAGGAACACCAGCTCACCCCGACCAACCGGCGCAGCGCCCTGCGCTCGGCGCTGATCGTCGGTCTGGCCGCCCTCATCGGCTCGCTGATCCCTTTGGCGCCCTTCGCCTTTCTGCCGGTCGAGATGAGCATCTGGATCTCGATCGCCGTTTCGGCGCTGGTGCTGTTCGTGGTGGGCGCCTACAAGGCGAAAGTTACGGTAGGTCGCCCCGGAAAAAGCGGCCTGGAAATGGCGCTGATCGGCACGGTCAGCGCGCTGGCCGGCTACGCCGTCGGTCTCATCCTGCGCATCCCCAATCATTGATCCTGGTTCGGTTTGGGCATTAAACTATGGAAGCTGGCCTGATGATTTTACAATAATACGGGCCAGCTTCCAGATATATGCTTACCCCCTGCTGCCAACGATATAAACGCAGCACTCGAAATTTTGTTACAAGAATTTTTGGGAATTTACCCGCTGATTTTTGGATGTTCTCGGGGCAGGTCTCCTGCCCACTCGGGGTAGTTTTCCTGTAAAATTATGCCTGGATACGAGCTTAGAAACCGGGTTTTGCCTGACCAGGCGAGTAATTCGCCCAAAGAGGAGAAACCCTCGGTTTCTCCGGGAATCGCCAGACTCCTGAAGGTAAATCGATGAGCCTGAAGAAACAAATCCGGGTGGCCTTGGCCGAAAGCCAGCCAGACGTGCGCCAGAGCCTCAGCGATTTTATGCTGAGCAGCGCCGGGCTGCGCCTGGTTGGCAATGCAGCAGATGCCGAGGAGGCCGTCCAGCTTTGTCAACTTGTCCAGCCGGACGTGATCTTGATCGCCGAGGATATCCCTGCAAGGGGCGGAATCGAGGCCGCTCGCCTGATCCTGCGCCGTTGGCCGCTCATCAAGGTCATCCTGCTGGTCGATTCTGAGGACGACCACCTGGCTAAAAACGCCCTGGAAGCGGGGGTCAGCGGCGTCGTCTTGAAAGACATCCGCCTCGAGCAGTTGCAGCAGGTCATCTCAGCGGTCTGTTTAACAGCCCGAGAGGCGCCTGATGTTCCTGACGGCCAGGCCTCCCAATTTCGCTTGCCCGCCAGCCCGGCGGACCTGTCCAGGGAGCTGGCTGATGCGGCCCGGGTGCAGGCCAGTTTCATGCCGCTCAGCCCGCCGCTCATCTCGGGCTGGGATATTTCCGCCCGGCTGGTGCCTGCCCGGGAAACCTCCGGGGATTTCTACGACTTTATCCCCCTGCCGAACGGGAACCTGGGGCTCGTGATCGCCGATGTGACCGACAAAGGGATGGGCGCGGCCCTGTTCATGGCGATGAGCAGCACCTTGATCCGCACCTATGCCAGCCTGTATCCCACATTGCCGGCCTTTGTCATAGGGGTGGTCAACCAGCGCATCCTGGAGGGCAGCGGCGGCAGCATGCACGTCACCGCCTTCTACGGCGTGCTGGAACTCGACACGGGTCGCTTGAGCTATGTCAACGCGGGGCACAACCCCCCCTACCTGCTCACCACCCGCAAGGGCAAGCCTTTTGATAAGTTAAAAGCCACCGGCACGCCGTTGGGTGTAACCGAGAACAATTATTTCCAGCAGAAAGTGATCCGCCTGGCACGGGAGGATACCCTGCTGCTGTACACCGATGGGATTGTCGAGGCGCGCAGCCCGCTGGGCGGTTATTTTGGCGAGCAGCGCCTGCTGGCCTCGGCGCGCTCCGTCCCGCCAGGAGCGGCTCGCGACGTGCAGGAAGCCGTTTTTGCTGCCGTGTATCAATTCTTAGCTGGCGCCTCGGTCGAAGACGACATGGCTTTGATGGTCGTGGCTCGCCAGCCCTGAGGGGCTCCGGGCGAGCCCAGGGCGGCGTTCGCCGGGTTGCCTTCGCCGTAGCCGTCCTTTTCCCGGATAGAAAACCCGCTCGTTGCGTGTTTATCCCAGGCGCTGTTCCACAGCAGGCGGTAAAACAGCCAGTACGCCGCCCCCACCAGCCCGAAAAACCCCAGCAAACCCAGGATCGTAGCCATCACTTGCCTCGCTGAGGCATAGACGCTTTCCGCGCCCGCCTGGTTCCTGAAAACTGTAGCCCCGTCAGGTCTCAGTTCCTATGGAATTCAAACGGGCCTTGAACACTATATTTACCAGCCAAACATAAAATTTTGCAACGACCGGAAGGGATTTCGGGTTTAACTGCAAAACGTCTGCGGAATCGGGTTCATCAACCCAGAATGGTTCAGGTGGGAGATTGCTTCTGGAGTGCATGATTGCTCGCCTAATCTGAACCTAAATCTTCCTGCCCGATTTCCACCTCTCTCCCTGGGTCTCCATAGCTCGGACGATGCTCAGCCCGCAGCTGCTCCCATTCTCTGCCCCGGTAGGCGCGGAGTGTGAATGCGATTTGCTCATCGAACGCCGCAGGGTTGTAAGAGAAGATCAAAGGGCGGAGCTCGATCTTCCATCCGTGTAGGTGATCGTGGTCAACCAATGCTTCCCGATCACGGCTGTTCCCCGTAAAGAAAATGGCAATTCCTCCTGGGGAGCCAATGAAGTGATCGTGAAACAAAACAAGAGGGAGGTTTCTATCACCAATGAATTCGTTGAATGCTCGATTAGCCTCTGCAGCAGAAAGCTCGTCCGGGGAGAGTGCATAGAGCAGGATGCACCTGGGTTTCCTGATTCGAGTTAGATCGTAGCTCATGTTTATTTCCTATGTCTACATTCTTGTCGCATAACAATACAGCCTGGTGCATGCCGGGTGA
>DATEDC010000076.1:0-5085 GCA_035286585.1 Anaerolineales bacterium
GCTGCTGTCGCTAACAACTGCCTGGCAAGCCAGGGAGACCAGCACCAGGGCGGACAAAAACAGGATGAGGCGTGGCTTCATAGAAAATCCTTCGTAGTAGTGAATTTTCGAGGCAAAGTTTCACAATTTTAGCATATTTAGGGAAAATAATTTTGGAGCAGTCTTTGGGCGTGGTCGGCGGCAGGCGTGCCCGGGGCCAGGTTTTGCACCAGGACCCACTTCGAGAAAGCCGCCTGGCGGTCGCCGCGCAAGATATACACCAGGCCAAGCTGGAGGTGAGCGGAGGCGTGGCTGGGGTCGGCCCGTACTGCGCTGGAAAGGTAGCGCTCGGCGGTGGCGAGATCGCCGAGCCGGGTCAACACCTGCCCCATGGTCACCAGAGAAGCGGGGTCGTCCGGGTTCAGCAAAAGAGCCTGGCGAGCGGCGGGCAGCGCAACCTGGCGCACCTGGTATTCGTAGGACAGCGAGAATGTCGCCAGGTGGCGGTAGCTGGCAGGGTCCCGCGGCGCCAGCTCGATAGCCTTGTGGAAAGCTGCCAGGGCTGCCTCGAACACGCCGGCGTGCGCCAGGGCGTTCCCCAGATCGACCTGCAAGATAGGATTGTTCGCTTCTATCTCAGCCGCTCTTTGGTAGTATTGCAGCGCTCGCTCATGATCCCCCTGCCGTCGCCAATACAGGCCGAGCAAGGAGTTGGCGGAGAGCGAGTTCGGGTCGAGCGCCAGCGCTTTTTCCAGCATATCCAGCGCGCTGATCTCCTGGTTGAGCCCTTCAGGGTGCTGGCTGGCCTCGCCCAAAAAGGCCCAGGCTTCGGCGTAATCGGGGCGAGCGGCAATGGCTTCTTGAAAAGCCTGCCTGGCGAGTTGCCACTCGTTGAGCGCAGCCAGAGCGCGCCCGGCGGAGAGAAGCGTATAGACCGGATCGTCCCCGAGCAGACCGGTGCGGATGGCAGCGATCACGCTCCGGGCAGAAGCGCTGAGGCCGGGATGCAGGTCGGCGGCCTGGGCAAGATGAGCCAAGGCGGATTCGGGATCCAGGGCGGCGAGCAGCAAGCCAAGCTGGTAGCTCAGGCTGGCATCCAGCGGCTGCCGCCCGGCAAGCGCTTGCAGATCGTGGGCGGCCGCGGCGTAATTACCCTGCTCGAGATGCGCCTGGTAGAGCTGCATGTAAACATTTGCGGAAGCTTGCCCGCTCTGGATGGCCCTCTCCCAGGCCTGGATGGCGAGGCTGGCGTCGCCAGTCTGCTGGTACGCCATGCCAAGCGTCGCCAACCCTTCAGTGGAGAGGCCGTGCGTGGCTTCGGCGTCTGACAGATAGCGGACGGCGGAGGCCGGATCGCCACCCTGCAGGGCGTACTCTCCGGCCCGCTCCCAGAAACCGGTGCGCCAGGGGATGCGCTCCGCCAGCCGGACGAGCGCCTGGGCGGCGGCGAGCAGATCCCCTGAGGCGGCAGACCCGCGCGCCTTACGGACCTGCCAGTAGTCGCGGGCAAGTTCATGCGGGCGAAAAACCAATCCCAATATGAAAATCACGCTGAGGAGGAATAACCATCGTCTCAGCAGACCCGGCTGCAGCAGGTGTTTCATGAGGTGATTATATCAAGGCAGTTACGGCGACCCGTTACCTGATAAAAGTGACAAATGCCAGTTGTTATTGCCGCAGGGTTTGAATATAATCAGGTGAGGATTCGCCAATACTTGAGAGGAGCGGGTGCATGGATTTCACATTGACGGAGGAGCACCGCATGGTGCAGCAGATAGTGAGGGATTTTGCCCAGAAAGAGGTCGCCCCAATTATTAAGGAGCAGGACCGCAAGCAGGAAATGGCAGATTTTATCCTGCCGCGCATGGCTGAGCTGGGTATCCTGGGCATCTGCCTGCCGGTGCGCTACGGCGGGCAAGGGATGGATTACATCTCCCTGGGCCTGGCGTGCGAGGAGTTGGAAGCCGTAGACAGCACCTTGCGGGTGGTGATGTCGGTGCACATGGGCCTGAACAGCATGGCCCTGTTTCAGTGGGCGGACGAAGCCCAGAAACAGCGCTTTCTGGTGCCCCAGGCCAAAGGGGAGAAGATCGCCTGCTTTGGGTTGACCGAACCGGGGGCAGGCTCAGATGTAGCCGGGATCAGCACCACGGCGCGCCAGGCAGGCGCGCACTATGTGCTCAACGGGGAGAAGATGTGGATTTCCCTGGCGACCAAAGCTCACCACGCCCTGGTAGTCGCCAGGACTAACCCCGAAGCTCCTGACCCGCACGATGGGCTCTCGGCGTTCCTGGTTGAGCTCCACTCGCCGGGGGTGAAAAGCGGCGATATCCACGGGAAGCTGGGTGTGCGAGCCGGTTCGACCGGCTGGCTGGCTTTCCAGGATGTGCGCGTGCCGGTCGAAAACCGCATCGGCGAGGAGGGCGAAGGGTTCAAAATCGCCATGTCGTGCCTGGACAATGGGCGCTATACCGTAGCAGCCGGGGCAACCGGCCTGATTCGCGCCAGCCTGGAGGCGAGCGTGCGCTATGCGAAAGAGCGCAAGGCATTCAGCCGCGAAATAGGGAAGTTTCAGCTCGTCCAGCAGAAGATTGCCTACATGGTACAATCCTACGAGGCGGCGAGGCTGTTCTACCTGCGGGCAGGCTGGATGAAGAACCAGGGGCTGCGCAATACCCGGGAGACTTCGCTGGCGAAGTGGTTTGCTACGGATGAGTCTTTCCAGGCAGCTTCCGAAGCGATCCAGATCCATGGGGCTTATGGCTACAGCGATGAATACGATGTGGAACGCTACCTGCGCAATTCCAAAGGGGCGGTCATCTACGAGGGCACCAGCGAAATACACCAATTAATGCAGGCCGGTTACGCTTTGGGCTACAGGGTGGACGCCACTTTGCGCTGCGAGCTGCCAGCGTATGACCAGGCTTTCTGGCAGGAAGAGTGAGTATAGGGACAAACCTCTCAATACCATCATCTATCAACTTAAATTAAGGAGGTCACTTTGAAAATCGTGGTGTGTGTAAAACAAGTGCCCGATTCCGCCGCCAGAGTTGTGGTGGAAGGCGGGCGGGTTACCTGGGGTGATGCGCCTATGGTGATTAATCCCTGGGACGAGTATGCTGTGGAAGCCGCGCTGCTGCAGAGCGAGGCGCACGGCGGAAGCGTGACTGCAGTAACGATTGGGCCTGAATCTGCCAAAGACGCCTTGAAGCACGCCCTGGCGATGGGCTGCGGAGAAGCGATTTTAATCTCAGACGCTGCCCTCGCAGATATCGACAGCCAGGGAGCAGCCAGGGTGTTAGCGGCTGCTATCCAGAAAATTGGCGATGTGGACGTGGTCTTTTTCGGGCGCCAGGCGATTGACGGGGACATGGGCGTAACAGCCCCCCAGACGGCGCGCGCCCTGGGTTGGTCGATGTTAAGCCTGGTGTCGAGAATTGTTGCTTTGGATCCCGGAGCCAGGACGGTACGCGTCAGCCGGGCCACCGAGGAGGGTCAGCAGGTAGTGGATGCAAGCCTGCCCAGCGCGATCAGCGTTGGCAAAGATATCGCCGAGCCACGCTACCCGTCGTTCATGGGCATCCGCAAAGCCTCCAGGGCGGTCATCCCCACCTGGTCGCTGGCAGACCTGGGCGTACCGGCTCCGGCGGCGGTGGTGCGCTGGCCCGAGCTGTTGAACCCGCCGGCAAGAGAAGTCAAAACCGACATGATCACCGGCGCCAGCCCGCAAGAGATTGCCGCAGCGCTGGTGGACAAAATCCTGGCTGAGAAGGTGCTGTGATGAGCAACAAGGTATGGGTTTTCATAGACCAGTTCAAGGGCAAAGGGCACCCCGGTTCGTGGGAGGCGCTGGGAGCCGGGCGCAGCCTGGCTGAAAAGTTGGGCGGCGGTGTCACCGCGCTGGTGATCGGCGAGCAGGCCGAGGCAGTCGCCGGGGAGGCTTTCCAGTATGGGGCCGATGAGGTCTTGTTCGCCGACGACGCCAGCCTGGCGGATTACCGGGCGGAGCCGTATGCGGCTCTGATCGTCAAGCTGGTGGGGCAGGCTCGGCCGGATGTGCTCCTCTTCCCCACCACAACCCGCGGCCGCGAGCTGGCTGCCATGACCGCCATCGACCTGGAGACGGGCGTGATGCCAGATGTGACCGCCCTGGAGGTGCAAGATGGAGAAGTGATAGCCACGCGCCCGGTATATGCCGGCAAGCTACTCTCCAGGGTGGTGTGCAGCGCCCGACCGCAGGTGATCACTACCCGCATCCGGGCATTCCCCAGCCCGCCAGCCGACCCAGGGCGCTCGGGTTCAGCCGTCAAAGTGGAGCCAGCCATGCCCGGGGACAGCATCGCAACCCGGGTGGTTGAGTACGCCGAATCCGGGGGCGGGGTCAGCCTGAGCGACGCGGGGGTGATCGTCTCCGGCGGGCGCGGCGTTTCCAACAACCCAGCTCTGACCCCTCCGGCGGGTATGGATGAAAAGCAAGCCGAAATCTGGCGCGCCCAACAGGGTTTCAAGCTGGTCGGGGAACTGGCGGGGGTGTTGGGCGGCGCAGTGGGGGCCAGCCGGGCGGCGGTAGATGCCGGCTACATCCCTTACGAACACCAGGTCGGCCAGACGGGTAAAGTGGTCTCGCCTGATCTGTACATCGCCTGCGGCATCTCCGGGGCGATCCAGCACCAGGCAGGAATGCGCACCAGTAAGGTGATCGTAGCGATCAATAAGGACCCTGAAGCGCCCATCTTCAAGCTGGCGCGTTTTGGCGTGGTGGGCGACCTGTTTCAGATCCTGCCTGCCCTGACCGAAGCATTCCGCAAAAAGCTGAATAAATAGCACAGATGGGCTGTCATTGTTCAGGGAAAATGACACCCTAACTGGTAAGGGAAAATGTCACCTTGACCTTAGGCAGGGTGCAAGTATAATCTGAACCACCCCAAAGGAAAGGCGAGAAGATCAGGAGCCATCCGGTCTGCTCGTCTTTTTTTTTCATCATGGTTGATCATCCCAACTTTCTACCTTTCAAAGATATTCCAGACTGCCTCCAGGGGTGGTCAGCCGGGGGTTTCCAGGGTTGTCTGGGCAGTTTGGGCAGGCTGGCCGCTTGCGGCTGAGGAG
>DATEDC010000077.1:0-2263 GCA_035286585.1 Anaerolineales bacterium
GAGTTGAAGAATTCAGGCAGGATGCGGGTGGTGATGCGCACGTCGTCGATGCCGAAGTTGGTGGTGAAGGGATCCACGGATTTATCTTGCCGGCCGCGGTTCCAGTCGTAGCCGAACCTGGTGATCACCTCCACGCCAAAATCCCACTGCTTCTGCTCGTCGAAGCGCTGGTGCAGAAACGAATCGTCCACCTGGGGACTGGCGGCGATTTCTTTGATCAGGGCCACCTGCTGGGGGCGCAGGAGGTTGAAGATGGCCTGAACTTCGGCGGTTTTCAACCCGGGCTCGAAATCGTCCAGGAGCGGGTCGTAAACATGATCGTAAGGCGCGAACAGGTCGGCGTAACGGCGGCGCAGAGCGACGATTTTCTCCAGGTGGGGGCGGAATTTCTCAAAATTGCTCTCCACCCGCGCCTCTTGCCAGACCTGGAAAGCCATGGTCGTCACCTGGGCGAACTCTGCCACCATCTGCGGGGGCACCCTGGTGTCCTTCTCATACCGGCGGGCAGTCACTTTGATCAGCCGGGCTTCGTCCGAATCCGGGTCTAATTCAGAGGCTGGGCCTTTCAGCTCCTCCAATAGCCGGCCGACCTCCTCTGAAGTGAATTTCGTATGGGCGATGGTGGAGATGGTGCTCAATTGATGCCCGCGCGCTTCGGCGCCGCCAGGCGGCATGTAGGTTTGCTGGTCCCAGCCCAGCAAGGAGGCGGCGCTGTACAGATCGGATACTTCGGCCACGATCTTTTGCAGTTGCTCTAATTTTTCTCTCATTGAGAAAGCTCCGTGGATGTGAATTTTATGCTCAGACAACCTTCCAGCGCAGGGGTTCCCCGCGCAGCGCGGCGATGACCTCCTGGGCGATGTCCTCAGCGGCGCGCTGCTGGGCTTCAACCGTCTGGGCGCTGATATGCGGCGTGGCGATCACGTTAGGATGCGCCACCAGGGCGGTCAGCCCGGGCGGCTCGCTGGCGAACACATCCAGCGCAGCCCCAGCCACCTGCCCGGATTCGAGCGCCCCCAGCAATGCGGTTTCATCGATCAGGCCGCCGCGCGCCGTGCAGACCAGGCGTACCCCCCTTTTCATCAGCCCGAGGGTTTGCCCGTTGATCATATCCCGCGTTTCGGGCAGCAGGGGCACGTGCAGGCTGATAAAGTCGCTGTGGGCGTACAAATAGCCCAGCTCGACCGGCTCGGCGCTGCGCTCTTGGATCTCCGCCGCCGGGAGCAAGGCGTCGTAGCCCAGGAGGCGCATCCCCAGCGCCCGGGCGCGGAGAGCCACCAGGCCGCCGATATTCCCGACCCCGATGATTCCCAGGACTTTGCCGTACAGCTCGACTGCCAGGATGTCTCTTTTCAACCACTGCCCGGTTTTCATCCCCGCGTCCGCCCGCGGGATGGAACGCGCCAGGGCCAACAACAGCGCCAGGGTGTGCTCCGCCACCGCCAGGGTGGTAGACTGGGGAGCGTTGACCACCGTCACACGCTGGACGGTGGCAGCCGCCAGGTCGAAATTGTCCACGCCCACGCCGGCGCGCCCGACCACCCGCAGCCGCTCCCCGGCGGATAACACCGCAGCGGTCACCTTGGTGCGGCTGCGCACGATCAAGCCATCGTAGGCGGCTATCTCGGCGAGCAGCTCGTCCGGCGGGATGCCCGTGCGGTCGACGACCTGCGCCGCGAGGCGCAGGATGGCCTGTCCGCACTCATCCAGGCCATCAGCGATCAAAATCTTCCAATCAGGCATCGAGCGGCTCCCATAAGTCGAAGTTCCCGTTCATAACCCTCCAGCTTGCTGGCAAACCCAATTCTACTCGATAATGGGCAGGTATTTCAGGTCGATGGGATCTGGGCAACCCGTCAGCAAGTAGGATGCGTTAGTTCGGCGAACGCATCACCACCGATAGTCCTATATAATTTCCTTAATGGCAGACACGCCGCTCTCGGGTTTCTGGTAGAGCGCACTTCTTCACGCTGTTCCCGCAACCGCTCGCTCATTCTGGCAATCGTCAAAGACCGGTATATAATTCCCCCATGCAATACCGCCGCACGTTTGCCCCCGGAAGCGCCTTCTTCATCACCGTGGTCATCTTCGCACGCCTAAGCCAACCTGCAACGCACTTCCGAAGATACTGTTGGCGAACTAGCAGCCACAAAGTGAATACTGACATCAGAGTGGGCTGTTTTACTCTCTGGAAAGGTTCGTCGCCTGGATGGTGATGGTCAGTTGGCAGCCCTGGGAACCAATCCCCAGGGCCGTCGATATC
>DATEDC010000078.1:0-9642 GCA_035286585.1 Anaerolineales bacterium
AAAAAAAGACGAGCAGACTGGATTGCTCCTGATCTTCTCGCCTTTCCTTTGGGGTGGTTCAGATTATACTTGCACCCTGCCTAAGGTCAAGGTGACATTTTCCCTTACCAGTTAGGGTGTCATTTTCCCTGAACAATGACATAAGTCCGAGGTAAATTTTAAGAATCTGTCTGTTGGCGATATAATTCTTGAGAGGTGATCTATGGATGAGTCTCTACCCCCCATTCACCCGGGCGAAGTGCTTCGGGAGGATTTTATGAAGTTTCATAACGCCCGTGACTTGATTATTGAGCGAAGTGAACCCACAGCGTTTGGGAAGAAGCTTCTAGACGCAATCTGAAGAGCAGGGCAGTTAAAGATTTACTTTCTTTTCAGCTCACCTGAAGTTTGTTCATCGAGTTGCAGCAATGCTTGAAATCGCAAGGAATATATTACTAGGGGTCTCATTAGCCGCACCGATTGGGCCATCAAGTGTTGCAATAATACAGAACGGTTTGCGGCGAGGGTTCCCGCGCGCTTTCCTAACCGGCGTAGGCGTGACGATGGCAGACGCCACTTATCTAATTATTGTTTTTTTCGGTCTATCGAGCTTCATAAGCCTCCCGGTTGTCAAATTTCTAATTTGGATACTAGGAGCATTTGTGCTTATGTACCTCGGAACTCAGAGCGTAAGAGAAGCCAAGCGCAAAATTGACTTTGACAAGATGCAAGTTTCAACTGCCAGAAATCCTGTATTGGTGGGATACTTCGTCAACATTTCTAATCCAATAGCCATTGTATGGTGGGTAGGCGTATTTGGTTCATTGCTAGGCGCTTCAGAAGGCGGTGCCACACTCACAAACGCCCTATTAAGCAGTTCAACTATCCTGATTGGCATCCTGTTATGGCATTCCACGACGTCAATATTGACGCACTGGGGAAAACGCTTGTTGAGCGAGACGACCGCGAAATATATCAATGTAATCGCCGGCAGTGTCTTGATTCTGTTTGGGATACGCTTTGCTTATAACGCCGTAATCATAATATTTACGTAAAAATCTGTCTAGCGCCTCAACTTACCATTCACTTTCGCGGGTGGATGCTCATCGTTGCATTATCCGCATCAATTGAACCGCTTTCTATAATCTAAATCTTAGCGGTGACCACCAGAATCGTTCCACACCATGAAAAATTATCTTCAACTGATCGATACCCATACATCAGGCCCGCGTTGCGATGTGACGCCCTTGTTTGCCAACCCCGAAGCCTTTGCCCAATTGATAACAGACTTGGCGAAGCCGTTCGCCTCAACAGCCCTTGATTACGTAGCAGGCATAGATGCCCTGGGATTTGTCCTCGGCACCGCCATAGCCGTACGGCTCCATAAGGGCTTCATCACAATCCGCAAAGGGGGAATGTTGCCAGTTGCGGCGACCGCAGTAGAGCTTATCGATTACACTGCCCAAAAGAAAAGTCTGGAATTACGCCAGGGAATTCTCCAGGCAGGCAATAGAGTACTGATTGTGGATGAATGGATCGAAACCGGCGCGCAGGCGCAGGCGGCGATAGAACTGATCGAGCAAGTCGGCGGGATAGTGACCGGGATAGCGACGATCAATATCGACGACAATCCGCTGCCTAGGCGCTTACGGAAGAAGTACAGGTGTCATGCACTTTGGTATGATATGCAATCAGTGGACGAGTAATAGCAAATTCAGGGGAGGCCAATCGTCTTTTTGCTGAAGGAGGTTTTATCCCTATGTGTCCAACCCGCCTGTCACGCATAGAATCAGCGACCCGCGTCGTCCTGGAGTTCAACGAGGCTTTCAACCGGCATGATGTCGCCGGCATGATGTCGCTGATGAGCGAGGATTGCGTCTTCGAAAACACCAATCCAGCCCCCGACGGCGTGGCCTACTCGGGGAAGGAGGCAGTAACCCAGTTTTGGCGAGAATTCTTCAACCAGTCGCCCCACGCCCATATTAAAATCGAGGAGATTTTTGGTTTGGGCAACCGCTGCGTTATGCGCTGGAGATACGAGTGGGTAGATGAGGCCGGAAAAAAAGGACATGTGCGTGGAGTGGATGTATTCCAGGTGAAGGACGGCCTCATCAGCGAAAAGCTGTCCTATGTCAAGGGATAGTGCGGAGCGAATGAACAGCCTGTCGAAAAACCTGGTGTCCGCGACCATGGATAAAGCCGCGTGGAATAATTCCACGATCATCAAAGAGAATGTCGCTGAGCAGATCTCCGCGCTCACGCAGCAATCTGGCCAGGACATTTTGCTGTTCAGCAGCGGCACGCTGGTGCAAACACTGATGCAGCAGGATCTGGTCGATCGATATCATCTCTTGGTCTATCCTGTGATCCTCGGGAAAGGGAAGCGGCTCTTTCAAGATGGGAGCCAGGCAAACTTGAGACTGATCGACACGAAGGTGTTCAGCTCCGGCGTGGCGGCTCTTATCTATCAGCCTGACTAAAAAGATGAGAGAACAAGCAATGAATAATGTGATCGACCTTCGCTCAGACACCGTCACGCGACCCTCGCCGGAGATGCGCGAGGCCATCGCAGCCGCACCCGTCGGGGATGATCAGTTCGGCGAGGATCCTACCATCAATCATCTGCAAGATCGCATCGCTTCACTGTTGGGTAAAGAAGCCGCGCTCTGGCTCCCAACGGGCACGATGGCAAACCAAGTCGCCCTGCGGGTTCTCACTCGTCCTGGGGATGACGTCATCGTTAGCCAGGAAAGCCACGCTGTCTGGCACGAGACTGGCGCCTCCGCAGCGAATTCGGGCGTCCAATTCACCGCCATTGGAGCCAGGGGTGTGTTTACCCTCGAAGAGTTCCTCGAAGCCATCAAACCACGAGGCCATGTCGTCTATCCGCCCACAACCCTGGTGGAGATAGAGAACACCCACAACCGAGCGGGTGGAGTCATCTTCCCGCAAGAAGAAGCCAGCAAAATCTGCGAGGCAGCCAAAGCCCATGGCATTGCCAGCTATCTCGACGGCGCGCGGCTCTGGAATGCCGCTGTCGCCGGTGGTCGTCCTGCCTCGGAGATTGCCGCCCCATTTGAACTGGTTTCTGTGGCCCTATCTAAGGGTCTCGGCGCGCCTGGGGGCTCACTGCTTGCTGGCACCGCGAATACCATCCAGCGCTGCATTCGATACCGTCGGATGCTCGGCGGGGCTATGCGTCAGGTTGGACTCTTCGCCGCAGCTGGCCTCTATGCGCTAGATCACAACATAAACAGACTGGCTGAAGACCACGCCAATGCAAGATGGATCGCCGAGAGGATCGCTACCAGCCCGCGCATCATCGTCGACCTCGCTACCGTTCAAACCAATATCCTGGTGTTTCAGCTTTCGCCGGATGCCCCCGACGCGCCTACGGTCGTCGCCCATGCCCGAGAACGTGGTCTACTGGTGTTTGCATTTGGTCCACGCACTATTCGAGCGGTGACACACCTGGATGTGACGCGGGAAGAGTGCGAGCGTGCTGCCGCCCTTCTCCTGGATATCGTGGACCGATGGGCTAACAATTAGAGCGGGATGCAGCCATGTTTCTTGGGCGGGTTGGTATCCCGCTTATTGGACAGGCTCTCCAGGGCGTTGATCAGGCGTGGGCGGGTCTCGCGCGGCTCGATCACATCGTCGATGTAGCCGCGCGAGGCGGCGATGTACGGATTGGCGAATTTCTCCCGGTACTCGGCGACCAGTTCGGCCCGGCGCCCGACTGGATCCTCAGCCTGGGCGAGCTCTTTGCGAAAGATGATATTCACCGCGCCATCGGGACCCATCACGGCGATCTCGGCGCTGGGCCAGGCAAGATTGATATCGCCTCGTATGTGCTTGCTGCTCATCACGTCGTAGGCGCCGCCGTACGCCTTGCGGGTGACCACAGTCAATTTCGGCACCGTGGCCTCGCAGAAGGCGTATAACAGCTTGGAGCCGGAGCGGATGATGCCGCCGTGTTCCTGGTCGGTCCCGGGGAGAAAACCTGGCACATCGACAAAGGTCAAAAGGGGGATGTTGAAGGCGTCGCAGAAGCGCACAAAGCGGGCGGCTTTCTCTGAGGAGTTGATATCCAGCACGCCAGCCAGCACGGCAGGCTGGTTGGCGACGATTCCGATGCTGTGACCTCCCAGGCGGGAAAAGCCGACAACGATGTTTTGGGCATACGCCTCGTGGATCTCGAAGAACTGCCCATCGTCCACGATCAGGTGAATGACATCCTTGATGTCATACGGTTTGGTGGGGTCATCCGGGATGAGCGTATCCAGCGCCTCCTCCATGCGTAAAGGGTCATCCCCATTAGGGATGAAGGGGGGATCTTCCATATTATTCTGCGGCAGGTAGGTGAGCAGCTTGCGGACCAGGTAGAGAGCGTCTGCTTCGCTGTCGGCGGCCAGGTGGCACACACCAGATAACTCGGAGTGCACGCTGGCGCCGCCCAAATCCTCAAATGAGACTTCTTCGTGGGTGACGGTCTTGACCACCTCTGGTCCGGTCACAAACATATAAGAAGAATTGCGCACCATGATAATGAAATCGGTCAAAGCCGGGGAGTACACCGCGCCCCCGGCGCAGGGCCCCATGATCACGCTGATCTGCGGGATCACGCCGGAGGCCAGGGTGTTCCTCAGGAAAATGTCAGCGTAACCGCCCAACGAGACCACGCCTTCCTGGATGCGCGCGCCGCCCGAATCGTTCAAACCGATGATGGGGGCGCCGTTTTTCATCGCCATGTCCATAAGCTTGCAAATTTTCTCTGCGTGGGCTTCGCCCAGGCTACCGCCAAAGACGGTGAAATCCTGCGAGAATACGTAAACCAGGCGCCCGTCAATCGTGCCCCAGCCGGTCACGACGCTGTCGCCCAGGTATTTCTGCTGGTCGAGCCCGAAGTCGCTGGTGCGGTGCAGGACGAAGGCATCCAGCTCGCGAAACGAGCCTTTATCGAGCATCAGGTCGATTCTCTCCCTGGCAGTCAGCCGACCGCGCGCATGCTGGGCTTCGATCCGCTCGGGCCCTCCACCCAGGCGGCCTTTCGCTTTCAGCTCGCGCAGTTGTATTATTTTCGGATTATCGGTCATTCAAGTCTCCAAAGAAGAACATGGTTCTACGGCGAGATAGGATCCAGAAGGTGAGCAGGATAACCATCAGGTTCAGGATGATCGCGAAGGGCAGGTTTGCCTGGCTGCGTTCGGGAGCCACCAGGAAGCGGTCCACCCAATAGTAAGCGCTGTAGAGAAGTGTGGCGACCGCGGTGTAAAAATACGCCCAGGCATATCCAAACCACAGTCCTATGGTTAATAGAGTTCCAACCAGACCCCAGGCCAAGCCGCTGGCGGCCAGGTAAAGCCATGGGATGGGAAGTAAATCGACCAGGAAGTCGCGCTGGGCAATGGCTTGAAAGCCGCGCACCAGGTTGAGTGTCGTGATAATTAACACCGCAACGGCAAGCAGCGTTACGCTCCACGGGCGCTGATCCGGGGGGGCAGAGGAGTTTCGTTTTGGCATCGCTAGGCCGTGATATCCAGGGTGATCTTGCCCAATTGTTCGCCTCTCTCTAAACGCTCCTGGGCCAGGCGGGCTTCTTTCAGGGGATAAGCTCGGTCCAGGACCGGCTTTAAGGCGCCCGAGAAGACCAGGTTCATCACTGCGGCGAAATCGCCCCCCGTTCCCATCGTGGAGCCGAGGATTGACAGGTGCTTGCCAAAGACAAAACGGTTGTCAATTTCAAATTTTGCTCCGCAGGTATTGCCCACGGTCAGGATGCGCCCACCTTTGCGGGCTGCTCTGAAGCTGAGCGGAAAGGTGGGCCCGACGTTATCCACCACCACATCCACACCGCGTTTTCCGCTGAGAGTGTAGACGACCCTGGACCAATTCTCCTCCTGCGAGCGATCGATCAGGTGATCGGCGCCCAACGATTCGGCCAGGGCCAGCTTCTCTTTATTCGAGCCAATCACGAAGACCGTGGCTCCGACCAGTTTGGCGATTTGAATAGAGGCAGTATTCACCCCGCCGGAGGCACCGACCACGAGCACGGTTTCACCAGGCCGCAAGCCGGCGCGGGTGATCAAGGAATGCCAGGCAGTGTGGAAGACCAGCCCGGCGGCCGCGGCGGCATGCTCAGAAAAGCCTTCAGGGAGCGGGAACACATTGCGGGCGGGGACGAGCACATATTGCGCGTAGGTGCCACGCACGGTCTCGCCCAGCAGCTCCCAGGTTATGCAGCGGTTATCGAAACCCGCAATGCAATACTCGCAATTTCCGCACCCCAGGTTAGAGTTGATCACCACCCGGTCACCGGCAGCCCAAGCGGTAACGCCGGGGCCAATCTCGGCGATCTCGCCAGCGCCATCCGCTCCGGGGATGTGGGGGTATTCCAGCCGCAAGCCTGGCCACCCCTGGCGGACAAAGATATCCACCCGGTTGAGGGCGGCAGCCCTCAATTTTACCAGCACCTGGTCTGGACCGGGCTCCGGCGTGGGCAAATCCCCGTATTCAAGGACCTGCGGACCACCGTGCGAGTGAAAATAGACAGCCTTCAAGATGACCTCCAGGATGAATCATCATCCTTACGAAACAGCCAGCTCAGCCAGAAGCGGAAGATGTCGATCACGGTCAAAAGGATCAAAACCGCCTTGGCGCCGCTAGGCTTACCTGTCAGGCGGGGTGCGTAGCGAATTTCTACCTCCACCAGGCGATAGCCCCGGTCGCGGGCTTTGATCAAGATCTCGGCGAGAAAAAAAGCGCTGCGCCAGCACTCAATTTTAATCGCTCTCAGCACTTCCAGGCGGTACATACTGATGTATTGAAACTGGCGCAGTTTCATGCGGAACAGGGTCTGGATCAGGCGGATATTTGTCCACGAGACGATGCACCTGAGTAGGGTATAGTCGCTGCGATCTGTGCGCAAGCCAACCACGATGTCCGCCCGTGGAGCGGCGCCTATATACCGGCGCAGCTCATCCGGGTGGAGCGCCAAGTCGGCAGGGATCAAGATCAGCCATTCACCACACGCAACTGCCAGCGCAGTCAGGAAAGCGGCGCCGATACCCCGGTTGAGTGGATGGTGAAATACGCGCACTCCCGGGCACTCTCGAGCCAGCTCGTCCGCCAGCGAGCCGGTGCCGTCCGTGCTGCCATCATCGACGATCAAGATTTCCGTATGGACATGCAGCTCGTCCATCTTCGATCGGATCGTCTCCACGCAATGAGCCAGGCTTCCGGCTTCGTTGTAGGCGGGAATGAATACCGAGAGATACGGTCTCATGGGAACAGCTTTAATTCGCGGATATGGATATTGGCTGTATCCCCGCTCTGCACGTTGAGGAACTCGAAATGGATTTTGGCTACACGGTCTAGTCCCTGAGGAAACTCCATGCTGACAGGGTTATTCCCCGAGGCGTTCATGAACAGCCCTTCATAGATGACCGGCTCCGCTTCGGGGTGAGGGTACAATTTTACGGTCACCTGAAGATTGACCAGGCCAAACTCAGCCTCGAGTTTCGCTATCCGGCGAGGGGAGGGGAATTCGATCTCGAGGATAAACGGGTTGGCCTCCAGGCCGCGCATCAGGGTGAAGGCATCCCCATCGAAGGCGAGCTGCACCGCGCCCATGTCGATTTGCGAATAGCGAACGAGGGCTGTTTCGCCAGCGATGGTCACCTGGCTTTCCACCAGTTGGCGCCGGGCTTCCTTTTCAGCCGCGAAAATCTGATCTGCAGCCTCAGAGTACTCCAGCCTTGCCAGGTAAAACCCCGGAGAGCCGTCCGGGTAAGGGACGACCTGCTCCACCTTCACTGCGCCGATCTTTGGACTGCCGAGCGCCTGGGCATACTCCGCCGGGGTGAGGATAAAGATTTCGTCCGCGCTCAGCGGCATCCTTTTGAACAAATAGGTGCCGATTCCATCCATGCGGACGCGTTTCTGCTCCTGCGGGGATAAGAAGAAGCGGATGAAATTATCCGTCCCATTCGCCCAGGTGGAGGATACCAGGATTTGGTCACCCGAGTTTTGAGCCAGGTAGTGGGGGATCACTTCCTCGAATAGCTGCCTGGCGCCGTACTGCATGCCATACAAGCCGTAATCGCGAAACCACAAAGGGCCGCTCAGCAGGGCAGCGCGCAGCAGGACCAGGTTACCCAGAGCCAGGAGGGTGAACACGGTTGCCCCCATGATCCTGGGGTTCAGACGTCTCGGGAGCCTGTCCAGAACCCATTCCAGACCGAGCCCTGCCATGATGCTCGCCGGGATAACGAATGCCAGCACGCGGGCAATGCCGATATCCAACAGCGCGGCGCCTACCGGGGTCGCCAGGGCGGCGAGCAACACGGCGCGGTGCGGCGACGAGCGCAGATTTCTGAGGCAAATGAGCAGCCCAATGAGGACGAACAGCAGCAACCCAATGTGGACATGACCCATACCAGCCATGCGGTGGCGCGCCAGGTCGTGCTCGTTGGGGATGAACCAGTAGCCCGGACTGAGGCCGTAGGCATATTTCTGGATGAATATTTTTATTTTCTCCAGCGCGGAGATGTCCTGGTACAAGTAGGAGCCTACCACGCGCAGATGCTCGGAAAACGCGCCTGGATGGCTGAGATGAAAGTTGAGGAAAGGTATCGCCAGGACACCTGTGAGCAGCGCCCCGCGGAGTAAGATCGCCGGGTGGCGCAGGTGGTAGCGCAGGTCAGATAGGAAGAAAAGACCTGCCACGGCCAGCACGATTGCCTGGGCGTTGGAGTAGGTGTAAAAAGTCGCCGCAGCAAAGCCGATCGCGGCGTAAAGATAGCGCGGGGAGCTCGTGCGGTAAAGCTGATACGATAACAGGAAGCAGGCGTAGAACGCAGTCGTCATGGCGGTCTCGAACGCGGTCCGAGAGTGCAAAAACCAGGCCGGGGCAACTGCGAGCAGCAATGCCCCTGCCCACCAGGTTCGAGTCTTGAAGACCATTTTCAAGCTCAGGCTCACGGCAACCGCTCCGAGCGCACCAACGAGCACCGACGCCCCACGGGTGACCAGGATAGATTTACCAAACAGGAGAAGGCCCACGGCATGGATGTACATCGACAGCAAGGGAGTCCAGCGCAAAGCTGCGGCCTCGACGTAGATGGGGAAGAGCGTCCCATCCGGGGCGTGGAATTTGCGGGCGAGCAAGTCTTGGGCGAAAAGCGTCTGCACGGCTTCATCGCCAAAAAAGTAGATGGGGAAACGTTCTAAGCCCCAGAAGCGGGTGAGCAGGTAAACGCCCAGCGCGGCTGAAAAAAC
The DNA here is from genome assembly GCA_035286585.1 of Anaerolineales bacterium. Lineage (GTDB taxonomy): Bacteria > Chloroflexota > Anaerolineae > Anaerolineales > UBA4823 > DSOS01. The sequence continues at coordinate 9,259 of DATEDC010000078.1, forward strand.
GTAAACATCCGCGGGCACGGACCTGACCAGGCTGCCCAGCAAATCAGCATAATCCGTCCAGGATGCATGCCGACCTGGGTAAAATCGGGCTGCAAACCCGGCAAGGGCCTCTCGCAGATCAGGGGGGAAGGAAAGCAGTTTTTGCCGGATTTTAAGCATGTCGATTTTAACTGCGCTGAATAGCAAATAAAATGTGACAGCAATGGAGAGCACGCTGACGAACAAGCCGATAAAAAAGGAGATTGGTCTGAATGAAAATGTGTATTTCTGCGCGCCGGGAGCCATATCCACGGCGAGGTATCCCCCGACGTTTTTGAGGGGCTGGCGCTGCCCATCGACCCTAACCTGCCAGCCAGGGTAACTGGTCGTCAGCAGGACCAGCGT
>DATEDC010000079.1:0-24469 GCA_035286585.1 Anaerolineales bacterium
CCCGGCAGTACAAGGCCGGCACGCTCAAATCGCCTCCTTCCAGCCCGGCGCGCGCTTCGACCAGCGCCCGGTCCAGCTCGCCGTGCGCCTGCAAACGCGCATAAAAGGGTGGGGTGAAAGCTGCCGCAGCCTGGATGCTGATATTCTCCGTCATCGCCAGGACAGCCGGTATGCCCGCCTCCCCCACCAGACGTTGGGCCAATCCTGCCAGTTGCTCGGTTGCGTTCACTTTTCCGCTCTGGCAACTGGTCAGGAAGACGAATTCGGGCAGGTTATCCGCCCCGATCTCTTTCAGCTTCGCAATCAGTTTATCCCCGCTTACCGCCTCCACCTGGCGGTCCTCCCTCTCCAGGTATAGCACGGTATCCTTGATCTTTTCAAGCAGCGCCCCATGCGCCACGATGTGCAGCAGGTTGTAGCGCTGCTCAGTGAGCCGGGCGCGCAGGCGCTCCAGGCTGGCTGGCCCGCCTCCTGCCGGGACTGCCCCAAGCCAATCGATTTCTATCCCCCCCAGAGCGTCTCCCAAAAGAGAGGCAGCCTCTTCGGCCTGGAAATCTGCCAGATCGTATTCGCTCAGGTTCTCTGGCCTGGCTATGGCCACCAGCGCCCGCAGCTCATTCCACGCTTTACGAGGTGTGACATTTCTCAGCACCGGGCTGGGCAATTGCACCGCATAAGGCGTGCGCTGTTGCAGGCAGAGCATCTCCCAATGCTGGTCGTCATCGAGCGGCGCGCACAATCGTTCCCAGTGGAAAGCATACAGCGAGAGATCGCGCAGCTCCAGCAGAACCCGCAGGCGCTGCTGGCTTTGGGCGCGCGCCTGCACGTACAGGCGCATCAGCTCACCGGTGAACAGCGCCCGTCCCAGCAACTCGCCGTAGAGGCGCGGCTCATATTCGGCTTGCCGCAAGGCGCGCATCAGTTCTTCCGTCATTAGCATATTCCCGCCGGCGTGCGTGGGGTGCCCTCCCGCGGGATAGAAGGTCGCCTGCAGCGGGAAGACCCCCTCCGTCTCCTGGGAGACGACAACCATGAGGCTGTTTTCTGCTTTCGCCCGTTCCATGCTCGAGTTCTCGCCTGCTAAATCATCAGATAGAACAAAACCAGCCAATCCATCATACTAACGCCGTCATTCTGAAGGAGCGTAGCGACCGAAGAATCTCCCACAATCACCATAAAAAACTGTCTCCGCATGGATTCTTCGCTCCATCCTGTCGCTCAGAGTGACAACGAAATGTGTGAATTTGAAATATTCTGTCTATAAGACATCTACAGTCTATAATCCAAATCCCCCCGAGTCAAGTACCATTTTTAAGGTGCCACGCACGTTTTGGACGTGCGTGGCACCTCAAGTCCTTGCGCCTTTGCCCCCTGGCGACTGCCCTGAGCCTGCGAAGGGTCTTTGCGTTATGTTATTTTACGGCTGCTCGAAGACCAGCGACCAGGAGCCCCAATAGCGCTCGCCGCCCTGCGCTTCGCACTCCGGCGCGGTCAGGCCGCCGATCGGCTGCCCGCCCTTCGCCAGGCGCAGGGCGTAGCTGGTGAGCGGCTCCATGCTGAAGTCCGCGTAGCCCAGCCCCAGCTCGGGCTTCAAGCCGGTGAAAAAACGGTCCTCGCCGGCTTCCCAACTGACGATCACCTCCACGCCCGGCACCGGCCCCCCCGAGGCGTCGAAGGCCTGCACCTGGATCAGGGCTTCCTCCAGGTCGGGGTTGCAGACCTGTTCCTGGATTCTGAGCACGAACGGCGCCCCGGGGGTGGGCGTCGGCGTGCGGGTCGGCAGGGGGGTGAAGGTGGGCAGGGGGGTGAGCAGCGCGGCGGTCGGGCCGGGCAGGTTAGCTGGGGCGCCGGGCGTGGTCGTCTGAGCCGGGCTCGCTGCCGGGTTGAGGGTCAGGCTGCCGGTGATCGTCCGGGTGGCGGTAATATCGCCGGTTGGCGAGGGTGCTGCCGGGCTGCCCGAGGGGGAGGGCGCCAGCGTGGGCGGCGCCGGGCCCAGGGCGACCGCCAACAGCCCCAAAGCGCGCGCCTCCTCCGGATCGCCGCCGGCCAGGGTGCGCTGGGCCTGCTCGGCCAGGGCGCGGTACATATCCGGGTCGCCGAGCAGCCCCAGCCGCGCTTTGGCGCGCACCAGGTCCTTGTTGGCCTGGTAAGCCGAGGCGATCAGCGCCCGATAGCGCTCTTTAAAGTCTGCCCGCAGCGAGGCTGGCGTGGTGTCGGTGTAACGCACCGGCTGGACCAGCCAGGCGTACCCCAGGCCGAGAATAACGCCCAGCGCCAGGCCGGTGAGCAGGTACCAGGGGCCGCGGTTTTCTCTCATGGGGCGGTTCCCTCTGCCGCAGGGAGGTAGAGCTGCAGGTCCCCCAATAATTTGCGCATAGTCGCCACGTCGGCGTCCGTGTAGCCCTGCCGTTCGGCGAATAAAATCGCCTGGTTGACGCTCTCCTGGGGGGATTCGCCCCCCAGCAAAGCCAGGCGCCGCGCCGCGGCCTCCAGGTCTGCCTCCGCCGAGTAGGCCTCGGCGACCATCAGCACGTAATCGGTTTTGTAATCAATCCCAAGTGAATCGGGCGTGGTGTCAACATATGTGACAGGGTTGCCCCACCAGCCGTAAAGCAGGCCGCCGATCATCCCCAGGGTTATTGCCAGGGCAAAGCGTATCCAGCGCGACATGATGATATTACGCCGGCCTGGAGAGGATCTCGCCCAAAGCTGCCAGCAAGAGCAGCACGTTCTCGCCGCGGCTGCTGAAACCCATCAGCCCGATGCGCCAGATCTGCCCTTTGAGCGGGCCGAACCCGCCGGCGATCTCGATGTTGAAATCGTTCAGTAGGCGGCGGCGGACAGCCAGCTCGTCCACGCCGGGGGGCACGCGCGGGGTGGTCAGCGTGGGCAGGCGGTTTTGCGCCGGCACCAGCAGGGATAAGTCCAGCGCTTCCAACCCATCCCACAGAAGCTCTGCGTTCTCCCTGTGACGGGCAAAGCGCTCCTGCAAGCCCTCCTCCGCCACCAGTCGCAGGGCTTCGCGCAGGGCGTAGTTCATGCTGATCGGCGCGGTGTGATGGTAAGTTCGCTCCTGCCCCCAATATTTGTCCAGTTGGGTCAGGTCCAGGTACCAGTTCGCCACCGGGGTACCGCGGCTGCGCAGCGCCTGGCGGGCGCGCGGCGAGACGGTCAGCGGGGCCAGCCCCGGCGGGGCTGACAGGCATTTCTGCGACCCGCTGTAAGCCACATCGACCCCCCAGGCGTCGATCTCGACCGGCAGCCCGCCCAGCGAAGTGACGGTGTCCAGCACCAGCAGGGCGCCATGGTTGTGGGCTGCGGCGGCGATCTCGGCGATGCTCGGCTGCAGCGCACCGGTGGATGTTTCGGCGTGCACCACGGCGACGAGCTTGTAATTTTTGCCTTTCAAAGCTGTCTCGATCTCTGCCGGGTCGAACACCTGCCCCCACGGCTTTTCCAGCCGCTCCACCTGGGCGCCGTACAGCCCGGCCATCTGGTACAGGCGTTCGCCGAAATAGCCGTTGATGGCGACCAGGACGCGATCCCCTTTTTCGATAAAATTGCACAGCGAAGCTTCCATCCCGGCGCTGCCGGTGCCGGAAATCGGGATGGTCAGCTCGTTCTCGGTTTGGAAGACGTAGCGCAGCAGTGATTGGACCTCGTCCATCAGCGCCAGAAATTGCGGGTCGAGGTGGCCCACCAGGGGCGCCCCCAGGGCGCGCAAGACGCGCGGCGAAGCCATGCTCGGACCAGGTCCGAGCAGAATCCGGGGCGAGGGGTCCAGATCGGTGTATTGCCTGGATTGCATATCCATTCTCCTTAGATGTCCACCCCGACGAGGGGTTTCGATTTGGGCGTGCTGTATTTACCCGCATAGTTTACATCAAAGGCGAAGAAATACCAATATTCGCTAAATATCCGCTTGCTTCTGATAGTAAAATCCTGTACAATTTTCATGGATGAACTATCGCCCCAGATCGGCCGCTGATTCGGCCATCGTTTCGGTGCTTTGGGGAGGAAGCAGACCATGGACATCATCAAAGTTTCAGGCAGGTCGCGCACATCTGCTGTGGCAGGAGCTATTGCGGGGGTATTTCGGGAAAATAAACACGTCGAAGTGCAGGCAATTGGTGCCAGCGCCATCAACCAGGCCGTGAAGGCCATGGCGCTGGCCAAAAGCTATCTGGCGGAAGATGGCTACGCCGTTGTGTTTATCCCCGAATTTGTGGATGTGGAAATTGACGAGAAGGTGCGTACGGCGATAAAGTTTGTGATCGAGCTGCGTTGAATCCGGCTGTTCTGGACAGTCCCGCCAGATTTTGATACACTCGGTCGGGTGCCCTGCTGGAGAAGCCGGTGAAATCGCCTGGACTGTCCCTGTTTTGCGTCTGCCTGTTAATCAGCCTGACCGCCTGTACCGCGCCCGGCGCCGAGGGGGGCGGCTCGCAGGTCGAGCAGGCGCCCGCGCAAACTCCTCTACTGGTCGTTACAAAATCCGCTGTGACTCAGCCGCCGACCGCCGCAGCCGTTCGGCTGAGCGCTGACGACGAAGTCAGCCACCCGGCGGGCGCCTCGCAGCCCGCGCTGCCCACGTCTGCCAGCCCTGCGGAGAGCCTGGAAGCGCCGGGCTGCTCCCCCGAAGAGGGCCGCTTCGAGGGCGGCAGCCTGTCCAGTAAGCTGCTGCCCGAACCTCTCGAGTTCAGCGTCTACCTGCCGCCCTGCTACCACCAGGACCGCGAGCAGCGCTACCCGGTGCTTTACCTGCTGCACGGTCAGGGCTACAATCACGATCAGTGGGATCGTTTGGGGGCGGATGAAAGCGCGGATAGATTGATCCTGGCGGGGGAAATTGCGCCTTTCCTGATCGTCCTGCCGCGGGATCGCTCCTGGGCGCAGCCGGATGAGGACCTGTTCGGGCAGGCGCTGGTAGAGGAGCTGATCCCGCACATCGATTCTACTTACCGGACGCGTCCGGAGCGCCTTTACCGGGCGATTGGCGGCTTATCCCGCGGGGCTGCCTGGGCCGTCCACCTGGGGCTTTCCCGCTGGCAGGAGTTCGGGAGGATTGGCGCCCACAGCCTGCCGGTGTTTTTCAGCGACGCCCCCAAAATCCGTAAATGGCTGGAGTCCATTCCTGCCGAATCGACGCCGTGGATTTACCTGGACATCGGCGAGCGAGACCGGCCTGAAACCCTGGAATCGGCGCGCTGGTTCGAGAACCTGCTCACCGAAGAAGGCGTCCCGCACGAATGGCACCTGTTCTCCGGCTACCACGAGGAATCCTACTGGCAGGCTCACGTGGAGCAGTATCTGCGCTGGTATGCCGGCGAGTGGTGAGGCGGGCAGGCGCAAATAGGGAGGGGGAGCAGGCCCGGTGATATAATTTTGCCCATGACCCTCACCCTCGAAGAAGTCGAGCACATCGCCAATTTAGCCCGCCTGCAGTTGAGCGAGCAGGAAAAGGAACGCTTCCGGGAGCAGCTTTCTGCCATCCTGGATTATTTTTCTCAGCTCCGGTCGTTGGATACCTCTGCCATCCCGCCGACGGCGAGCGTCTTGCCAGCCCGCAACGTGCTCCGCGAGGACCGGGCTCGTCCCGGGTTGAGTCGCGAGGTGCTTCTGCGCCTCGCGCCCGAGGCGGAGGCGGGCCAGATCCGCGTCCCAGCGGTGCTGGATTAGGCGGCAGTGACGGAGCTGACCGATCTGTCTTTAGCGCAGGCCGCTCAGGCCCTGAGAGAGGGGGAGATCACCAGCCGCCTGCTGTGCCAGGCGTACCTGGAGCGGATCAGCCGCCTGGACGCCGGACTGCACGCCTTCCTGGCGGTCGCCTCCGAGAGCGCCCTGGCCCAGGCTGAGGCAGCCGACCGCCGCCTGCAGACCTGGCGAGAAAACCCTCTCGAACCCCTGCCGGCTTTGCTGGGCATCCCCGTGGCGGTTAAGGATGTGCTCTGCGTTGCCGGCATGCCCTGCACCTGCGGTTCTCTCATCCTGGAAGGCTTCTTTCCCCCTTTCCATGCCACCGCGGTCGAACGCCTGCTGGCAGCGGGAGCAGTTATCCTGGGCAAAACCAACACGGACGAGTTCGCCATGGGCTCCTCGACGGAGAATTCAGCCTACGGCGTGACCCACAACCCCTGGGACCTCAGCCGCGTGCCGGGAGGCTCGAGCGGCGGGAGCGCCGCGGCGGTGGCGGCGCGCCTGGCCCTGGTAGCCTTGGGCACCGACACCGGCGGCAGCGTGCGCCAGCCGGCTTCTTTTTGCGGCGTGACCGGCCTCAAACCCACCTATGGGCGGGTTTCGCGCTACGGGCTGGTTGCCTTTGGCTCCTCCCTGGATGTCGTCGGCGTTTTGGGGCGGGATGCCCGGGATGTGGCCCGCGTTTTCAGCCAGATCGCCGGCTATGACCCGCAGGATGCCACCACCGTGGACCTGCCTGTCCCAGAGATAGATCTGCAGGCGGGGGATTTGGCTGGGCTGCGGGTGGGAGTGCCGCAGGAGTATTTCATCCCCGGCATGCAGTCCGAGGTGGAAGAGGCGGTGCGGCAGGCGATTGGAGCGCTGGAATCTCTGGGCGCACGAACTGTGCCGGTCTCTCTGCCCCATACCCGTTATGCGCTGCCCGTTTATTACCTGGTGGCGCCCGCTGAGGCCTCGGCCAACCTGGCGCGCTACGACGGGATTCGCTATGGGCCGCGGGTCCCCGCCAAAACGCTGGAGGAGGTCTTCCGCCGGACGCGCGGGGAGAAATTCGGAGCGGAAGTCAAACGCCGCATCATGTTGGGCACCTATGCGCTCTCGGCAGGCTACTACGATGCTTATTATGGGCAGGCGCAGAAAGTTCGCACCCTGATCAAGCAAGATTTTGACCAGGCGTTCGCCCTCGTGGATCTGATCGCCGCGCCCACAACCCCGACGACCGCGTTTACAATCGGCGAGCACGAGGACGACCCTCTCTCCATGTACCTGGAGGACGTGTTCACTCTGCCGGCTAACCTGGCGGGCGTGCCCGGCCTGTCGTTTCCGGTCGGCTTCGACCGGCGCGGGCTGCCGGTGGGCATGCAGCTCATGGGAGCGCACTTTCGGGAGGAGCTTCTCTTTCGAGCGGCGTTCGCCTACCAGCAGGCGACCGATTGGCACACCCGCCTCCCGGAAATTGCCGCGGCCTAGACGTAGAACAGGTTTCAACCTGTCAAAGTCGTAGCACAGGTTTTAACCTGTCAAGGTCGTAGCACAGGTTTCAACCTGTCAAAGATGTAGTACAAGTTTCAACCTGTCAAAGATGTAGCACAGGTTTCAACCTGTCCAGCGTATTCAATGGAGATTCGGCATGCAGAAATTAATGACTCTGAAAATCGACGAATTTATGCGCTGGGATTGGGCGCAAATTGAGCCTTATTACCAGGCCCTGGCAGCTCAACCGATTGACGAAGCCAGTGTTGAATCCTGGCTGAAAGACTGGACGCGCCTGAGCAAGTTGCTGCGCGAGACCCACCAGCGGCTTTGGGTCGCCTCCACCGTGGATACTACCGATTTGCAAGCCAGGCAGCGCTACACCGATTTTCTGGACAACATTTACCCGCAAGCCCAGGCTGCCGAGCAAAAAATCAAGGAAAAATTACTCGCCAGCGGATTGGAGCCGCCGGGTTTCGAGGTGCCGCTGCGCAACATGCGCCTGGAGGCCGAGCTGTTTTGCGAAGCCAATTTACCCTTGTTGAGCGAGGAGCTGAAACTGGCTACCGAGTACGACAAAATCAGCGGCGCACAAACGGTCCAATGGCAGGGTAAGGAGGTTACCCTTCTCCAGCTCCACCCTGTATATCTGGACCCGGATCGCAGCCTGCGCGAGCGGGCCTGGAGGCTGGCTTCCGCCCGCCAGTTGGCCGACCGGCAGGCGATCAACGACCTGTGGGTGAAGCTGCTGGCGATTCGCAGGCAGTTGGCTGCCAATGCAAACCTCCCGGATTATCGCGCCTACCGCTGGCGCCAGCTTTTGCGCTTCGATTACACCCCGCAGGACTGCAAGCAATTCCACCGCGCGATTGAAGCCGTGGTCATCCCGGCTGCCAGGCGGCTGTATGAGAGGCGCCGCCGGCTGTTAGCGGTGGGTGCGCTGCGACCCTGGGATGTTCACGTGGATGTGCGCGGTCGGCCTCCCCTCAAGCCTTTTTCTACCATCGCCGAGCTGGAAGAAAAAACGAGCGCGATTTTCGAGGGCGTAGACCCCGCGCTGGGAGATTATTTCGAGATCATGCGCCGGGAGGGGCTGCTGGACCTGGATAACCGCAAGGGCAAGGCGCCGGGCGGCTACTGCACGGACTTCCCCGCCTCCAGTCGTCCCTTCATCTTCTGCAATTCGGTCGGCGTGCACGATGATGTCCAGACCTTGCTCCACGAGGGCGGGCATGCCTTTCACGTATTCGAGAGCAGCCGACTGCCTTATTTCCAGCAGATGCATGTGCCGCTGGAATTTGCCGAGGTGGCCTCGATGGGCATGGAGTTCTTAGCCAGCCCCTACCTCAGCGCCGAACAAGGCGGTTTTTACACCCCCGCTGAGACCGCCCAGGCCCGGGTGGATCTCCTGGAGGGTTACCTGCTTTTCTGGCCCTACATGGCGGTGGTGGATGCATTTCAGCACTGGGTGTATGAAGAAGCCGAGGCAGCCAGCGATCCCGCCAACTGCGATGCGCAATGGGTCGAGCTGTGGGAGCGCTTCATGACCGGCGTGGACTGGAGCGGTCTGGAGCAGGAGAAAATGACCGGCTGGCAGCGTAAGCTGCACATCCACGAAGATCCTTTTTATTACGTCGAATACGGGCTGGCCCTTTTGGGCGCGGCGCAGGTCTGGCGCAACGCCCTGAAAGACCAGCGGGTGGCAACAGCCGCCTACCGCCGGGCGTTGGCGTTGGGGGGCACAGCCACGTTACCGCAGTTATACGCCGCGGCCGGGGCCAGGTTCGCCTTTGACGCCAGCACCCTGGGTGAAGTTGTAGATCTGATGGAACGGACCATCAGTGAATTGGAGTAATCGCTCGGATTGAGAACCGCCAATTGGGCATCGTCCTGACTCAGGGTGTGCAGTCAGGGAGTGGAGCAGCAAGCGTCAGGATGGAGAGAAACCATGCAGTATATCAACCTGGGTCGGACGGGTCTGAAAGTCTCGAGGCTCTGTTTGGGCGCCATGACGTATGGTTCGTCCAGGTGGCGCCCCTGGGTATTGGATGAGCAGGAGAGCCGCCCTTTCATCCAGCGCGCCCTGGAGCTGGGGGTCAATTTTTTCGATACGGCGGATATGTACTCACGCGGGGTCAGTGAGCAGGTGCTGGGGCGAGCGCTGCATGATTTCACCCGCCGGGAAGAGGTGGTGATTGCCACGAAAGTGTACTTTCCCATGGGGGAGAGCCCCAACCAACGCGGCTTATCGCGCCTCCATATCTTGAGAGCTGTGGAAGACTCGTTAAAGCGCCTGGTTACGGACTACATTGACCTGTATCAAATCCACCGTTGGGATGCAACCACGCCGATTGAAGAAACCCTGGAGGCTTTGCATGACCTGGTGAAATCGGGCAAGGTTCGCTATATAGGCGCTTCGAGCATGTACGCCTGGCAGTTTGCCAGGAGCTTGTGCCTGGCTGACCTGCGTGGCTGGACGCGCTTTGTGTCCATGCAGAATCATTACAACCTGGTGTACAGGGAAGAGGAGCGCGAAATGCTGCCTTTGTGCCGTGCAGAAGGGGTGGGTGTTATCCCCTGGAGCCCGCTGGCGCGTGGTTTCCTGACCGGCAACCGGCAGACCAGCGATTATGGCCCGACGGTGCGCGCTAAGACCGATGACTTTGCCCAGAGCATGTATTTTCAGGATGCGGATTTTGAGGTGGTCGCGCGCGTCGTTGAGCTGGCAAAACAGCGTTACGCCAGTCCGGCTCAAATTGCGTTGGCCTGGCTGCTGCACCAGGAGGGCGTCACCGCGCCGATTATCGGCGCCAGTAAGATGGGCCATTTGGAGGAGGCGGTCGGGGCGCTGGATATTCAGCTTTCAATGGAAGATCGCCGCTTCCTGGAAGAGCCATATCGACCGCATCCAGTCTTAGGGCACAGCTAAGCGGCGCGGGTATAATTACATTCAGGAAGGAAATATCCATGAAAGTTGTCATCCCCATGGCAGGTCTGGGCACTCGCCTGCGTCCACACACCTGGAGCAAGCCCAAGCAGCTTATCAGCGTAGCCGGCAAAGCGGTGCTCGATCACGTCTTGGATACGCTTTCGTCTTTGCCAGACCCAGCCAACATCGAGCTGATCAACATTGTGGGTCATTTTGGCGATCAAATCGAGGCTTATCTCGGCGAGCGCTACCCGCATATCAAAGCGCGTTACGTGCTTCAAGAGGACCCTCGCGGCCAGTCGCACGCCATCTACCTGGCGCGCGAGCATCTCAGCGGTCCCATGCTGATGGTCTTTGCCGACACGCTGATCGAAACCGACCTGTCTTTCCTGGCAGACGAGCCGGCGGAAGCGGTCGCCTGGGTGAAGCCGGTCCCGGACCCGCGCCGGTTTGGAGTTGCTGTGTTGGATAAGAATGGCTGGGTCACGCGCCTGATCGAAAAACCTGCGGAGATGGGCAACAACCTGGCGGTGGTAGGTTTTTATTATTTTCAGGGCGCCGAAGACCTGCTCTCGGCGATTGAGGAGCAGATGAGGCGGGGCCTGAAGCTCAAAGATGAATTCTTCCTGGCGGATGCGATCAATATCATGCTGGAGCGCGGCCTCAAAATGCGCATCGAGAAAGTGGATGTCTGGCTGGACGCCGGCACGTCGGAAGCATTGTTAGAAACCAACCGCTACCTGCTGGATAACGGGCGCAGCAACATTAAAAGCGCCACCGAAACAGCGGGTCTGGTGGTGATCCCCCCGGTATTTATCCACCCGACGGCTGAGGTGGTGAATTCGGTCATCGGCCCCCACGTTTCGGTGGGAGCCGGGTGCCGTGTCGAAAGCAGCATCCTGCGGGATACGATCCTGGAGGACGAGGCGCAGGTGAAGGATGTCATCCTGGAAGGCTCGTTGATCGGGCGCCAGGCGCAGATCAGCCGGCGCGCCGGGGTCATCAACGCCGGGGACCAGACCGTGGTCATGTTGTAGCTGCATTATGCCGGTTGAATAGCTCTGGCTTTCAGCCACCGGCCGGGCGGAGAAGGAGCACAGCGGATAAGGTGAGGGTAATATATGACCAAGAAGGAGCCGATGTGAGCACAGATGTGACTACCGAGTACCTTTCCAGGCGTGTTGTGGGTCTGAAGCCATCCGGCATTCGCAAGTTTTTCGATATCGTCGCCACCATGCAGGATGTGATCTCCCTGGGCATCGGCGAGCCTGACTTTGCGACCCCGGAGCCAATCCTCAAGGCGGGCATCCGCTCCCTGGAGGCAGGCGAAACCCATTACACCTCCAACGCCGGCACTTTTGAGCTGCGCCAGGCTTTAGCGGCTCACCTCAACCGCCTATATGCAGTCAGCTACGATCCATTGCGAGAGATGGTCATCACGGTGGGGGTCTCCGAAGCGCTCTACCTGGCGATGACTGCGCTGCTCGACCCGGGCGAGGAGGTGATCATCCCCACCCCGTGTTTTGTCGCCTACCAGGCCGAGGTGATCCTGGCGGGCGGCGCGCCGGTGGAGATCCCCACCCGGGCGGAGGACGGCTTTCAACTGCGCCCTGAGGCGCTGGAGGCGGCCATTACGCCGCGCACCAAGCTGATCCTGCTAGGCTATCCCAACAACCCCACCGGTGCGGTGGCGACTCGCCAGGCGCTGCTGGAAGTGGCCCGCCTGGCGGAGAAATACAATCTGCTGGTGGTTTCCGATGAGCTGTATGACCAGCTCGTCTACGGCGTCCCGCACGTGTGCTTCGCCTCCCTGCCGGGGATGAAGAAGCGCACCGTTCTGCTGGGCGGTTTCTCCAAGAATTACGCCATGACCGGCTGGCGGATCGGTTTTGCCGCCGCGCCGGCGGACATCCTGCGCGGCCTGCTGCGGGTGCACCAGTACACCATCATGTCCGCTCCGACCACCGCCCAGACGGCTGCCCTGGAGGCGATTGAGAACGGCGCTCCGCACGTTGAAGAGATGCGGGTCGAGTATAACCGGCGGCGCGAGCTCATCGTCTCTGGCCTGAACGAGCTGGGGCTGGCGACGGTCGAGCCCCACGGCGCATTTTACGCCTTCCCCAGCATCGCTGCCAGCGGGATGGATGAGGAGACCTTCGCGCAGAAGCTGCTGGACGAGGAGCGCGTGGCGGTCGTTCCCGGCTCAGCCTTCGGCCCGGGGGGAGAAGGCTACGTGCGCTGCTCCTATGCTACGGCGTACGAGAAGATCGAAGAGGCGCTCAACCGCATCCGGCGCTTTATGACCCGCTATGGCTGAAGCTGGCCGGGAGGCGAGCGCTTAGAAGAACGCCTCCTTTTCCAGGTAGAGGAGCAGACTCCCCACGATGCTTGATTTTCAGGCGGTTATCGGCGTAGAGGTGCACGCCGAGCTGGAAACCCAGTCGAAGATGTTTTGCGCCTGCCCGGTGGTCGATGTGACCCGCGCCGAGCCAAATACGGCGGTGTGCCCGGTGTGCGCCGGGATGCCCGGGGTTCTGCCGGTGGTCAACCGGCGGGCGGTCGAGTATGGGCTGCGCGTCGCCCTGGCGCTCGAGTGCGAGATCGCCCCAGTCAGCATTTTTGCACGCAAGAATTATTTTTATCCCGATCTGCCGAAAGGCTACCAGATCTCCCAATACGAATACCCGCTTGCCCGCCATGGCCGGCTGCTGATCCTCACCTCCAAGGGTGAACAGGCGGTCGGTATCCGCCGCGTGCACCTGGAGGAGGATACCGGCAAGCTGACCCATATCAGCCGGGAGGGGCAGAGCTACTCGCTGGTCGATCTGAACCGGGCCGGGGTTCCCCTGCTGGAGATCGTCAGCGAGCCAGACCTGCATTCTGCGGAGGAGGTGCGCTCTTATGCGGCTGCCCTGCGCAGCCTGCTGCGCTACCTGGGGGTGAACTCGGGTGATATGCAGAAAGGCATCCTGCGCATCGAGCCTAACATCTCGGTCAGGCCGGACGGGAGCCGGGAATACGGCACGCGGGTGGAAATCAAGAATCTGAACAGCTTTCGCGCCCTGGAGCGCTCGGTGGAGTACGAAATCCAGCGCCAAATCGAAGCCCAGCAGAAAGGCCAGCTCATCCGCCAGGAGACGCTGGGGTGGGATGAAGAGCGCGGCGTCACGTTCGCCCAGCGGGTGAAAGAGGGGGAAGATGACTACCGCTACTTTGTGGAGCCGGACCTGCCGCCGCTGACCATCGAACCCGCCTGGATCGAGCAGATTCGCCAGGGCCTGCCCGAGCTGCCCTTCGCCAGATACCGGCGCTTCCAGGGGCAGTATGGCCTGGGTCCGTACGATGCGCAGGTGCTGACGGCTGAGAAAGAAGTCGCCGATTACTACGAGGCAACTGCGGCGGCGGCTGATGGGGTTTCTCCCAAAATAGTGGCAAACTGGATCAGCGGGGAGCTTTTCAGCCTGTTGAACCAGGCCGGGCAGGATATCACCGCCGTGCAGGTCAGCCCGCAGTCCCTCGCCGGGCTGATCCAGATGGTGAGGCGAGGGGAAATCAACCAGAACAGCGCCAGGCTGGTTCTGGAGGAAATGTTCTCCAGCGGAAAGCCGGCTGAGGAGATTGTGAGGCGGCGCGATCTCGCCCAGATCTCGGACCGCGAGCATATCTCCGGGCTGGTGTCTCAGGTGCTGAGGGATAACCCTGCCCAGGTTGAAGCCTATCTGGGCGGCAAGGAGCCCATCCTGAAATGGCTGTTCGGCAAGGTGATGCAAGCTGCCTATGGGCGGGCCAATCCCCAGGTGATCCAACAAGAGCTGGAGCGGCAGCTTGCCGCCCGCAAGGGCGGGTAACGAATCACTATGCCTGGGGGTGGCATTTGTCACTTGACGCGGGGCAAGGGTGTTGTTAAGGTTATATTCAGGAGATTAGCTCTTATGGAAGAGACCATTAACGCGTTTAAGATGGCCCAAAGCCAGTTCGATCACGTAGCCGGTATGCTCAACCTCGACCCGCAGGTGGCGGAGATGCTGCGTTGGCCAGGCCGGGAGTTTAAGTTCATGATCCCGGTGCGCATGGACAACGGCTCCCTGCGGGTGTTCTTCGGCTACCGCGTGCAGCATAACGATGCCCGCGGCCCGGCAAAGGGCGGCATTCGCTTTCATCCCGCTGAGACCCTGGACACCGTTCGGGCGCTGGCGATGTGGATGACCTGGAAAACCGCCGTGGCCGATATTCCACTCGGCGGCGGCAAGGGGGGTGTGCCGGTGGACCCGGCTACCCTGACCGTGAGCGAAAAAGAGCGCCTTTGCCGCGGGTGGATTGACCAGATGTGGCGGAATATCGGTCCCCGGCAGGATGTGCCCGCGCCGGATGTGGGCACCACGCCGCAAATGATGGGTTGGATGATGGATGAGTACTCCAAGCTGGTGGGTCAGTACACTCCGGGGGTCATCACCGGTAAGCCGGTGGGCGGGGGCGGCTCGCTGGGGCGCACGGAGGCGACTGGCTTCGGCGTAATTTACACCGTCCGAGAGGCCATGAAGCACCTGAAGATGGACCCGACCAGGTCCGTTGCAGCCATCCAGGGTTTTGGGAATGTATCCCAGTATGCAGCCATCGGGTTCACCCAACTGCTCGGCGGCAAGGTGGCTTGCGTGTCGTACTGGGATCGCGAGGACCACGCCGCCTACACGGTCAGCCATAAGGACGGGGTCGACCCGCTGTATTTGCAGTCGATCACCGACATCTACGGTGCGATCGACAAGGATAAGGCCCGCCAGGCTGGCTATCTGATCGAGGATGGCGGCGAGTGGATCACCAAGGATGTGGACGTGCTCATCCCCGGCGCGCTGGAGGGACAAATCAATGCCGAAACGGTCAAGCGGGTGAGCGACCGGGTTCGCCTGATAGCCGAAGGCGCCAACGGTCCCACCACGCTCGAAGCGGACCAGGTGTTTATGGAAAACAACGTGTTTGTCATCCCCGATTTTTTGTGCAACGCGGGGGGCGTAACCGTCTCATACTTTGAGAGCGTCCAGAACGACATGAACTACTACTGGACCCGCGAGGAAGTGCTGGAACACCTGGACACCAAGATCACCCAGGCGTTCAACAGCGTGGTGGAGATGGCCGCGCGCGAGCAGGTCTTCATGCGCGACGCTGCCTACATGGTGGCGATTGACCGGGTCGTCAAGGCGATGGAACTGCGCGGCTGGCTGTAAGAGCTCGAAATATCTCCCTGGTCCGGCATATACCCTGCCGGACCAGTCTTTTTAAACCGCTTGCATTCTCCCTGTATCTCATATACAATGTAGGCACCATGGGCATATCCGCAGATCTCATGCGCCTGTTCCTAGCAGCCTGCCTGCTCGGCATGGCGCTCCTGGCGGCTTTCTATATTCGCAGGCGAGAGCTTACCTATCCAGAATACTTTGGCTGGGGGTTGGTGATCCTCCTGGTCCCCCTGTTTGGACCGTTCCTGGTGATCTACCTGCGCCCGGGCCGCGCCGTGCGGCGTGCAAACTAGCCGCGCGTCTCTGGCGGAGCGCCAGCCCAGCCAACACATTCCCCTAAGAGACGCTGTTATATAAGTGGAGTCAAATGAAACAAGACCGCTTTCTCCTGGGTATTCTCATCGGTATCGCCTTGCTGGTGGTGGTTGCAGTAGGGCTTTTTCTCGCGCGGCGGGGAGGGCAGGATTATGGCTCCGAAGATACGCCCCAGGGCGTGATTCGAAATTACATCCTGGCGCTGGAAAAGGGCGATTACGAACGCGCCTATGGCTATTTGCACGCCGCGGATAGCAAACCCAGTTACGATCAGTTCCGCTCCGCTTTCCTGTCTCGCCAGCTCGATACGCGCAATGCGGCTGTTCAAATTGGCGAGGCGCTGGAGATGGACGAGGTGGCGGATGTGGAATTGATTGTCATTCGCGGCGGCGCTGGTCCCTTTGGTGATGCCTATCGTGAATCGACCCAGGCGCTGCTGGAGAAAGATGGGCAGGGCGATTGGAAGATCGTCAACCTTCCGTACCCTTACTGGGGTTGGGACTGGTATCAACCGCGCCCAAAGTAGAGATCAAGCCATTTGCTGAGCGAGGAGCTGAATATGCAGACCATCCGCAGGTTGTATCTTTATGTCGTCGCCCTGGTGAGCCTGGAAACCGTTTTGTGGGGCACCATCGGGCTGGCGCGCTCGATCTTCGCCGGCGAGACGCTTGGCGGCGGCGCTGCCCGCCTGGCTGGAGCCCTGTCGATGATCCTGGTGGGCATCCCGGTTTTTCTGGTCCATTGGTGGCTGGCGCAGCGCGGCGCCCAAAAGGAGATCGAGGAGCGCTCCTCCCGCCTGCGGGCACTGTTTCTCTATGGAGTTTCTGTGGGGACCCTGGTGCCAGTGCTGCAAAACACGCTGGCCCTGCTCAGCCGCACCCTGATTCAGCTTTTCGGCGGGCGGGCCGGGCAGGCGATGTTTGGCGGCGGTCAGACCTGGAGCGATAACCTGATCGCCATCCTGCTGAACGGCGTGGTTGCTTTATACATCTATTCTGTCCTGAGAGGAGACTGGAAAGTCCCGCTGCAGGGTGACGCTTTTCCAGAGACCCGCCGGCTGTATCGCTACTTTTTTATGCTCTACGGGCTGGCGATGCTCGTCTTTGGCGTGCAGCAGGTGGTTCAATACGCTCTCGGGGCCTGGGGTTCCGTGGGGCAGGGGGCGATGGGGATGCTGGCGAACGGTCTGGCTTTGCTGCTGGTGGGCGCGCCGCTGTGGGCCTGGGTGTGGAGGTTTATCCAGCGTTCTCTGGCGGACATAAGCGAGGCGACCTCGACACTGCGCCTGTTTATCCTGTATTTGCTCGCCTTCATCGGCGTCGTCAGCGTTTTATCCTCTACAGGGGTGGTCATGTACTGGCTTTTACGCCTGGCGATGGGTGAGAGGCTGGCGGCAGCCCGCTTGCTGAGCGCGATCAGTGCGCCGTTTTCGGTGGGACTGTCGCTGGGAACTGTCTGGGCGTATTTTGGTCGGGCGCTCAGCGCGGAGACGCGCTCCCTGGCCGACCTGAGCCGGCGAGCCGGGCTGCGCCGCCTGTACCACTACGTTCTGGCGCTGCTCGGCCTGGGCGCCCTGTTTATCGGCTTGCATATGCTGCTGGCATATATCCTCGATCTCGGTCTTAGCCAGACCACCGTGTGGGGAGCGGCCTTGCGGAACAGCCTGGCGGCCTCCCTGGCGACCCTGGCTGTCGGTCTGCCCATCTGGTTGTTCAACTGGCGGCCGATGGTCCGGGAAGCCATCCAGGAAGGCGAAGAGGGGGATCATGCTCGCCGCTCTGTCATCCGCAAAAGTTATTTATACCTGGCCTTATTCGCCGGGGTGATGGGGGTGATGTTCGCCACCGGCGCGCTGCTCTACCAGTTCCTGCGCTCCTGGCTGGGAGACCAGGTTGCCAACCTGCCTCTGGCGGCTGCTCAGCAGGTCAAGACGGTCCTGCTGTTTGCCGCGCTGCTGGCTTACCACTGGCGGGCTTTGCGGGCAGACAACAGGCTTGCAGAGAGTTCGCTGGCAAAATTGCACGCCCGCTTCCCGGTTTTAGTCCTCTCTCCGGACGAGGCGGAGTTCGCGGACCTGCTGGCAGAGGCGTTAGAGCGCGAGGCGGCCGGGCTGCCCGTCGCAGTGCATGCCTACAGCCTTGGCGCGCCGGACGAGAGCCTTTCAGCGGCGAAGGCCGTGATCCTGCCGGCCGAGGCGCTTGCCAGACCGCCGGAGGCGGTGCTCTTGTGGCTGCAAAATTTCTCCGGGACCAGGTTGGTGGTGCCCTCGTCAGCCCCGGGATGGCATTGGGTGTTTGGCAGCCAGCGCCCCTTGGCTCAACTGGCCCGCCAGACCGCCAGGATCGTACGCCACCTGGCCGAGGGCGAGGCCATACCCCAGCCGCGAGAATCCTCTCCCTGGCTGATCGCCATCTATATTCTGGCTGGGCTGTTCGGGTTGGAGATCGTGTTCGCCTTGTTCAGCCTGTTTGCCTCCCTGATCTTCCAGTGAGGCTGGCAGGGCTAAGGCTCGAGGAGCTGCACGTAGCGACCGTCTTTGTCGCCAAACAGGCCGCTTACCAGGTGATAAATGGCGAAAAGCTCCAGGGCAAATGGCAGATAGCCTCCGTAGCCCAATAGCGGCATCTCGAAAATGGGCCAGGACTGCCCCCAGGGCACCAGGTACACCCATTTCGGATACGAAAGATAATTCCACATTTCCCAGAAGAAGGCGGTCAGCAGGGCGCCCAGCCACAGGGCGATGACCGGGCGCCAATCCCCTTTCGCCGTCCAGCTTGCCAGGTGGCGATTGCCTAGCCAGATGTTGATCGGTTCCATGATGAAATAAACCGAGATCCAAACGAAGGGGAAGAAAAGCCGCGGCCAGAGCCACATCAAGACGAACATGACCAGCCCGGCGCAAAAGAAAAGCGCGCTGGTGGCTTTGGTGGGCGCGATCCTTGGGCCGCCTCTCAGGCGTTGTAAAAATGTAAAGCTGCCCACCAGCTCGGCGCTGCCAAACACGGCCGGAATCACGGTGGTGAAGCTGAGCGTCGCCCATAGCCAAAACTGGATGGGGGTGAAGATATCTGCGCCCAGATATTGCCAGTTCTGCAGGCGCCAGTTGACGACCTCGAAAATCCACCAGACGGGGGCGGAAATAAAGAACAGGCTGATATATTTGCCTCGGCTGCGGGTGAGCAGCGAGGTGCCTTTGCGCAGATACACCAGCGCGTCGACAGCCAGGCAGTAGCCCAGCCACATCGGGAAAAAACCCCAGTGGGTGCGTGGGCCTTCCAGGGTCCAGTTCAGCGCCCAGAATACACCGGCGAGTCCCAGGCCCACCCAGCCGTGCATGGCCAGCCCGCGGCGAGGGTAAGGCTTCGTCAGGGTGGAATCGCTCACGATCCCGCTCCCTGGTCTTGCCGAGGCAGCTCGTAGAGCTCCACCAGCACGCCGTGCGCGCTCTCCGGGTGGATAAAGGCGATTTTCTTGCCCCCGCTCCCGCTGAGCGGCGTTTCGTTGATCAGGCGCACACCTTTCTCCCGCAGCCGGTCGAGCGCAGCCTGGATGTCGTCCACCTCCAGGCAAACGTGATGCATGCCGGGGCCGCGTTTTTCCAGGTAGCGGGCCACCCCGCTGTCGCCCGTCGTCGGCTTGACAAGTTCCACTTCGCTCTCCCCGACCGGCAGGAACGCCACCAACGCTTGCTGCTCGGGCACATCTTCGACGGCTTGAAGCTCCAACCCCAGGGCGTCCCGCCAGAAACCCAGCGCGGCTTCAAGGTCGTGGACGACGATCGCAACGTGGTCGATCCGTTTGATTTTGGTCATTGCGCATTCCTGTAAGCGTCAAGCCGCAGGGCAGGCAGGTCACAGCCAGGCGGGCGGGTGATACTCACCCCACACCTGGCGGAGAGATCGGCAGATTTCTCCCAGCGTGATTTCGTTTTCGACGCATTCGATGAATAAGGGCAGCAGGTTTTCGCCTCCCTTGGCTGTCTGTTCCAGGCGGGCGAGCAGCTCGCTGACCCGGCTGGCATCTCGCCGCGAGCGCAGCCTGGCCAGGCGCCTCCCCTGTTCGGCTTCGATGGCTGGGTCTACTTGCAGCCGCCTCAGATCGGTGCTCTCTTCCACCTGGTAGGCGTTTACCCCCACAACGATTTGCCGCTTATCTTCCACCGCGCGCTGGTACTGGTAGGCGGCTTCCTGGATTTCAGCCTGGATGTACCCTCTTTCGATGGCTGCCAGCGCGCCGCCCAGCTCGTCGATCTTGCGCAGGTACTCCTGGGCGCGCGTCTCGATCTCGTCGGTCAGGTATTCGAGCAGGTACGAGCCAGCCAGGGGATCGACGCTGTCGGCCACGCCCGATTCGTGGGCGATGACCTGTTGGGTGCGCAGGGCGACCCGCACGGACTTTTCGGTGGGCAGCCACAGGGCTTCATCCATGCTGTTGGTGTGCAGCGACTGGGTGCCGCCCAGCACGGCCGCCAGGGCTTGCAAGGCCACCCGGATCACGTTGTTTTCCGGCTGCTGGGCGGTCAGGGTCGAGCCGCCCGTCTGCGTGTGGAAGCGCAGCATGCAGGCGCGCGGGTTTTGGGCCTCGAAGCGCTGGCGCATGATGCGCGCCCACATTCGCCGGGCTGCCCGGAACTTGGCCACCTCCTCCAGGAAATTGTTGTGGGCGTTGAAGAAGAAAGATAGCTGCTCGGCGAATTGGTCCACGTCCAGGCCGGCCTCAACCGCCGCCTGGACGTAAGCAATCGCGTTCGCCAGGGTGAAGGCTACTTCCTGCACCGCGGTGGAGCCCGCTTCTCGGATGTGGTACCCCGAGATGCTGATCGTGTTCCAATGCGGGACCTCGCTCTGGCAGAACTGGAACACATCTGTAATCAGGCGCATCGAAGGCCCTGGCGGGAAGATGTAGGTGCCTCGGGCGATGTACTCTTTGAGGATGTCGTTTTGGATCGTGCCGCGCAGTTGGCGGGTCTCCACTCCCTGGCGCCTGGCGACGGCGATATACATGGCGAGCAGGATCGATGCCGGGGCGTTGATGGTCATCGAGGTGGATACGCGGTCGAGGGGGATATCGCGAAACAGGGTCTCCATGTCCTCCAGCGAGGAGATCGACACCCCCACCTTGCCCACCTCGCCGCGGGCGATGGGGTCATCGGCGTCGTATCCGATTTGCGTGGGCAGGTCGAAAGCCACCGAGAGGCCGGTCTGCCCTTGATCCAAAAGGTAGCGGTAGCGGCGGTTGGACTCGGCCGCGCTGGCGTAACCGGCGTACTGGCGCATCGTCCACAGGCGCCCGCGATACATGGTCGGCTGCACGCCGCGGGTGAAAGGGTATTCGCCGGGGAAACCCAGCCGGTCGTGATACGCCTCGGTCTCGAATTTCTCGGGCCCCAGGGCCCGCGGGACCGGGATGCCCGAGGAGGTCGAAAATTCTGCTTTGCGCTCTGGGTAATGCTCCAGGGTGGGTTCCAGGGTTTCTTTTTCCCAGCGTTCTCGTTCGGATGCAGGGGTCATGTCAGCCTCGGATAGTCAGGGTAAACGGGTCGGGGGAAAGTATACCTGATTAAATCGAGCCGGAGTGCCCGCAATTATGGTACACTCATCTGCTACGCGGCCTGGCGGTGTTGGGTGAGCGAATATTTTAACCCAAACGCAGCCGTGAAACCAGCTAGCTGATTATTGGTACGATGAAAATCTTAACCGTTGACGTGGGTACAGGCACTCAAGATATCTTCCTGTACGATTCCCGTCTGGACCTGGAAAACGGCTTTAAGCTGGTGGTGCCCTCCCCGACCATGATCGTGCACCGCCAGTTGAAGGAAGCCACCCGGCGGGGCGAGGCGGTGCTGCTGACCGGCGTCGTCATGGGCGGCGGGCCGAGCCAGTGGGCGGCCGAGGCCCACGTCCAGGCCGGTTTGCCGGTGTACGCCACGCCGGAGGCGGCGCGCTCCTTCAACGACGACCTGCGGGCGGTGAGGGAGATGGGCATCCAGGTGGTGAGCGAGGACGAAGCCAGGCGCCTGCCGGACTCGGTGCGCCGCTTCTACCTGCGGGATTTCGATTTCCAAGCCATCGCCCGCAGTCTGGAGAATTTCGGGGTCCGGCTGGACGACCCTTCGGGCCGAGTCTCAGGGCGAGGCCTGGACGCCGTGGCGGTGGCGGTGTTCGATCACGGGGAGGCGCCGCCGGATGTCTCCGATCGCCAGTTTCGCTTCGACTACCTGGACGAGCGCATCCGCCTCGAAAACCGGCTGAGCGCCTTTGCCTACCCTGCGGGAAAAGTCCCCAGAATCATGACCCGCCTGCAGGCGGTGGTGGACACCGCCCGGGATATCGACGCCCCCCTGGTGGTGATGGACACCGCCCCGGCGGCTGTTTTGGGCGCCACGTTCGACCCGCGCGTGGCTGCGCAGGAGCGCAAGGTGATCGTCAATGTCGGCAATTTCCACACCCTGGCCTTCCGCATGGGTCCGGGCGGAATCGAGGCGGTCTTCGAGCACCATACCGGCTTGATCGACCTTGAAAAGCTGGAGAGGCTGCTGCGCACCCTGGCGGATGGCTCGCTAAAGCACGCCGATGTATTCGGCGATCATGGGCACGGCGCGTTGGTGTACGCCCCTGAGCCGCTCTCCCTGCAGGAGGGTCCGTTTGGCGTCGCAGTGACCGGGCCGCGGCGCAGCCTGATGCTGGCTTCGTCGCTGCGGCCGTACTTTGCGGTGCCATTTGGCGACATGATGATCGCCGGCTGTTTTGGCCTGCTGGCTGCGGCAGCCGATGTGCTGCCCGAGCTGGCCGAACCCGTGCGCCTCTCACTTAGTCACCAGGGCGGCAGCGGCACGCCCCCCTGGGAAGCGCTTTGAAAATGGGGCAGTTTTTGTCCAGCCAGAAGATCGAGATGACCGGACTTGAGGAGCCAGCAATTGACTGCCTGATCTGCCGCAAACAGAGGGGCGAATTCGCTGTGCCTGGAGGAGCGATCTACTGCGATGACTTGGTTTACAGCAGCCACGCCCACTTCCAGGAAGGGCAAAACACCGCCTACCTGGGCTGGCTGGTGGTGGAAGCCCGGCGGCATGTGCCCGGGCTGGCGGAGCTGAGCGGTGCCGAAGCCCAGGCATTTGGCTTACTGGCGGCGCGCCTGAGCCGCGGCCTGCGCGACATCCAGGGCGTCGAGCACGTGTACGCCTTTGTCATCGGTCATGGCGTCCCCCACCTGCACCTTCACCTGCTGCCGCGTTACCCGGGCACGCCGCGCGAATACTGGGGGCTGCGGATAGATGAATGGCCCGAGTCGCCCCAAGGGGACCAGGCCGAGATAGAGCAGCTTTGCGCCCGGATAAGGGCTTATCTGGAAGAAATGGACCAACATGGCTGAACCCCGACCGAAATTTACCTCCTTCCTGGAGGCCTCGAAACTCCCCTTGCTCGGTGATGGCGCCATGGGCACCATGCTCAACGCCCGCGGGGTCGCCTTTGACCAGTGCTTCGACGCCTTGAACCTGAGCCAGCCGGCGCTGGTGGGCGATATCCACCGCCTCTACATCGAAGCCGGCGCTCAGGTGATCCAGACGAACACCTTTGGGGCTAACCGCTACAAGCTGGCTGCCCACGGCCTGGAATCCCGGCTGGGGGAGATCAACAGGGCTGGCGTGGAGCTGGTGCGCCGCGTGGCGCTGGCAGCTTACAAGGAAGTGCTGGTCGCCGGCGATGTCGGGCCGTTGGGGGTGCGGCTGG
Source organism: Anaerolineales bacterium (assembly GCA_035286585.1). GTDB lineage: Bacteria > Chloroflexota > Anaerolineae > Anaerolineales > UBA4823 > DSOS01. The sequence continues at coordinate 23,376 of DATEDC010000079.1, forward strand.
CGCCGTTCGGGCGCGTGCAGCCCGAGCAGGCGCGCCAGGCGTTTGGCGAGCAAATCCAGGCGCTGGCGGAAGCCGGTGCGGACCTGATCATCATCGAGACCATCACCGACCTGCTGGAGATGCGCCAGGCGGTCCTGGCCGCCCGCCAGGTCACTGACCTGCCGCTGGTCGCCTCGATGACCTTTACCCGCGACGACCGCACGCTCCTGGGGGACGCGCCCGAAAGGGTCGCCAGCGAGCTGAGCGAGCTGGGTGCCGACCTGATCGGGGTGAACTGTTCCGGCGGCCCGGCGCAAATCTGGCGCATTTTGCGCCTGATGCGCCAGGAGGCGCCGCAGGCGCGTTTTTCGGTCATGCCAAACGCCGGCTGGCCTGAGCAGGTTGGCGGACGGATCATGTACCCGGCCAACCCGAATTACTTTGCCGAATACGCCCTGGCTTTTTGCCAGGCTGGAGCCAGCCTGATCGGCGGGTGCTGCGGCACCACCCCCCAGCACATCGCCGCCATGCGCCATGCCCTGGATGGGGAAGTCGAAGGCTGCCTGCCGGAGCCGGGTGAAGCGCTGCTGGTGGTGGAGCGGGATGAGCGCCAGCTATCTCCAGCGCATCCCAGCGAGCTGGCCCGCAAGCTGACAGCCGGCAAGTTTATTATCTCCATCGAGATGGACCCGCCGCGCGGCCTCTCGGCGCACAAGCTGTTAGCCGGCGCCAGCCTGCTGGCGGAAGCGGGCGCGGATGTGATCAACGTCGCCGATAACCCCATGGCCCGCATGCGCATGAGCCCCTGGGCGGTTTGCGATCTGATCCAGCGCACGATTGGGATCGAAACCACGCTTCATTTTCCCACCCGCGGGCGCAACTTGCTGCGCGTGCAGGGAGATTTGCTCGCCGCCCACGTGCTCGGCATCCGCAACGTCTTCGTCGTCATGGGGGATCCGACCGCCATCGGCGACTACCCGGACGCCATGGATGACTACGACCTGGTGCCCTCCGGGCTGGTCAAGCTGATCAAGCAGAATTTTAACGCCGGGGTGGATCACGCCGGCGCGGAGATCGGGCAGCCCACCTCGTTTTTCGTGGGCTGCGCCCTCGAC
>DATEDC010000080.1:0-4240 GCA_035286585.1 Anaerolineales bacterium
GAGGCGGCTAAAGCGGCTGACTGGATCGCGGCGATCTTGAAATCCCATTGAGGACATGCAGGAAACCAACCACACGATCAACGACATCGTCACCATCAAAGAGATTATCGAAACGTTAAACCGGGCGGTAGATATGCGCGGCGCGTTGGAGCAGGCGCTGACCCGACTGCTCGAGCTGATGCAGCTCGAAACCGGGTGGATCTTCATGAAGGATGCCAGCGCGGATGATCTCTGGGATGGTCGCGGCTATGTCCTGGCTGCGCATGCCAATTTGCCGCCCGCCCTGGCCCTGGATAACCCCCACGCCTGGAATAGAGGCTGTGAATGCCAGGGCTTGTGTAATACGGACCGGTTGCAGTCAGCTTATAACGAAGTGCGCTGCTCCAGGCTGGCGTCCTCAAAGGGGGAGAGGCGAGGTCTTGAAATTCACGCCTCAGCGCCTTTACGAGCAGGGGAGCAGATACTCGGAATCCTGAATGTTGCTGCCAGCGATTGGGAGGCGTTCAACCCCCAGAGCCTGGCGCTGCTGACTCAAGTGGGGACCTATATCGGAGACGCCTTGCAGCGCACCCATTCCTACGACCTGCTGCGAGAACGCCGCCTGAACGAGCACAGAGCGTTACTGAATTTCTCCAACCAGTTGCTGCGGCGCCATCATCTTGAGGAGTTGATCCGCTACCTGATGGAAGAAATGCCCTCGCTGTTGGATGCCGAAGCCTGCGCGCTGCTGCTTAGAGATCCCATCAAACAGTCAGTCAATATCCTGGCTTCTCATGGTTGGAGGGATGACATCGTCTCTCAGGGGTGGGATATCCCCTTCGATCAGCCAGGCGTTTTGAGGGATTTAGTGCTTAAAAAAGAGCTGATCTCTCTCTCTGGCCTCTCGGAGATCAAGCTATATCCAGAATTAGATCAAACTATTAATATAGAGGGTTGGCACCACCTGGTGTTGATGCCAATGGAGTCACATGGTGAAGTCATCGGCATCCTGATGATCAATACCAGCGAACCCTGGGAAGGAGCTGGCGCAGAGCTGCAGTTTTTACGGTTGCTTGCCAACCAGGCCGCTATCGCCCTGGAAAACGCACGCCTGAACCAGATAGAGCTTGCCAACCAGAGGATGGAAATCGAGCTGGAATTCGGACGCAGAATCCAGACCAACATGCTCCCGGCTGAGCTGCCGGAGGTGAACGGCTGGAGCTTATCGGCGCTTTACCAACCAGCCAGGCAGGTTGGAGGGGATTTTTACGATTGGTTTACGCTGGAAGACAGACCCGACCAGTTGGGCATTGTCATCGGCGACGTGGTAGACAAGGGCATTCCGGCGGCTTTATTCATGACCTTGAGCCGCACGATGATCCGCATTGCAGCCCTTTCTGGGCAGCCGCCCGCCCAGGCGTTGATGCAGGCTAACGAATGGATCATTCGAGATGGTCGAGCTGCGCTGTACCTGACTGCTTTCTACGCGCGGTTGGATACCCAGAGCGGAGAGCTGATGTTTTCGAACGCCGGTCATAACCCTCCCATTTTGTTTCAGGCGAAAGAAGGAAAGATCATTCAGCTCACTACCGCGGGAGCATTGATCGGGTATCTGGAGGAAATTCAAATTGCCCAGGATCAAATCTATCTCCGTCCCGGAGATAGCCTGGTCTTGTACACCGACGGGGTGACTGAAGCGGTCAATTCTCGGGAGGAAGTATTCGGCTTAGAGCGATTAGGTAAGGTGATGGCTGCCAGCCGAGGTTTGAGGGCGGCTGAGCTTCAGGATAACATCATTACCGCGCTTCAGGAGTTCACGCAAGGCGTGACGTTAGGAGACGATATCACCCTGGTGTGTATCTGCCGGCACTAAAAGCAGAAACGACTGACTTAATACTTTTAGGCAGCTCGGAATATAATACCGGAAACCATGGAAGGAGGTGTTTTTTTGCCTGCGAAGTCAATTCCCGATAGATTTATAGATCTATTTTCCAAAAAGGCTTTCGCTCATCTGGCTACCCTGATGCCGGATGGGAGCCCGCAGGTAACCCCGGTGTGGGTGGATTACCAGGACGGATTCGTCCTGGTCAACAGCGCCCGCGGCCGGCAGAAAGACCGTAACATGCGGCGCGACGCACGGGTGGCGATCGCTATTTTAGACCCCGATAACCCTTATCGTTATCTACAAGTGCGCGGACGGGTGGTTGAAATTACCGAGGTTGGCGCCGATGCGCATATCGACAAAATGGCGCTTAAGTATCTTGGTCGAGAGAAATATCCCAACCGTCGGCCGGGCGAAATCCGGGTGATTTACAAAATCCAGCCAGAATAAATATCATACGGAAAAAATATCTGTGCGGGCTGCTGCCCGCACAGATATTTTTTCCAACTATACAAACTGACGTTACGGTGAAGGGACGAGGGCCGGGCAGTTGGGCGCCGCTGCACCATTCGAGTCGGTGCAGTTGATGCGCCCATTGGGCGCCGCCAGGACGAACGGAGCGACCGGGGAGTTGGCCGCAATGTAGTCTGCCAGCACCTGATCCATGATGTCCTGCGTCGTCATGCGCGGGGTGAAGAAGGGGTAACCATCACCACCGGAGGCCATAAAGTCGTTCTCGGCGATCCTGTACATCGTCGCAGCGGTCAGATCGACAGCCGTGGCGGTACAGTTTCCAAGAGCATCGGTCATAACCGCGGATGTGACACGGCTTCCAGCAGGGGCGGCGATATCATAGGTGAAGCACAGTCCAGAGACCTGCGGGAAGCGCCCATCCACGGCGGGCATTCTCGAGACGCCGTTCTCCAGCATGGTTTTTAGCTCGGCTCCATTGACATCCAGGGTGACGACGACGTTGCCAAAAGGCAGCACCGCCAGCACCTGCCCACGAGTGACTAGGTAAGGCGAAGGTGTATACGGCGGGCAGAAATCGGATGGGTTGTCGGTGGTCGGGCAGGTCAAGTCAGCGCGCAACCCGCCTGAATTCGTAATCGCGAACTGGACGCCGATTGAGCTGTACTTCAGCCGCATCGCATCCGTGGTGACGTTACCGACGAGCGATTCGCAGGTGCGCCCAGCGCCGTTGCCGCACTGGTCAGCGCGTGGGATGAACTTCGTCGAGCTGCCGATCACCGTGCCAAGGATAGGCGCAAGCTGGGCGTTGAGCTCGTTGATGCGAGCCTGGATAGCCGGGTCAGGCGTGAGGCCGATGTTCCACGGCTTGTGCCAGTCGGCGGTCTTGTACACCACAGACTGGGTGGAGGCGTCCAGCACCAGACGTAGTCGGGTGAAGCGAATGCCCTTGCTTCTGTTCTCGGTCACCAGCACGCCATTGGGGCGATAGCTGATGGTCTGGAAGTCGGAGTGATCGCCGAGCACGGCGTCCACACCCACTGCAGCATCCGCGACGTTGATGAGCGGGCCAGTTGGGTTGTTGAACGTGCCGTCGGTGGCGCCTTCGTGACCAATAGCGAGGACCATTTTGACGCCCTTGGCGCGCAGTCTGGCTGCCTCAGTATTGACAGCAGGGACGATGGGCATGACCACGAATGGATCGAGGTTGCCGGGGAAGATCAGGTCAGTCAGGTTTTCGTTGGAAAATCCGACGATGCCCAGCTTGAAGCCCTCGAAGTTCCACACCCGCGAAGGGGACCATTCCGGCGGCGTCTTCCCGGTACTCGGATTGACGATATTGGCGGTGATGTAGGGGAAGTTCGCTAACGGGATCAGCACCGTGCGCAGGTAAGTCTGCCCGGAATCGAAGTTGTGATTGCCCAGCCCGTCGGAAGTGAAGCCCATCATGTTCATGATCTCGATCGTGGGCGTGTCTCCGAAGAAGTTCGAGATGGGCGGCGTGGCGCCGACCGAGTCGCCGGCGGCGACGGTGAGCACGCCTTCTTTAGCCTCAGCGCGGTACACATCGAACCACTGCTTGAGGAAGGCTGCCCCACCGATGGGGAAGCTGGGGCCGAGCGTATCGGCGGCTTCGCTGAGCGGGATGAGCTGCCCGTGGTAATCGCTGATCTGCAGGACGGTCAGCTCTTTGTAGCGACCCTGCCCGGTGGTCAGGTTGTAGAGTATCTCCCCGCGGGCGTTCTGCGGGCCGGGGATGCCCAGCATAAAAGCGATGGTTGGCGCCAAGTCAATTGCGCGCACACCGGCGACTGGCCCCTGCTTGCGGATACCTGGCCCAGCAGCCACAAAGGCGGCGCGCATGTTGACATTATGCTCCAGGTCAACCAGCTCCGGCAGGTAGCCGTG
>DATEDC010000081.1:0-22084 GCA_035286585.1 Anaerolineales bacterium
CTCGTCAGCGCCAGCGAGCCCCCAATGACTGCCATCATGGTGCTGTGTAAGATCAAGCCCTGGCCGTTGCACCCGGATTGCAGCTCGATTGGCCCAACGCCGTTATCTTCGATGATGATCTCCAGGCCTTTCTTCCAGGTCGCGGTTATGCTCAAGACCAGGGTGTCGATCGGATGAGCATGCCTGGCGGCGTTTCGTAGGGCTTCGCGTGCTGCAAAGAAAGCAACCTCAGCCGCCAGAGGCTGTATTCCTCTGGCGTTTTGTTCTACCTCGGATGGAATACACCAGGTTACCGACTCGAAACATCCGCGCAGTTCTCCTGTTACTGTTTCTCGCAGCGCCCCAAACAACCCCAGCCGGGAGACTTCGGGGGCAGCGATCCTAGGCAGCTCGTGGAGCAAGTCCGAGATTTGGCGGTGGGTAGAGGCTAAGGTGGATATCACCTGGTCGGGTCTGCCTGCTCCGGCTCGAACGTCTCCGCTGAGCTCCAGCAGGGCAGCGTGCAGGCGGGGCAGCACATCATCGTGCAGGATGCGGCGTGTCTGCTGGTCCAGCACCTTGCTTTCCGCCAAACGCTGGCGTTGCAAGACCATCAGCCGGCGCGCCATTCCGGCAATAGCCTGGATGTCTACCAGCCGTTCTCCACTGGCGCGAGCTATTTCGATCTCCTCCAGAGTATAGAAACCGCCGTCGCTCTTTTCTCCCAAAAATAATAACCCGTTTAGACCGCGTTCACTCCACAATGAGGCGACCCAGATAGCGCCATCGTAGCGGCTGGGTTGCAAAGCAAATCCAGGCATATGCGGCGAGTTGAATTTGGGGAGCAAGTCTGTCAAGGCGGGTAGCCTGAGCGTGGCTCCTCCTGGATAGTATAGGGGCGCTCCGCCGAGAGCCGCCAGCTCCCCCAGAGGCACGAGAGCTGCCCGGCGAGTGCTCAACACGTCTCGGCAGAGGGCTGTGAATGGGGTTGACAGATCCACCTCGGATTGGGTGGTCGGCGATGTGCTCAGAATGGCATCAAAGAGGCGCTGGCTGCTGACAAAAGGACGCAATTGCCGGATGCTCTGCTCGCGTTCGCTAAAACTCTGCCAGCTTACCAAGGCATAAGTGCAGGCCACTACCACCAGTGTCGCCAGGATAATGTACACAGAAGGCAATTGAGCAGTGACTTCCCAGGCAACCAAAATACTCAAAACTGCTGTCAGAATGACGATGTTCCGCCATTGGCGATGAAAACCTCTACGGGGCAAGGTTTTCCCAGTGAAAATCTCGTAAGAAATGATGGCCTGACCTAAAAGCAGCAATGAAACCATGAGCAAAGTGATCAGCAACAGATCCAAGATACCCAGAATTGCGGATAGCGAGTAGATCAGGTCGGCGATAGATAGGCGTTGGAGGGCTATTTGGAGCAACCACAGCATAGCAGCGCTAACTACCAGAGTGACCAGGAATAAAATCAGAGAGGCGCCGATCAACCACGGTCGCGCCCTACGGCGTGCAATATCGCCCATCACTCTCCCGGATGGCGCCGGGCGCAGAAGCGAGTCCAATGAGAGACCGATGCAAAGCAGGATGTAGGGTGGATAAGCCAGAATGATCAAGGGAATGTCCCCTAACGCCGGAAGGCGTTCCACCTCAACATAAGCCTCTTGTGAGAGGCTCGGGAGTGGGTTGGCAATGGTGAGCAAACCAGCCAGCAGGAGCGTATACGCGACGCTGAGCCACATCCAGCCATTCAGCCTGCGATGAAGGCTGCTCTGGCGGTCGTCCCAATAACCGCTGTACCATAACATGAGTAAGAACCACAGATACGGAGCAGCGATCACGGGAACCCAAACCACATGCCACCAGAAGCTGAAGTCTCGGATGAGAGCTGGAGCGCCCTGAGCGATGATGACGGAATGGCTGAAGAAGAAAACGGCGCTTGCCAGGAGTCCACTGACCGCAAGGACGACGCCCCAACTACGACGCTCGGCATTGAAGAGAATAGTCAACCCTAACCATAACGACAGGATCATATTGAACATGGAGATCGCCAGGGAAGACCAGTTAAGCATAACCTGCCCGTTCATGATTCTACCCAGACAACCCACTTGCCATACTCATCCAATACATGCGCTATACCGGTCTGGTCCCAGCAGATCAGGCGACCAGACTTGACAATAATAGCGGCTCGCGTACGAGCAACCTTATCGTCAGCGAAGTTCGCATCTAGCCCCCAGGCGGCATAGATTTGTCCATTGGTCCGGCTGATCGTACGCTTATCTCGGAATCCCATCCTCGCTGCAATCTGCTTGTTGGTGAGACCTTGCGCCAGCATACGAGCCACAACCTGCTCGTTAGGCTCCAGCAGCGACATGGGATCGTTCTCGTCCTTGAGGCGCACCTCCTGCACACGAGCCTCGATCTCTGGATCGATGAAGCTGCGACTAGAAACGGCATCCCTGATCAATGGCAGGATCATCTGAGGCAGCAAGTAGTTGGACTTACGCACGTAAGCGTAATGGCTGAGAATGCCCGAGCGGCGAAAGTCACGGTAGAAGGCATCGTCGTCCTGGATGGAATATAAGACTACTGGGAAGCGTGGGAATTCCCTGCGAATGGCAACTGCTGCCTGGATGCCGTTCATCGCACCGGCAAGCTGCACGTCCATCAGGATAGCTGTAGCCGAGGGATTTGGCTGTGCTTCCAGGCAATATGCCAGGGCTGCCTCGCCATTGTTGCTATCGAATATGATGCCCACCTGTTCCAGCAGCTCTAATCCGGTTATTAAAGCCTGGCGCAGACGTTGGTTGTCTTCCACGACGATGATATGAATCATGCGTATCAGCGATCTTGTGAATCCGGGGTTGCCTGAAAGCTATTTCATCATGGAGTATAGAGGAAGCCAGACATTATTAACTATCAAATCGCTCTCCAGTTTAAACTTCCGTCCCCTCAATGAACTTACCACCTGGCATTCCACACGTCAAGCACTCAGGTGCGTTGATCTCGGGTTTCAAGAGGTGGAAGTTCGCCGCTTGGTTACATAGAATGGTAAATACGATACACCTTCACGAGGAGGATGTGGATGAACGCGAGATATCGTTGGTTGCTGGTCGTCCTTTTTGCTATTGCAATGGCCTGGGTAGAGGCAGCGGTTGTGTTCTATCTACGGGTGCTCATCGACCGGATACACCCCTATCAGCTCGACCCCCTGCCTTCTTCAGTCGGATTAGGGCGGGCAGAGCTGCTGCGAGAAGCAGCGACGATGCTCATGCTGGGTTGTGTTGGCTGGCTGGCGGGCTCGAATTGGCGGTCTCGTTTTGGCTATCTTCTTCTGGTATTTGGCGTGTGGGATATCTTGTATTACGTCTTTCTGGCCTTATTGAGCGGGTGGCCAGATTCGTTATTGGCTTGGGACATCCTCTTCCTGATCCCGGTCCCCTGGTGGGGCCCGGTGCTGGCTCCGCTGAGCGTTGCCGTGTTGATGGTTATGGTCGGCGCTGCCATCACCCAATTCGATCTCTGGCCACGATCGCGAGCCTGGATGGCGAGCTTGTGTGGGGTAATGCTGGCCTTGTACAGCTTTACCGCGGATACACTGAGCGCTTTAGGGGGCGGCCTTCGCGCTGTTCGCGAGGTCCTACCAGCCTCGTTTAACTGGCCGTTATTTGGAGCAGCGATCCTGTTGATGGCGGTTCCACTTACGGATATGCTCTGGTGCCGGAGGATGAAAACCTCGTCAGGCTCGCAGCTTAAGCAACGGGTTGGGAAACTATCCTCGAATCGTGGTCGGCAATAAGGGTGACAGCGTGAAAGTTAAAATGATCTTGCCAGCCCTGACAGAAGCCAAAAGCCCTTTTTGGAGGCCGATTAAGTACTCGCTCTTTCCTCCCCTGGGTCTGGCAACGCTGGCGGGCTATTTGCGTCACGATGACGAAGTGATCATCCAGGACGAGCACGTAGAAACGTTGGATTTGGACGACGCTCCCCGTCTGGTGGTAATCCAGGTTTATATCACCTCTGCTTACCGTGCTTACACGATTGCTGACCATTACAGGCGAAAAGGGTCCTACGTCTGTCTTGGTGGGCTACACGTCACATCACTGCCTGAAGAGGCGGCTCAGCACGCCGATACGATCTTCATCGGTCCCGGAGAAGATACCTGGCCGGCTTTCCTGGCTGATTTCCGGGCTGGATTTCCAAAGAAGGTTTACCGCTCCACGATCCGGACGTTGGCTGGGATGCCTCCCATCCGCCGTGATCTGATTAAACGGCACCTGTACCTGGTGCCTAATTCGATCGTCGTCTCGCGCGGCTGCCCGCATGCCTGCGATTTCTGTTATAAAGAGTCTTTCTTCCAGGGGGGCAGGTCTTTCTATACGCAGGTGGTGGACGAAGCGCTGGCTGAGATAGAGCGCCTGCCAGGACAACATTTATACTTCTTAGATGATCACTTATTTGGCAATCCCCGCTTTGCTACCGCCCTATTCGACGGAATGCGCGGGATGGGGCGCGTGTGGCAGGCTGCAGGGACTGTACGGGCTGTGCTGCAAACCGGGTTGGTGGAAAAAGCCGCCGCCTGCGGACTGCGCAGCTTGTTCGTTGGTTTTGAGACTTTGAGTGTGGATAACCTTAAGGCTCACCATAAAAACCAAAACCTGAACCGGGATTACAGCGCGGCTATCCGCCATCTGCATGATCTGGGGATAATGGTGAACGCCAGCTTCGTGTTCGGTATGGATGACGATGATGACACAGTCTTTGATCGCACGGTGGAGTGGGCCATCCAACAGGGAGTGGAAACTGCAACATTTCACATCCTCACTCCATACCCTGGGACGAATCTGCACTCCAGAATTCAGGCTGAGGGGCGGATCATATCCACGAATTGGGATCTGTATGATACTCGGCATGCTGTCTTTCAACCAGCGAAGATGAGCGCAGAGACGCTGGAAGCCGGTTACTGGCGCGCCTACCGCGAGTTTTACCGCTGGGGCTCGATCTTCCAGGGGGCTTGGAGCAAGCCGGATTGGATCGGCAGGCTACGTCACTTGGCCTATGCTGGTGGCTGGAAGAAGTTCGAGCCTTTATGGGATTGGGTCATCCGCGCCCGCCGGGTAAGCAAATTTTTACCCCTGCTGGAAACTGTTTTGGAGGGGTTTGGTAAGGGAAAGACGTCCGCAGAGATGAATGAGGATGCCCGCACCCAGAGCCAGAGGACATCCCCCGACCTGTAGCTTTGAAGTTGCTGTTATAGCCTGGTGGTCTACCACGAAGATTCCCAAAGAACTCGTTCTCGCCTTGTAAAAGCCAGGCAGTTCTCGTGTTATAATAAAAATTTAGCAGTTATTTTAGATTACACGTAATCGCTTGCGGCGGATTAGTAAGGGGATTAATATTTCCAGATTCTGGAATATTATCGACAATTCTACGTTAATAGACATAATCCGATGATTTTCAGGCGGGTGCTGTGGACTCAGGATGAACGATACTGCCACCAGCGTATGTGAGAGCAGTTTCGATATCATTGGAGTCTGTACGCATTCAAGCTTACAGGCAACTATCTTCTCTACTAATATTTTGATAATAAAGACCTATGTTATAACTTTTTTATTCTCACTTGATAAAATGGTATTTTGAGTAATACTGCTCGGGGGCAGCTCTTAAACAATGATAAGCTCGAGGTTCGAAATTCGCTACATAACCATAAGAGTTGTCGAGAGCAGGAATGCGCACCAAACGAAAGCTTACTTGTATGCTTATTAGCCGAGAGATTAGCCTGTCGGAAGGGCGGAGCCTGGATTTTAACGGGGGTATAAGATGAAAATATTGATGATCGCGCCAGAACCTTTTTTTGAGCCCAGAGGTACGCCCATCAGCGTCTACCAAAGGATCGAAGCTCTTTCTGGATTGGGACACCAGGTGGATTTGCTGACTTACCATCTTGGGAAGGATGTTTTCTTCCCGAATGTACGCATCCTGCGTGTTCGCAATATCGGCTTTATCAAGCACGTGCGCGTTGGCCCGTCGCGGGCCAAGATACTCCTGGATGTGCTGCTGATCTTCAAAGCCTTCTGGATGCTGCTCTGGAACCATTACGACGTGATCCATTCGCATGAAGAGGCGGCTTTCTTCTGCGCTCCGCTGGCGATGATCTTTCGCAAGCGCCACGTATACGACATGCATTCGGTCCTATCCAGGCAGTTGGGCAATTTCAATTTCGGCAATCATCGGGTTTTAATCAAGTTGTTTGCATTGCTTGAGAAGTGGGTGCTGAGAACGTGCGGCGCCGTGATTATGGTAGCTTCCGATTTGGAAGAATACGTGCACCAGGTCAACCCACGCGTGCGCAAGATCCTGATCGAAAACATTGCCCTGCAAGCCTTCCAAACCCCGGTGCGGAAAGAAGCCATCGAAGCGCTGAAGGAACAAGTCAACCTGGATGGTAAAGTTCTCGTGGTTTATACCGGAAACTACGAGCGCTACCAGGGCTTAGATATGGTGCTGAAAAGCGCTCGCTTGGTGCGAGAACAAATCCCCTCGGTTGTCTTCTTGTTTGTCGGGGCCAAGCACAAGCAGGCCTGGTTCTGGGCGAGAAAAGCCCAGGAAATGGGGGTAGATGATTGCACCATTTTCCTGAACGCTGTCTCTCCTGAAGAATCGATGGTCTACCTGGCATCTGCTGAAGTGTTGATCTCCCCCCGCATCTCCGGCTCGACGACCCCGCTGAAAATCTACAGCTACCTTCATGCCGGCAAACCCATTGTCGCGACCAAGATCGGCGCACACACGCAGGTGTTAAACACAAATACGGCCTACCTGGTCGAGCCTGACGAGGAGGCTTTTGCTGAGGGTATCACCACGATCCTGCGCCATCCCGAAATGGGTGAAATCCTGGGGAGTAACGCTCACGATTTTGCCCGCAAGAATTTCAGCTACGAAAGTTACCGGGCGAAGGTGGACCAGATTTACAGGTATCTGGAAGGCTATCCTGAAACAGAAACGCCCGTGAATATCCCCGAAAACTAAGCGTCGTTCCTATGCGGGTACAGGGGGGTAAGTGGTGTGTACAGAAAGCTTCGTCGCAGCACACCCAAAGTACCCAAGATTTAACTTTCAAACAGGTTCAAAATTATGACCATTCACCGAATTTGGTTGAGCCCTGCGGTGCAAAATGTCTTGCAGGTTCCCGAAAACCGAGCGTGTGTGATCGAACACCTGCGGGACGGTTACAACCAAGATTACTGAAGGTCAATAATGTGCGGCATTTGCGGTGTTGTTACCCTGAAGCCTGGCGAGGCTGTTGATAGTGAGCTCTTGAGATGCATGAACCGGTCTCTAATCCATCGCGGGCCGGATGACGAGGGCTATTATCTGGATGAGCACGCCGGTCTGGGCATGCGCAGGTTGAGCATTATCGATCTTTACACTGGTCAGCAGCCCATCGCCAATGAGTCCGGCGATATATGGGTGGTGTATAACGGCGAAATTTACAACTTCCGCCAGATTCGGGCCGAGCTGGAGGGGCGGGGCCACGTTTTCAAAACCCAATCCGACACCGAAATCATCGTTCACGCCTATGAAGAGTATGGCGATGCTTGTGTGCAGCGCTTCAACGGCATGTTCGCCCTGGCTGTGTGGGATGCGCGGCGTCGCCGCCTGTTCCTGGCTCGCGATCGCCTGGGGATCAAACCGCTCTTCTACTGGGCTGAGCGTGCGAAGCTGGTCTTTGGCTCCGAGCTCAAGGCAGTGATCGCTCATCCCGAGGTACCGCGCCAGGTCGACCTGGTTGCCCTGGACCAATACCTGTCGCTGGAATATATCCCTGGTCCGCGCACCATTTTCCAGAACGTGCACAAGCTGCCCCCGGGCCATACCCTGGTTTTCGAGCAGGCTGGGCTGAAACTGGCTCAATATTGGGATGTTCCCTATAGCCCGGTAACGGACGACGAGCAGACCTGTGTGGAAAGGCTGGCTGGGCTGATCCAGGAGGCGGTGCGCATCCGCTTGATGAGCGATGTGCCCCTGGGCGCTTTTCTGAGCGGCGGGATCGACTCCAGCACAGTGGTAGCTTTTATGAGCCAGCATACAGCCGGGCCAGTTGAAACTTTCTCGATCGGTTTCGCTGACGATTCTTACAACGAGCTGCCCTACGCCCAGGCGGTCGCGGAGCGCTTCAGCACCAGCCACCATTATGAAGTCTTAAACCCGGATATCGCTTCTCTCGCTGAGAAGCTAGTCCAGCAACAGGACGAGCCGTTCGCCGACACATCGATCTTCCCCACATTCCTCGTGTCTCAACTTGCCTGTCGTAGTGTGAAAGTGGCCTTATCGGGCGACGGTGGAGACGAGCTGTTTGCTGGCTACGATACCTACCTGGCTCAGCGCCTCAGCCGCTACTATCAATGGCTGCCTGAGCCGCTGCGCCATGCCACCTTCCCCGCCTTAGCCGAACTGCTCCCACTCCAGCCCGCCAAGAAGGGCTTCATCAACAAGGTGAAGCGCCTGGTCGAAGGCGGAGCCCTGGAGCCAGCCTTGCAGCACACGCGCTGGATGATTTTCATGAGCGGGGCAGAGAAGTCCCGGCTGTTCCAACCCGAGTTACGGGCGGCGCTGAAGGGAGATTCAACGAGTGAATTATTCGCGGGCTATTTTCAGCAGGCCTCCCAATTCGATCTTCTGGCCCAACAGCAGTATGTGGATCTCAAGACCTACCTGGCGGACGATATCCTGACCAAAGTGGACCGGATGAGCATGGCAGTTTCCCTCGAAGCGCGCGTGCCGCTTCTCGACTATCGCATCGTCGAGTTCGCCTTGAACTTACCCCCTCAAATGAAAATGACCCGCATGCGCACTAAGGTAATCCTGCGAAAAGCCGTGCAGCGCCTGCTCCCGGAGGTGGTGCTCAAGAAGCCCAAGCAGGGTTTCAGCATCCCCATGAAACACTGGCTGCGAGATTCGCTGAAGCCCATGATGCTCGACCTGCTTTCGGATGAAAGCGTGCGCCGAGGCGGCTACTTCAACCCGCCGGTAGTATCCGGCTGGGTCCGGGAGCATCTGGATGGTCGCGTGAATCACAGCCACCGCTTGTGGGCATTGATGGTGTTTGAGCTCTGGCAGCGCACTTACAGCTCTGCATGACTGGATATGATCAACAGTTTGGCCAGGTCTCCACGGAGGAAGGGCGCCTGACCTCCGAAATAACAGCTTATTGGGACACTCATATCCACGATCTGGCGATCACCACGCAGCCGGTAGGAACGCCGGGTTTTTTTCAGGAGCTGGACGATTATCGCTTCGATAAGCTGCAATATCTTCCCCGCCTGGTCGATTTCTCTGCCTACCGGGGGAAGACCTTGCTGGAAGTGGGATGTGGGGTTGGTATCGATCTGCTGCGCTTTGCCCGAGCCGGAGCGCAGGTCACCGGCGTGGATCTATCCACAACAGCGATCGAGCTGGCGCGCCAGAACCTCGCCCAGAATGGCTTGCCAGCCGATTTGCGCGTGATGAACGGCGAGGCTCTGGAATTCCTGGACGAGACTTTTGACGTCGTCTACGCTCATGGCGTCCTTCAATACACGGCAGATGCCAGGAAAATGGTTGCCGAGCTCTACCGGGTGCTGAAAACAAGCGGGGAAGCTATTCTCATGGTCTATAACAAGTATTCATGGCTGAGCCTGATCTCTTTGCTGACCAAAGTCCCCCTGGAGCACGCCGATGCCCCTGTGCTGCGCAAGTTTTCCATCGGCGAGTTCAGGCAACTGCTGAAGCCTTTCGCCGGTTATCGCCTCATCCCCGAACGCTTTCCGGTGAAAACCAGGCTGCACGGGGGGAGCAGAGGGGTAATTTATAACCTGATCTTTGTCGGGGCTTTCAACCGCTTGCCGAAATTCCTGGTCCGTCCGTTTGGCTGGCATCTGATGGCGTTCGCGAAAAAATGAAGCGCGATCTGGCGGAGTTGTCTCGCAATCGCTTTGACCTCCTGGTAGTTGGCGGCGGAATTTACGGGGCTGTAGCCGCCTGGGACGCAACTTTGCGCGGGCTTTCTGTGGCGCTCATCGAGCGCGGTGATTTCGGCGGCGCCACTTCGCAGAACAGCCTGAAAATGATCCACGGCGGCTTGCGCTATCTCCAGGATGGGAATTTATCCCGCATTCGCAGCATGGCAAAAGAGCGTTCCACCTGGATGAAGATCGCCCCTCACCTGGTGCACCCTTTGACCTGCTTGACCCCGACTTATGCGCATCCTTCGCGGGGCAGGCTGGCGCTGAAGATGGCCCTCGGGCTGAACGACCTGCTCAGCTACGACCGCAATCGGATGCCCGACGAGGGTAAACATCTCCCGGTTGGGAGAGTAATATCAAAGGAAGAATGCGCCCGGCTACTGCCCGGATTGGACATCCACGGTATAACCGGAGCAGCAGTCTGGCATGACGCTCAGATGCATAATTCGGAGCGCCTGCTCCTGTCGTTTGTGCTCTCCGCTAATCGGGAAGGCGCAGTCGTGGCTAATTATGTGGAAGCAGTCGGTTTTCTTAGAAAAGAGACAACCGTGCGCGGTGTGATAGCGAGGGATGTTCTGACTGCCCAGGAGTTCGACATCCAGGCCAAAGTGGTCCTCAACTGCACCGGGGCGTGGATAGATCACCTCTTGGGGAGCCTGGGAAAGCCGGCACCCAGGCCGCGATTTGCCGTCTCGGTGGGTTTAAACCTGGTCGTCGATCAGGTTTGGGAAGGTTATGCTGCCGGACTGCCCAGCCATTCGGAAAAGCGAAGTGCGCTCGACCGCTCGTCTCGACGCTCTCAAGTGCTCTTTATCGTCCCGTGGCGGAAATATTCCCTTATCGGCACCTGGCATATTCCCTGGCTCCGCCCGGCGGAGGCGTTTACAGTGAACGAAGCCGTGCTGCAAGAATTTATCGCAGCAGTGAACAGGACACATCCCGGTTTGAACCTTTCAATGAAAGATATCCAACACGTGCACTATGGCTTCTTGCCGATGATCGCTTCCGGCAGTCGCGAAGAGCGGGTCAGGCTGGTGCGCGAAGGCCAGGTAATAGACCATGAAGTGGAAGACGGCTTGACCGGTCTGATCAGCCTGGTGGGGGTAAAATACACCACCGCCCGGGCGCTTGCCCAAAACGGGGTGGACCTGGCGGTGCGAAAATTGGGGCTGAAAGGGCTGCCCTGCCGGACCCATAAAGTTCCCATCGCAGGTGGGGAGATCGAGCGATTCAAGGAATTCCTGGACACGGCGCAGGCCAGGAGGCCAGCGAACCTGAGACCTGAAGTGGTCGAGCATCTCATCTACACCTATGGGTCGCAGTATGACTGCCTCCTGGATTACCTGCATGAGCAGCCTCGCCTCGGAGAACAGGTGACGGAGGAATCTCCCGTCCTCAAAGCCGAGATCGTCCATGCCGTACGCAGGGAGATGGCCCAATCACTGGTCGACGTGGTCCAGCGGCGCACCGAGCTAGGCGCGACTGGTCTTCCAACGCTTTCTACGTTACAAACCTGTGCGCACCTTGTTGGACAGGAGCTGAACTGGGATGCAGAGCGCAAAGCCAGGGCAATAGATGAAGTCAGGCTGGCTTATCCAATATAGACACTCTCAATGGCATCCAACTCACCTCCTTCGACTATGTGAGCTTCGCTCACGCTGCCCCTCAAATGGCTGAGCGGAGGGCGTTCATTGCCCGCAGTCGAAGCCTGAGCGGATGCTGGGCTTGTCGAAGCAGCAGTCGAGGGCCGAGCGAAATCCTTCCGATGAACAATAAGTTATCTCAACCCTGGCAGTTGGAAATGTTCCAGCGCTCCCTCAAAAAGCAGCAGAAGCTCGCCGCGCTGCTGGGACTTTTGGGCGATGCGAACGGCAAGGAGTGCCTGTTCATCACCTGCGGGGATAACAACGGCGCACTCAACTGGTACTTCCGCCTCCATGGAGGCCGTTGGACCTGGGCGGATGTATCCGGTGAAAACAATGAAGGAATTGCCGAGCTGCTGGCTGAACCGGTGCATTCTCTGCCCGAAGATCGCTTCCCCTTCCCTGCCGAGTGGTTCGACTGCGTGGTTTCGATAGATGTCCTGGAACACCTCCCTCAGGATCAGCCGTTTTTACGCGAGCTGAGACGTGTGCTCAAAACGGGTGGGCGGGCGATCCTCACCGTGCCCAACGGCGACCCCCGGCTGTTGGCAAACCGGATTAAATGGCGCTTAAGGATGAGACCGGAGGTCTATGGACATACTCGGGCGGGATACACTTTGGACGAGCTCAAACAGGCAGTTATTGATGCCGGGCTGGCTCCCACCGCTGGGGGCGGCTACTCCCGATTCTTTACCGAAATGGTCGAGCTGGCGATCAATTATGCCTACGTGTTCATGCTCTCCAAAAAGCGCGGCAGGGCAATACCCGGACGCATCGCTCCATCTTCATCCGAGGAGCTCAACAGACACGGTATGGCATACCGTCTGTACACCATCTTTTTTCCGCTGGCGCGGGCTTTCAGCCGCCTGGATAAACTGCTCTCCAGCCAGGCGGATAACGCCGTGATCGTTGTGGCCGAGAAAACGGATCGCGAATGAAGGTATTAATCACCGGCGCGGGCGGCTTTATCGGCAGCCACCTGGTGGATAGCCAGTTAGAAAAAGGGAACTTCGTGCGCGCCGTCGATCTGCACGTTCAGCGCCTGTCTGGCGTCGCCGACCATCCTTCTCTCGAAATCGTCCGCGGGGATATCACCGATGCAAACCTGGCTCAAGAACTCCCCAAACAGGTTGAGGTAGTCTACCACCTGGCGAGCGCCCATCTGGATGTCAGCCTGTCGAATGAACAGTATCGGCATGTGAATGTGGGCGGCACTTTGATCCTGTTAGAAGCCGCCAAGAGCGCTGGTGTAAGGCGCTTTGTGCACTGCAGCAGTGTGGGCGTTATCGGCGATGTGGAACAGCCCCCAGCCGATGAGACCAGCCCCTGCCGACCGACTAATATCTACGAGCAGACCAAGCTCGAAGGTGAGCAGGCCGCCCTGGAGTTCGCTCGTCGGACCGGTTTCCCCGTCGTCGTTGCCCGCCCGGCATGGGTGTATGGGCCGCGCTGCCCGCGCACAGAGAAGCTCTTTCGCGCCATCGCCAGAGGGCGCTTTCCGATCTTCGGCAGCGGGCGCAACTTGCGCCACCCGATCTATGTCACAGACGCCGTGCGTGGGCTAGAGCTATGCGCCCAGGTAGACCAGGCTGTCGGCGAAGTTTATATCCTCGCCGGGGACGAGCCGGTAATGGTGCTGGATTTGGTGAGTATAATCAGCCAGGAGCTGGGGGTCAGCCCGCCAAAGCTGCATTTGCCGATTGCTTTGGGTAAGTTGGCGGGCGCAGCCCTGGAAATGGCATTTAAGCCCCTGGGACGCCAGCCTCCTTTTTCGAAGCGGAGCGTCGATTTCTTTGTGAAGCACAATGCTTATACCATTGACAAAGCCCGCTGCGACTTAAATTTTCACCCCCAGGTGGACTTGCGCACGGGCATTCAAAATACGATCCGATTGCAGGCAGGCGAAAGAGCAGGAAGCACACATATAAAACATGGATGAAAAACTGGATTCCACAGTCGGCTTGATCCATGATTATTGGAACACCCACACCTTGGGCTTCCAATACGTAACCGATCCGGATATTGAAGTCGGCAGCCCGGAATTCTTCGCTCATATCCGACCGTGGATGAATCCTTATAAATTTCCCTGGATCATGGAGCGCATTCAGCGTGAAGCCGCCACCCTCAAAGGGAAATGCCTTCTAGAGATTGGCTGCGGAATGGGATACGACAGCCTGGAATTCTTGAAGCGCGGGGTGCGCGTGACAGCAACCGACCTGACCCCCAACGCTGTCGCCATCACCCGCCGGCACTTCGAGGTCGAAGGCATCCAGGCAGATGACGTACGTACCGCCAACGCGCTGGATCTACCTTTCGAGGACGACACTTTTGACGCGGTGTGGGCTAATGGCGTATTGCATGCCACCGGAGACACCCCGCGGGCTGTTCAGGAAGCCCGGCGCGTGCTCAAGCCAGGAGGCCGGGGGATCATCTCGCATTTCTATCGCAAGCCCTCCTGGATGTACCTGCTGCACCATCTGGGTCGCGAAAATATCGAGTATAAAGAAGAAGACCCGCCGGTCAATGAATTCTACACGGAAAGGGAAATCCTGGATATGTTCGCGGGTTTCCGGATCATCGAGGCGGTGCAGGAGCATTACCGGGCGTTGCCCGTTCGCCGCAGCGGGCTGAAAGCCTGGCTGTATTCATCGCTCTTTATGCCCGTCTACAACCGGATGCCGGTAGCGCTGGCAAAACGGTATGCATATAAGTTTTCTGTCACGGCGCTAAAATCCTGACATAAGAGTGAATAAGTATGTGCGGAATTTGTGGAATATACGACCCGGATGGAGTCAGCCGTGAGGAGCTCCAACAAATGTTGCGCACGATCTCCCATCGCGGCCCGGATGATGAGGGGACCTTTGTGGATGGGTGTGTTGGCCTGGGCAACCGCCGTCTGAGCATCATCGATCTCGCCGGTGGGAATCAACCCATCTGCAACGAGGACGAGACTGTCTGGGTCGTTCAAAACGGCGAGATTTACAATTACAGGCAACTTCGCCGGGAGTTAGAAGGACGCGGGCACCTCTTCCGCACGAATTCTGATACCGAGGTGATCGTTCACCTGTATGAGGACCTGGGGGAACGGTGTGTGGAACGGCTCAGCGGCATGTTTGCCTTTGCCATCTGGGACTCCCCTCAGCAGAGATTCTTCCTCGCCAGGGATCGTATCGGACAAAAACCTCTGTACTATTCCTGTGAAGGCGGCGAGTTTCTATTTGCCTCCGAGCCAAAAGCGATTCTGGCGATAAGCAGCCAGAAGAGAGAGATGGATCTGCTAGCCATCCATGATTATCTCTCCCTGCGCTTCATCCCTTCACCCCGCACGATGTATGCCCATATCCACAAAGTTCCCCCAGCGCACTACTTAGTCTTCCAGCATGGACGGGTCACGCTCCAACGATATTGGGAGCTGACTTTCCGAAATAAGCTGGAGCTTTCAGAGTCTGAACTCCTGGAAGGATTGCACGGGAAGTTAAAGGAGACGCTGTCTTCTCATCTGGTCAGCGATGTCGCTGTGGGCGCTTTTCTCAGCGGAGGGCTGGATTCCAGCATGATCGTCGCTGCTCTCTCCAGGGATCTCCACCAGAAACCACAGACATTCTCAATCGGCGTGGAAGAGGAGGATTTTGATGAGCTGCCCTATGCGCGCCTGGTTGCTGAGCATTGCGGCACCCGGCATGTTGAGCAGCGGGTAGCAGCCAACTTGATCGGTTCAATACCGAAGATGATCTGGCATATGGATGAGCCCTCCGACCCGATTGCCGCCTGCATGTTCCAGGCTGCCCGGCTGGCTTCCCGGCATGTCAAAGTGGTGCTGGGAGGGGATGGAGGCGATGAGCTGTTTGCCGGCTTCGACCGTTACGTGGGCAACCGCTACATCAACGCCTACAGCTTAGTGCCACAACGCTTACGCCGGGGGCTGATTGGCCCCCTCTTGGGGTGGCTGCCGGATAGCTTCGCTTACAAGAGCGCCACCCAGAAATTGCGCTGGGTGCACCAGATATCATTGCAACCCAACGCTGCGGAGAGGTACGCTGAAGCGACCAGCTTCTTTCGCTTCAACCACCAGGATAAACAAGCCCTGTACAGCGCTGAATTATGGCGCCAGGCGGGCGAAATCAAATCTTCCCGGGTTATCACCGAGCCGTTCAACAGCGCCAACGCCTATGACCTGCTCGACAGGATGCTGTATACCGATTTTGTGACCCGCCTGCCTGAGCATTCGCTGATGCTCACCGACCGCATGACCATGGCGCATGGGTTGGAGGCGCGCTCGCCTTACTTAGATCACGAGCTGGTGGAGTACCTGGCTAAATTCCCCAGCAATATCAAAGTCCAGAAAGGGCGCCCAAAGTATCTCTTGCGCAAGCTCGCCGTAGATTATCTGCCAGAGTCTATCGTCCAACGCGAGAAGCAAGGCTTCATGTTCCCTATCGCCTACTGGTTTCGCGCTGAGCTCTATCCATACCTGGAGAGGACCTTGAGCGATTCCTTTTTTGTCCGCGAAGGGTTGTTTTCTAGAGACGCAGTGCGACGCTTGCTCCAGGAACACCGGGGCGGTCGGTATGATCATCACGTGCGACTGTGGATGCTCTTGAATTTGGAAATCTGGCATCAGCTTTATATTGAACAGGCCAATCGAGAGTCGGTTGAGGAGAGACTACTGGCTGCGCTGTGAACTTTTGATGGAGAGATCAATTTGGCAGGCCTGGTGAATCGCGTCTTGCAAAGATATGTCGTGCCACAATTCATCGTGGCGCTTTACTATTCCCTGAAGTACCGCTGCTATGTGAGCGCCCAGGCACGTGTGCAGCTTACCGGCAAGATTTCTTTTGGCAGGGGAACGGTGGTGAAACCCTTTGCTATCCTGCAGACCCAAGGGGGGAGGATCTGCACGGGGCAAAACTGCGCTATCAGCAGCTTCAACCATATCTCCACCGGGATCGAAGACGTGATCCTGGGAGATCACGTACGCCTCGGCCCGCAGGTCACGATCATGGGCGGCAGCCGGAATTTCAAACGGAAAGATTCGCTGATCGTCCAGCAAGGCTCTTACCATAAAAGTGTTATCATCGAAGACGATGTGCTCATCGGCGCCGGCGTGGTGATCTTACCGGGCTGCCGGATCGGAAAAGGCGCAGTGATCGGAGCCATGAGCCTGGTGAACCACGACGTTGCCTCCTATACGGTTGTTGCTGGCGTCCCTGCCAAAGTGATTGGAGAACGGGAGTAAAAAAAGTTTTAGGATTCAAGCATGCCATCACCGTTCGCTCATACGGCAGCCGGCTACTTAATTTACCGGTGCTATAAACGGAAACTGCCCGATGGTCGGGTTAAAATTTTGACGATCCCATTCCAGTTAATCGTCCTCGCTGTCCTTTCGCTGCTGCCCGATCTCGACGCGCTGCCGGGGATCATCATGGGCGACCTGGGCCGCTTTCACAATAACGCCAGCCACAGCCTGGTTGTTGGTGGAATTGCGGCGCTGATCTTTTCTGCCGCAGCTTCTCGGGTATACAAATCGCCAATGAAGGTATGGTTCGTGGTAGCTCTCACTGCCTACGAACTGCACCTCGTCATGGACTTCTTCACCGGTGATAGAGGCGTAATGCTGCTGTGGCCATTGACTGCTACCCGCTTCAGCTCGCCAATCAAGCTGTTCGTTGGCTTGCAATGGGGTAAAGGGCTGTTCAGCATCTGGCATCTGTGGACGCTCTTTACCGAGGCGCTCTTTTTCCTGCTGATTCTCATGCTTGTGAATCTATCCCGATGGTACATCGCTAAAACTCGCCTCGCTCACCGCACCTCAGACCGAGCCTCCAGCCACTAGTCATGCGCATTGGAATCATGCTGCGCTCGATCGATGAAAAAGGTGGTATTGGCGTCTACACGCGCAATATTACCCGAGAGCTGCTCGATATCGATCGAGACAACCGCTACGTCCTTTTATATCGCAGCCAGCTTCACCTGGGGCGCTATGCGCACTACGAGCAGGTAACCGAGCGGCTTGTGCGCGCGCCCAATAAAGCAGTCTGGGATCAGGTCAGCGTCCCCCTGGTTTGCTGGAAAGAAAAATTGGATGTCCTCTTCCACCCGAAGTTTACCGTGCCCCTGCTGGCGCCGTGTAAAACGGTCATGGTTTTGCACGGCGCTGGCTGGTTCATGCCAGAATTCCAGGGCTACTGGAATAAAGCGGATTTGAGGTACGTCAGAGCGGTCATGCCAGTTTACTGCCGCAGAGCTTCCTCGGTGATCTCTGTCTCCCAATTGACGATGGACACCTTTAACCACGCTTTCCACCTGCCTGCCGGCAAGATTACGACGGTGTACTTTGCCCCCGCTCGAAATTTTCGGCGGGTCACGGAAAGGCGTGTGCTCGACCAGGTGCGCTCCAGGTATGGCCTGCCGGATCGTTTTATCTTTACCCTCTCGGGCTACGATCGCGGCGACCGGAAAAACTTTGCGGGCATTTTAAACGCTTACAAATCTCACTACGGGAAAACTCAACACCACCTGGTTGTGGGAGGCAGGGACTGCCACAAGTTCAAGGTCGATTACGGCATCCCCGACTCCGGCTATGGAAAGGACATCCATTTCCCCGGTTGGATCGAGCAGGAAGACCTGCCGACGGTCTACTCCCTGGCGGACGTGTTTCTTTATCCATCCAACGTAGAGGCTTTTCCCATTCCCATCACCGAAGCGATGGCGTGTGGAACTCCGATCATCACTTCAAACGCCAACGGTCTGGTGGAGATCGTTGGCGAGGCAGCCTTGCACGTCGATCCGAACGATCACGAGGAGATCGCCGCTGCGCTTCAGCGGGTGCTATCAGATGCACAGCTTAGAGAAGAACTATCCCAGAAGGGAACCGGGCGCGCTCGAATGTTCAGTTGGGATCGCTGTGCAAGGGAGACGCTGCGCATCCTGACGGAAACAGTTTCACGCTCATGATGGCGCTAAACCCGGCGCAGTTATTCTCCGGCGTGGTGCTCGTAGCTGCTCCACACATGGACGACGAGGTGCTCGCCTGCGGCGGCTCCCTGGCTGGTTTGCCCGATAAAGACAAGGTGTACGTGGTCTATGCGACCGATGGTAAGCTTTCTCCCGTGCGCAGAGCCGGGGCGCCTTCTCCCGAGCTTGTGGCGATCCGCGAGCGAGAAGCCCGCGAAGCATTATCTGTCCTGGGGATACCCGAACGGAATATCCGCTTCCTTGGGCTGCCCGATAGTCACCTCAGGCAGCACATGGAGAGGTTAGCCCAAGCTTTGGCTGGGCTGATCGGTACTGTTCAACCCGATCAAATACTCCTCCCCTTCCGCTTCGACCGCCACCCAGACCACCTGGCGCTCAACCAGGCGACGATCCAGGCGGCTGCCCAGGAGCGCTCGCAGGCAAAGATGTACGAGTATTTTGTTTACTATCGTTACCGGTTATTACCGGGTGGGGATTTGCGTAAATTTATCTTGCCCGATTTGACGATAATTATCGACACTCGAGCCTGGTCAGAACTGAAGCGGGAGGCCTTGTTGCGTTACCGCAGCCAGACGACGCTGTTCTATCCCTGGCAGTCCCGCCCGATCCTGCCCCCGCAGCGGATCGATGAAGTCTCCCGGCAGCCGGAAATCTTTCTCGAATCCAATCCGGGTTTCCCGGGCGCTAGCGTCTTCGGGAAGGGTAGGGCCTGGATCCGCCTGGTCCACGCGATCGAGCCGCAATTCAAGAACGGGAAGGAGCGTCTGTTCGCCCTGCTGAAAGCAGGAAGGACGTCCAATGATGGACAGGGACGATGAAGTCGAGCGACCGATTCGGGTGGTCGTATTCACCAGCGGCCCGGTTCTGGAACGGGGCGTTCAGCAATTCTTATACCGCCTGGAGGCGCATCCGCAGATTGCGTTGCTTGCCTGCATTGCCCAATCGAAACTATACTCCAGGAGAGCAGTCTATGCCGAGCTCTGGCGGCGCAGGGGGTTTCTGGCAGCCCTCATCCTGCTGGCTCAGTGGGCCAGCGCTGCCTGGCGTTTCATCCGTTCCCCGCGAAGAGAGCTGAAATTCAGGCGCAGGCTGGGTGCCCTGGCTGATCGCATCCACTTTGTGGCCGATATCCATGCCCAACCGACGTTGGATTTAGTTGCCAGGTTGCAGCCCGACCTGGGCTTGATCTACGGCAGCCCGATCCTTAAGCCGGCTTTGTTTGAAATCCCCACTTCAGGAACTTTGGGGATTCATCATGGTAAAGTGCCTGAATACCGGGGAAAGAAGACCATGTTCTGGGCTATGTACAATGGAGAGCCGACCGCCGGAGTGACCATTCAGAAAGTAAACGCCGGCTTGGATACCGGTCAGATCGTCAAGGAGGGTGAAGTACCCGCCAGGCATCGTTTCCCACGGGCAGTTTGGAATGATCTCGATGCGCTCGGTCTTGACCTGTATATCCAGGCTATTCTGGAAGTGAGAGCGGGTACAGCCACTTTTCAGCCTCAGGCAGGACGAAAGGGCAGGCTGTACCGGGATCCATCCACTGGCGAAATTATCGAACTCTGGCGGCGTATTTTCACCCGAGAGGTGAAAGATTGCCTCAAGACAATAAACCGAAGGATGACCGAATAACGACCCCGCACGTCCTGGTGATCATTCCGGCGTTTAATGAGCAGAAATCGATCGCCGATGTTTTGCTCAAACTGCGAGCAGCAGCGCCGGCTTTCGATCGCCTCGTGGTCAACGATGGGTCCTACGACCAGACTGCTCAGGTTGTCCAGGCCTTGGGCGAAAAACAGCTCAGGTTGGCCACCAACCTGGGATACGGGGTGGCGCTCCAAACTGGGATGAAGTATGCCCTCCAGCAGAGCTACGAGATCGTTGTTTGCCTGGATGCCGATGGGCAGCACCGGCCCGAAGATGTCCCCGCAGTGGTCCAGGCTTTGCTCGATAAGGACGCCGATATGGTGATCGGCTCACGTTATTGTGACGGGCGCCCCTATAACGCCCCCATCGACCGGCGCATCGGGCAGCTTTTCTTCTCGCACCTCACTCGACTGCTCGTCGGTCAGCGCATTTACGACACCAGCTCGGGCTTCAAGGCTCTGCGATCAGCCACCTGCAAAAACCTTATTCGGATGACTTTCGTGGACTTTCACGTTGAGATGATTGTACGCCTGGTCATGCTTGGCGAAAAAATTATCGAATACCCGATTGTCGTGTACGAGCGATCTGCTGGACATTCTATGTACTCATTTGCCAGTATCTTTTCCTATCCGCTGAAGACGCTGGTGCTTACCCTCGTTACAGCGATCGACGTGTTACTTGCCAGGAGGAGCCAATGACTACCCAGGGAGTGATTCTGATCGATTTAATGGCATTGGGATTTTTGCTTCTGATTCTCAACCTCGTGCGTAAGCATGATCTCGTCATCGGCTATGCTCTCCTCTGGATGGTCTCCGTGATAGGATTGATGGCGCTGGTCACTTTTACCCCATTGCAGGATTTCGCCACCAAGGCCGTGGGAGCAGTTTACCCCGCCTCCGCCTTGAGCTTGCTGGCGTTTGTATTCATCTTCATTGTCCTGATCTATTTTAGCGTCCAGCTCTCGGTCATGTCTTCTAGGCAGATCGAGCTCATCCAGGCCATCGCCATCTTAGAGCTTAAGTTGCAGGAGAAAGCAAACCTGACACAAGAAAAGGCCCGGACCCCCGATTCAGCGCAATATTGAAGTCGTCTGGTTCATCATCTTATCAGCCAGGGGAGTTCTTTGTCGGACCTGAAAGTGTGCATATTCACCGAAACATACTTTCCCATCGTGGGAGGTGGTGAGACACAGGCGCGCCTGCTCGCCGAAGGCCTGGTAGCGAGAGGCTTTGCGGTGATCGTGGTAACCCGGCGCTCGGACCCATCCATGGCCCCGGTTGAACGCTATGGTGATATCACTGTGTATCGCCTGCCCCCCAGCGGGAGGCAGCACTTGAAAAAATGGGGCTTGCTGCTTTCCAGCATTCCGGCCCTCTTCCGGCTGCGCCGGGATTACGACCTGATCCTGGTCTCCGGTTTCCGCGTGATCGGCGTGGCGGCAGTGCTGATGGGTAAGCTCTTGCACAAGAAATGCCTGCTCAAGGCAGATAACAACGGGGAGATGTCGGGCGAATTTTTCCGCGGCGGCCTGGAAAAGGCCGGTTGGAGCGCCAACTCGCCAGTGTTCAAAATCGCTTTGAAGCTGAGAAACCATCTGCTGCGCGGGGCGGACGCTTTCATCGCAATTTCTTCGCAGATCGCAGCAGAGTTTTCTGCCTCGGGTGTGCAACCCTCTGCCAAAATCCACTGTATTCCGAATTCGGTGGATACAGCGGTCTTTAGACCCGTGGCTCACCAGGAGAAAATTGCACTCAGACGTAAGCTGGGCTTGCCTCCGAAAGAGATGCTGGTGATTTACACGGGCAGGCTGGTTTCTTACAAGGGCTT
>DATEDC010000082.1:0-19314 GCA_035286585.1 Anaerolineales bacterium
CCCATTGCTGAGAGCGCCAGGCAGGCGATCCTATTCGCCAATGCGGCGCGTATTTTAGGCGTCACGTAGAGAGTTTGCCCATGTTAACGGTGTCCGTACAGTTCAGGAGGCAGGATGCGTGAATTATTGTTAGCTAATCAGGCTATTGCCCGCGGCGCCTGGGAGGGCGGCGTGAAATTTGCCGCCGGCTACCCGGGCACGCCCAGCACCGAGATCATTGAGACGCTCGCAGCTCGCTATCCTGAAACCAACCCGCGCTGGTCGGCGAACGAAAAAGTGGCCTTCGAGGAAGGGATGGGAGCTGCCATCGGCGGGCTGCGCGTGCTCGTCACCATGAAGCATGTCGGGCTCAATGTCGCCGCCGATGCCTTCATGGTGTTCCCCTATTCAGGCACCAACGGCGGTTTCGTCGTCGTCTCTGCCGACGATCCCGGCATGCATTCCTCGCAAAACGAGCAGGATAACCGCTTCCTGGCGCGCATGGGCAAGGTGCCAGTCCTCGAGCCCAGCGATGCCCAGGAATGCAAGGATTTCGTGATCCTGGGGTTGGAGCTTTCCGAGCAGTTCGCCTCCCCGGTTATGCTGCGCACCACCACCCGCCTCGCCCACCACAAAGGCCTGGTCGAGCTGGGCGAACGCAAAGAGGTCGTGCAGGCCGAATTCATCCCCGACCCCAGGCGTTTTTCCGTGCCCATCTACCGCTTGCTCCGCCGTCCCGAGGTAGAAAAACGCCTGCACGATATCCAGGCGCTGGCTGAAACCTATCGCCTAAATCGAGTAGAGCACGCCGATAGCCCCATCGGGGTCGTCACCTCCGGGATCTCTTACCAGTACGTCAAGGAAGTATTGCCAGACGCCGGCGTCTTGCGGCTGGGCATGACCTTTCCCCTGCCTCCCGATCTTCTACGCAGCTTTTGCGCCGCTTATCCAACTGTTTACGTTGTCGAAGAGGGCGAGCCCTTTATTGAAGAATACATCCGCAGCCTGGGGATTACCAACATTATCGGAAAAGAGCTATTCGGCGTGATTGGCGAGTACTCCCCCGCTCGGCTGGGTGAAGCGTTGGGAGTGACAAAGATCCCCACCCCGCTGAAGGAAGGCATCAATTTGGTCATGCGCCCCCCCATGTTGTGCATCGGTTGCGGTCACCGCACGGTTTTCGCCACTCTGCGCCAGCTCAAAGTGACCGTCGCCGGGGACATCGGCTGTTATACGATGGGAGCCTTGCCGCCCTACGAAGCGGAACACACCACATTTTGCATGGGCGCCAGCATCGGTACCGCCGTGGGCCTGGAGCGGGCCGGGCACGAACGCGTGGTGGCAGTGATCGGCGATTCCACTTTCATTCACGCCGGCATCCCGTCCCTGATCGACGCAGTGTACAACGACAGCCGCCTGACGCTGGTGATCCTGGATAACAGCGCCACCGGGATGACCGGCAGCCAGCCTCATCCTGGAGCCGGTAAGAATGCCCGCGGAGAGCCTGCCCCTAAGCTCGATCTCGCCGAGCTCGTCCGGGCGACCGGCGTCCAGCACGTGACCACGGTAGACACCTGGCAGCGCCTGGAAGTCTTCCGCGCCCTGCGCAAGGCCCTGGCTCACCCCGCCCCCGCGGTGGTGATCGCCCAGGGGCCCTGCCAGCAGCTCCCCGAAATGAAGCGCCGTGCGATCGTCCCCTTCCTGGTAGAGCAGGAGCTGTGCACCAAGTGCGAGGCGTGCTTCAAAGTCTGGTGTCCGGCGATTGTGCGCGACCAGGAAGGTTTCCCGTTCATCATCGCCTCGGATTGCACCAGTTGCACGGTATGCGCTCAGGTTTGCCCGACCGAGGCGATTCGCCTGGCAGACGAGGCTGTCACCGCCTGAGGAGATGGGGTTATGGACAGAATTTACAGTTTAATGTTCGCCGGGGTAGGAGGTCAGGGCTCCTTGCTCATCGCCGACATCACCTCCCTGGCTGCCGTGCAGGCGAATTATGACGTGAAGCAAACCGAGGTGCATGGGGTCTCGCAGCGGGGCGGCAGCGTGGAAACCCACGTGCGCTTCGGCCGGAAAGTCTATTCGCCCCTGGTGACGCCGGGCCAGGCCGATGTGGTCGTCGGGCTTGAAAAGCTGGAGGCGCTGCGCTTTGCCCACTACGCCAACCCCGATTCGGGATACGTTCTCGTCAACGATTACGAAATCATCCCCGCCTCGGTAGCCAATGCGGAGAAAATATATCCCCACCAGGTGGTCGATCATTTGAGAAGCAAGGGATTCAACGTGATCGTCCTGCCCGCTTCGCAAATCGCTCGCGATCTGGGGGATGGTCGCATGGCAAACGTGGTCATGCTCGGCGGACTGTCCAATTTGCTGCCCATCACCCTGGAGACCTGGGATAAGACCTTGCGCATGCGCATTCCAACCCGTTATTTAGAACCCAATTTAGAGGCTTTCGCCAAAGGAAGGCATCTATTAGCGGTACGGCAGCCAGCGAGCTAGCCAAACGATCACTGTGTTGTATTGGCGGTAAAAACCCTTATCGGCACACACCTGGAGGTGCAAAATGTCTGCCCAAGAATACCAAATTCACGATCTGATCTACGATTGGAATCTCGTTGAGGAGATTCCACCCCCGGCCCGCAGAGTCCTCGTCACCGATGAAACCCTGCGCGATGGGCTGCAGTCCCCCTCGGTGATCCATCCGGATATCCAGGACAAGGTATACTTGCTCTACTTGATGCGTGATTTAGGCATCGACGCGGCTGACCTGGGATTGTGCGGCGCGGGCGAGAAATTCAAGTATCATGTAACTGTTCTGGCGCGGGAAATCGCTAACCAGAATATGCCGATCACGCCTCAGAGTGCGGCGCGCACCATTCTGGAAGATATCGCCCCGATCGTGGACTCCTCAGAAGAGGCGGGCATTCCCATCGAAGCCTGTATCTTCCTGGGCACCAGTCCGATTCGCCAGTACGCCGAAGGATGGAATCTGGATTTCCTCCTGGAAAGGACCCGGGAATCGGTGAGCTTCGCGGTCGGGCATGGCTTGCCGGTCATGTTTGTCACCGAGGACACCACCCGGGCGCACCCCGAGACGATGAGGAAAGTGTATACCGAAGCGATACACAGCGGGGCGCGGCGCATCTGCATCTCGGATACCGTGGGGCATGCCACGCCGCGCGGCGTGCGGGCGCTCGTCAGCTACCTGCGCCAGGTGGTGGACGAGATAGACCCCGAGATCGGAGTCGACTGGCACGGTCATCGCGATCGCGGCATGGATATCATCAACACCATCGCAGCCATCGAGGCGGGCGCAGACCGGGTGCACGCTTGTGGGTTAGGCGTCGGCGAGCGCAGCGGCAACACTCCCATGGAGCTGCTGCTGGTAAACCTCAACCTGCTCGGCTGGGCAGACCGCGATTTGACCCGCCTGCCGGAATACTGCAAGGTGATCTCGGAGAAGTGCGGCTCGCCGGTGCCGTTTAACTACCCCGTGGTCGGGGCAGATTCATTCCGCACCTCCACCGGCGTTCACGCCGCCGCAGTCGTCAAAGCGCTGAGCCGCAAGGACACCTGGCTGGCAGATAGAGTCTACTGCGGCGTCCCCGCCAGCATGGTGGGCAGGGCGCAGGGCATAGAGATTGGTCCCATGTCTGGAGAGCACAACGTGCGCTTCTACTTACGCCAGCGGGACATCGAAGATCACCCTATCTTTGTGGAAAAGATCCTGGCAGCCGCCAAACGCTCCAATCGGCTGCTCTCCGAGGATGATGTCCGGCACATGGTGAAAATCATGCAAGAGCGCATGAAAGCAGGCCGGCAGATCGAGGATAGCGAGCTTGTAATGACCATGACGGACAAATAAACCTGGCTATCTCCAAAGCAGTATCTAGGGCAGGCTTTGCCAGAAAAGGAGGCGCTATTCGCGGATAGATTTGATCATCACCACTATAACCGATTGAGTAAAATATTTTATTCGCCAAACATAACACTTGGAGGAGACAGATGTCCAGGAAAATTCACCATCTCGTTGTATTACTGACCATCGCGGCGCTGATCGTCGCTGCCTGTGGTCAGGCAACCCCCGTCGCCACTGAAGCGCCGAGCCCAACCGACACGCAGGCCCCACCACCTCCCGTGGAGACACAAGCTCCGCCTACCCCAACGGAAGCCCCCCCCGAGCCAACTCCCACTGAGGAAATGATCGGCGAGACCTACAAAATCGGCTTCGCCCCGGCAATCACCGGCCCCGGCGCAAGCCTTGGAGCGCCTGAACATGAGACCGGTCAAATGCTTTCCGAGCAGCTCAATGCGCAGGGCGGCGTTGTGGGTCCAGATGGGGTCAGGCACCCCGTGGAGATACTCATCTTCGACACCGAAACCAATCCGGATGTGGCTGTCAGCGTGGTCCGCCGCATGATCGAAGAGGAGAACGTCCAGGTAGTCGTGGCAGGTACGACAACCGGTATCAGCATGGCGATCGTGCCGATCATCACCGAAGCGCAGATTCCCTACATATCCATGGCTTCCTCGGGCGCCATCGTCAAAGACCCGGATACCGGCGTCGTTCGTGAGTGGGCCTTCAAGACGGCTCAGGACAACTTCGCTTCGGCTCAATGGCAGGCCTTGTACCTAACAGCGCAGGGCTACACCCAGGTTTGCCATCTTTCCGAGAACAGCGGTTATGGCGCCGATACCCTGGCTCAGGCCAAGAGAGCTTTTGAGCCTGCCGGGATTCAAATTGTCTACGAAGACTCTTTCGAGCGCACCGGAACCGAGTTCCCCCAAGTCGCCAGTGTCCAGACCAGCGGATGCCAGGCGGTGGTCGTTGGAGCCATTCCACCGGCCTCCTCTAACGTCTCGATCGCCTTGCGTGACGCCCTGCCGGATCTCCCCATCGTCCACGGACATGGCACCTGCAACCAGGATCACATTGACCTGATGGGCGCAGCGGTCGCCGAAGGGATGGTCAGCCCGTGCGGTAAGGTGATGGTCAGCGATACGCTTCCCGATGACGATCCCCAAAAAGATGTGCTGGTGAAGTATGTGGACGATTACACCGCGTTTACCGGCAAACCAGTAAATACATTTGGGGGTCATGGCTGGGACGCCCTCATGCTGGCTGTTACCGCTGTAGCTTCGCTGCCTGATGGCCTGGACCTGGCAGCCCAACGCGCCGCGATACGCGATTTCCTCGAGACAGGCGTAAAAGACTGGCCTGGAATCAGCGGCGTTTACAATCTTTCTCCCGAAGACCACTTCAGCTTAGGTTTCGACAGCCTGACGTTCGTGAAGGTCGAAAACGGAGCCTGGGTATTCTTCCCTGAGGATCAATGGTAGAAACGAATGCCACCTGATTTGTTGGGGAGGCGGGGGAGTTTCCGCCTCCCCAACCCGAAAGGGTAACCGATGAAGCGCTCTACCTATCAAAATAAGTACCAGATCCTGCGCTATATTCTGATTTTTCTCATCCTCGCCATTTTAGTTGTGGTTCTGGGCAGCCGGAAGAACTTCGGCCCACTGCAATATGCCCAGCTCAGCCTGGATGGCCTGCGCGGCGGGGCAATCTACGCCCTTATCGCCATGGGCTTCGTCATCGTCTTTAATGTCACCGGAATTATCAATTTTGCACAGGGCGCATTCGTCACATTGGGAGCGATGTTCACGGTCACTTTTTATAATCTGAACGCGCCATTGCCCAAGAGTCTGCACCTGTTGCTGAGCGTGATCGCGGCAATATTGGTCACAACCTGCATTGGCGTGCTGGTGGAACGGTTAACCATCTACCCGGCGCGCAAATCCTCCCCACTGACCTTGATTATTATCACCGTAGGGGTGTTCATCACCATCCAGGGATTATCTTTACTGGTTTGGGGCGCAGATGCCTATGTCTTCCCCGCATTTACCACCCTCGAAATGTCCGATCGCGTCTTTCGCTGGCTGGGGATGGTTATCAAAGCGCAAAGCTTTTGGATCTGGGGGATCATGGTCCTGGTCCTGGTTTGCATCGCATACTTTTTCAACTTCACTTTGCTGGGCAGAGCCATGCGCGCCTGCGCGGTGAACCGTCTCGGGGCGCGGTTGGTGGGCATCAGCCCGGGGCGCATGTCCCTGGTGTCTTTTGGCATTGCTGCCGCCGTTGGGGCCATCGGAGGCATTGTCGTCGCTCCGATCATCAGACCCTCTTATGACATGGGGCTTTCACTTGGCCTGAAAGGATTTGTGGCTGCGATCATGGGTGGCCTGGTCAGCACGCCGGGCGCAGTTTTAGGCGGTTTGCTGTTGGGTTTTCTCGAAAACGTGGCGGCTGGTGTGACCAAAGCGGGTTTGAAGGACATTTTTGCCTTTATTCTCTTGATTCTTACCCTGCTGTTCCGCCCTCAAGGGCTTCTGGGGGTCAGAAAGACCACGGTAGAGACTGACGGAGCCCATTGATCTATGAACGCTATCCCGCGCTTCAACTCGAATAGGAACGCCATTGGATGGTTCGCCATGACGGCCGTCATCGCTCTGCTGGGCTGGGTAGAAACCGTGCAGCCTATGGGGGTTGACTTCGCAGATTTAACCAACGGGATCGTTACCATGGATACCATGGTGCGGGTCGCCATCCTGACGATTGTCCTGGTTGGCTTGAACCTGCTGATGGGATACGCCGGACAGGTTTCCTTGGGGCACGCCGCCCTCTACGGATTGGGCGCTTACGCCAGCTCGATCCTTTGTGTGCGTTCGGGAGACCTGCTGGGCGTGCCTGCCTGGGTCCTCGGTAGCTGGTGGTGGCCCTGGTTGGTAATGCTGATAGGCATGGCTTTCGCTGGCGCCCTGGCGTACCTGGTGGGCCGTCCTATCCTCCGCTTGCAAGGTCACTACCTCGCTATGGCAACCCTTGGTTTGGGCATCATGATTTACATCCTTTTCCGTGAAAACCTGGGTTTTCAGGGTCAGCACATCACGGGGACTTTCGATGGCATCCCCGGCGTTCCACGGCTCAGAATAGGTAATTTCGAGATCTGGCCGATCTCTCGCTATTATTTCTTCGCCTGGATCGCTGCATTGGGGGCGATTGCCTTTGGACTGAACGTGATCAGCTCGCGCACCGGGCGCGCCCTGCGCGCCATTCACGATAGCGAGGTGGCAGCCCAGGCGATGGGAGTAGATGTCGCCAGTTACAAGGTGCGCATTTTTGCCGTCAGCGCAATCTTAGCAAGCGCGGCGGGGAGCATTTACGCTCACTTTCAGACCACCGTTTCGCCGGCACCATTCAGTTTTGTCGGCTCTTTGGAGCTGGTGGTCATGGCGGCAGTTGGCGGGCTTTCCAGCATTTGGGGCGCGCCGTTTGGAGTCGCGGTCATCCTGATCATCAAAGAAATCCTGCGCAGCCGCCTGCGCGTGGTTTTCAGCGGCGCCAGCGGCGAGCACGAAGTGATTTTCTACGGCATTTTGTTGGTACTGATTATGATTTTCATGCCGGAGGGCGTTACCGTAGGCGCAGTGCGCCGCTGGCGCCTCTGGCAAAGCCGTAAAAGAGAACAGGTCTTATCGCCAGCGCAGCCACAGGCTGGAGTGCCCAGATGACAGGTAAACAAGATAGCCCGGTGCTGCTCTCCATCAAGGACGTCTCGAAAGTCTTTGGCGGGCTCATGGCCTTGAACAGGGTGAGTTTCGACGTCCACAGTGGCGAAATTGTCGCTCTGATCGGGCCTAACGGGGCCGGGAAAACCACCCTGTTCAACGTGATCACGAATTTCCACCCCCTGGATGGCGGCGAGATCCTCTTTGGCGGGAAACCCTTGAACGGCTTGCGCCCCGACCAGATCGCCCAAGGAGGCATCGTCCGCACCTTCCAAAATTTGAGGATTTTCCACAATATGACCGTCCTGGAGAATGCCATGGTCGGTATGCACTTGCAAGGCGCCAGCGGGATTGTATCGGCTGCATTGCGCTTACCCGCCGCGCGGGAGGAAGAGAAGCGCTTTCACGATATCGCTTACCAATATCTCGAGATGGTGGGTATAGAAAACCGAGCGCACGATCTGGCTTCCAGCCTCCCCTTTGGCCAACAGCGCTTGCTGGAGATCGGCCGGGCGTTAGCGGCTAATCCCAGGCTGCTTCTTTTAGACGAGCCAGCAGCCGGACTGACCCGCGCCGAAACCGAAGCCTTGGATGAATTGATCTGCTCCCTGCAGGACCAGGGGCTTACAATTTTACTCGTTGAGCACGATATGGAGCTGGTCATGAATATCGCCGACCGGGTCGTCGTGCTGCATTACGGGACCAAGATAGCTACGGGCACACCGGAAGAAGTGCAGGCTAACCCGGATGTCATCGGCGCGTACCTGGGGGCTGATTGGCAGCAGGATAAGTGGCTGGAATGGATGCTTGAAGATTCAAATCCGAATGCGGAGAAGGCGGATGCTTGAGGTTCGGGATATTTCCACCTTTTATGACCACATCCAGGCTCTGAGGGGTGTCTCCCTGGAGGTGTATAAAGGCGAGATTGTCTCCCTGATTGGCGCAAATGGCGCTGGAAAGTCAACTCTGTTGAACAGCATTTCCGCTATTGTCCCTCCTCGCTATGGAAATATCTTGCTCGAAGGGGTGGACATCACCCATCGAGCGCCCGAAACGATCGTTAGCCTCGGCATCACCCAGATACCCGAGCGGCGCCAAATTTTCGGTACCCTCACCATTCCCGATAACCTGCTCCTGGGAGCCTATCTTCGCCTGCGCCGTAACGAGCAGAAAGCTGTCCAGGAGGACATGGAATACGTTTACAGCCTGTTCCCGGTGCTCAAAGAGCGCAAGGGCCAGCTCGCCGGTACGCTCTCCGGAGGCGAGCAGCAGATGCTCGCTATTGGGCGTGGCTTGATGGCCAGGCCGAAGTTGTTGCTCCTGGATGAGCCCTCGTTGGGTCTGGCGCCCCTGATCGTGGAGGAGATCTTTCAAGTGATTTTACGCCTGCGCCAGGAGGGGACCACCATTCTGCTGGTCGAACAGAACGCCCGCGCCGCGCTGGAAGTATCTGATCGCGCTTATGTATTGGAAACAGGGAGCATCGCGCTGCAAGGCTCACCGAAGGAGCTGATTGCTAACGAAGAGGTTCAAAAAGCCTATTTGGGGCGCCGCGCGAATCACTTTAAAAAACCTGCGCCCCCGTAAGGCATTTATTCAGGTGCTATATTGGTAGGTCCATGAAAGGAGGCCGAAAATGAAAGTCCTGATGAGTGGTAATGAAGCTATTGCCCGTGGAGCCTGGGAAGCGGGCGTGATGGTTGCCATGGCGTATCCGGGCACGCCGAGCACCGAGATCTTGCAAAATGTCGCCTTGTATGAAGAAATTTATGCCGAGTGGTCGGCGAATGAGAAGGTCGCTCTGGATACCGCCATTGGAGCGGCTTATGCCGGTCAGCGCGCCATGGCGGCGATGAAGCATGTCGGTCTGAACGTGGCCTCCGAGTCGTTGTTCTACGCCTCCTACACGGGCGTAAACGCCGGCCTGGTGGTCGTCACCGCCGACGACCCCGGGCTGCATTCCTCACAAAACGAACAGGATAACCGCCACTACGCTCGTTTCGCCAAGGTGCCCATGTTGGAACCTGCCGACAGCCAGGAAGCCAAAGACTATGTCAGGCGGGCCCTGGAATTGAGCGAGACTTTCGACACACCCGTTCTGCTCAGGTCGACCACGCGCACCGCCCACGCAAAATCGGCGGTTGTCCTGGGCGACCGGCAGGCAGTGGGTAAAAGACCGTATGTGAAGAACCCTCCAAAATACGTCATGATCCCTGGTTATGCTCGCCTGCGGCACCCGGTGGTGGAAGATAGAATGCTGAGACTGCGCCACTGGGCAGAACAAACGGACCTCAACAGGGTCGAATGGCGCGATCGCTCCCTCGGCGTAATTACCTCGGGCATCTCCTACCAGTACGCCCGCGAGATTTTCCCCACCGCATCCATCCTGAAGCTGGGGATGGTCTGGCCCTTGCCGGATGAGAAGATGCGCGAGTTCAGCCAGCAGGTCGAGCGCCTGATCGTTATTGAAGAGCTGGACCCCTTCATTGAGGAAAGTGTGCGCCAGTTGGGCATCCAGGTAGAGGGCAAAAGCATCTTCCCGCTGGTGGATGAGCTCTTGCCTGAAAAGGTGCGCGAAGCCGCCGTCAAAGCCGAGCTGTTGCCCGGCAATGGGAGCCACGCTGCGCCAGCGGTTGGAGCGCTGCCCCGCCGCCCACCCGTGCTGTGCGCCGGCTGCGGACACCGCGACGTGTTCTGGGTGCTGCGCAAGCTGAAGGTTGCGGTGAACTCCGACATCGGCTGTTATGCGCTCGGCGTTTTGCCGCCTTTGGATAGCACCGACACCATCGGCTGCATGGGCGCCAGCATCGGCGTTGCCCTGGGCAT
The DNA here is from genome assembly GCA_035286585.1 of Anaerolineales bacterium. GTDB lineage: Bacteria > Chloroflexota > Anaerolineae > Anaerolineales > UBA4823 > DSOS01. Next base: position 10,375 of record DATEDC010000082.1, read on the forward strand.
GCGCCACGCAGGGCTGGATAAGGCCAACGTCGCCGTCATCGGCGACAGCACCTTCTTCCACGCCGGTCTGCCCGCCCTGGCTACAGCCATCTACAACCGCACGCCCCTGGTTTTGCTGGTGGTGGATAACCGCACGACGGGTATGACTGGTCACCAGGGTAATCCCGCCTCCGGCGAGACCTTGTCGGGCGTTGAAGGGGCTAGAATTGACATCGCCGGGGTGTCCCGCGCCATGGGCGTTCAGCGTGTCTCTGAAGTAGAGGCGCGTGATCTTGCCGCCCTGGAGGCGACCCTGCGCGAAGCGCTTAAAAGCGGGGAGACCTGCGTGGTGGTCGTTAATACCGTGTGCGTGTTCGTCGCCAGTTATGCGCGCCAGGCGTACCGGATTGTGACCGAGGACTGCAACGGCTGTACGCTGTGCTTCCGTATTGGATGCCCCTCAATCTTCAAGAGCGAGGTGTTAGACGCCAGGTCTGGCAGGCAGAAAGCTTGGATTGATCCCGCTTCGTGCGTGGGCTGTGGGCTGTGTTACGATGTTTGCGCCCGCCAGGCTATCGAACCAGGCGCAGAGAAAGTCTTGGCTTGATTGCGTCGCACCTTATAGGCGCAGAAGGAGCTCAAAGAGATGAAAAATTCAACAATAAATTTCCTGCTCGCAGGTGTTGGCGGTCAAGGCACGTTGTTGGCGAGCGACATTGTTGCCGAGGTCGGCCTGTCCGTGGGACTGGATGTCAAAAAGTCAGAAGTGCATGGCATGGCTCAACGCGGCGGCGCAGTGACCAGCCACGTGCGTTGGGGGGAGAGTGTGGCCTCTCCGCTATGTGAGAAAGGCACGGTAGATTATATTATCGCCCAGGAAATGCTTGAAGCCCTGCGCTGGCTCGACTATCTGCGCCCCGCTGGGACCGTAATTCTCAGCACACAGCAGTTGCCGCCGACCTCTACCGTGTTTGGCTCCGATGTATACCCGGATAAGGCCCAGGTGCTGAGCGCAGTCGGTCAGATAGCCGGAAAAATTCTGCTGCTAGATGCGCTGGAGATTGCCGGGCATCTGGGGAACCGCCGCATGGCGAACAGTGTGCTTTTAGGCGCTTTATCTTCCCAGTTGGATGTCGACCCGCATGCCTGGCTGTCCGTCATCGAAGACAAGGTGCCCCCCAAGCACAAAGAGAATAACCGCAAGGCGTTTGTCGCCGGGCGCGAGGGAAAATGGGAGATCCTTCACGCTCCGAATGCTCTCAATAAATCTACATGAAATCGCACAAGGAGGTCGAAATGGGTATCTGGAATCCTGAAATGGAGACGATGCCGCGCCGCGAGCTCGAAAAATTTCAGGGGCAGCGCTTGCGCCAAATCGTCGCATACGCCTACAACCGCCTGCCCTACTACCAGCGCAAGTGCAAAGAGGCTGGCATCCGCCCTGAAGATATCAACAGCCTGGATGACCTGAAGCGGCTGCCGTTCACCACCAAACACGATCTGCGCGAGGTTTACCCCTTTGCCGGCTTTGCTGTCCCAAGAGAGCAGGTTGTCCGCATCCATGCCTCGAGCGGGACCACGGGTAAACCCACGGTGGGGGGTTACTCCCGCAAAGATCTGAAGTTATGGGCTGAGGTCATGGCGCGCACGGTAACTTCTGCTGGCGTGACCTCGCAAGATGTAGCCCATAACGCCTATGGCTACGGTCTTTTCACCGGCGGTCTGGGGTTTCACCTGGGGTTTGAAACGGTTGGGGCGACCACAGTGCCCATCTCTGGTGGTCTCACTCGCCGCCAGATCATGCTCATGGAGGATTTCGGCGCCACCGTGCTCACCTGCACGCCGTCTTACTCGCTCGTCCTGGCTGAAGAAGCCGCCGAAATGGGTATAGATTTCAAGAGCCGTATGAACCTGCGGGTGGGGATTTTCGGCGCTGAGCCCTGGACCGATGAGATGCGCCGTGAGATCGAGGAGCGCTTGGGGCTGGAGGCCTTCGACATCTACGGATTGACCGAGATTATCGGCCCCGGAGTCTCCGTCGAATGCAGCCAGCACAACGGCATGCACATCTTTGAAGACCACTTTCTGGCAGAGATCATCGATCCCGAGACCGGCGAGCAGCTCCCTTACGGCGCGGATGGCGAAATCGTCTTCACCACACTGACCAAAGAAGCCATGCCGGTGATCCGCTATCGAACTCGCGACCGGACGGTGCTGCACAGCGAGAAATGCGCCTGCGGTCGCACCCTGGTGCGCATGGAGAAAATTCGCGGGCGCACGGATGATATGCTCATCGTTCGCGGCGTGAATGTCTTCCCCTCCCTGGTTGAGAAAGCGCTGCTCAGCGTGGATGGGCTGGACCCCTACTACCAGATCGTCGTCGACCGCGCCAGGGATTCCCTTGACAAACTGGAGGTGCTGGTGGAAGCCAACCACCGCTTCTTCGAGCCGATCGATACCCGCGCCCTGGATCAACTGCGCGACTCAGCCGAGAAAGAACTGAGTCAAACCCTGGGGATCAGCGCGGAGGTGAAGCTGATGGGGCCGCATTCCATTCAAAGGTCCGAGGGGAAAGCCAGGCGCGTGATCGATAAACGCGAGCTGTACGCGAGCTGATATGCGCATCCACGTGCGTTTGGCTGAACCCTTCTGGCGCACAGTCGGCCAGAGAGATCTCGAGCTGGAGCTCGAAGATAGCGCCGCGATCAGCGACCTCCTGGCTGTGCTCCAGGGTAGGTTTCCTGCCCTGGTGGAAGAAATGGCCCAGGCGCAGCCCCATTTTTTCATCGATGAGCAGGAGAGCGGCCCTGAAACGCCGCTCCAGGACGGCGCCCGGCTGCATATCGTCTGGCCCGTCGCCGGAGGTTGAGGGATAATCCTGTGTCCTACCAGGCCAGCCTAGCCATCGTCAACCTTACCAGCGGCGATATTCGTATCACCCGCACTCCCCCGCTGTTGGCGCGCGCCTATCTAGGCGGGCGTGGTCTGAACATGGCTTACCTGCGCTATTATTTAAAAGCCGCCGGCGACCCCATGCAGGTTGACCCCCTTGGCCCGCGCAACCCCTTGATATTCGGCGCCGGGCTGCTGACTGGCACCCTTGCGCCAAACGCAGCCCGCTTCAACCTCTCGGCGCGCTCACCGGAAAGCGGCATCCTGGGCGATGCGAATTGCGGCGGTTTCTTCGCCGCGGCGATGCGCAAAGCGGGATTCGACCGCCTGATCGTGCTTGGTCGCGCTGAACGTCCCTGCTACCTCTTGCTGGAGGACGGGGGAGTTCAAATTCGACCAGCGGATGGCCTGTGGGGCGCAAAAGTGGTAGATGCCCAAGAACAATTGAAGGCTTTGCACGGACCGGGGACCGTCTCGGCGGTCATTGGCCCTGCAGGGGAGCGCCAGGTGCGCATGGCCGCGGTGATGACCGGAAAGAAAAACGCCGCCGGTCGCGGCGGTATGGGCGCGGTCATGGGCAGCAAGAATCTGAAGGCAGTGGTCGCTCGCGGAGGTACAACAATCGAAGTTGCCGAGAAAGAAGCCCTGCGAGCTCTCCGCATCCAGCAGCAAGCAGATCTTAAAGCCTCCAAGATCGTCCAGGTGCTCGGGCGTGTCGGCACACCTCTGCTCTACGAAGTGAGCAACCGCCTGGGAGCCATTCGCACCCGCAACAGCCAGGATAACTACTTCGCGGACAGCTTGAACGCAGAAGAATTCGAAAAATACTCGGATAAAATGCTCGCCTGCACCTCCTGCGTGGTTCACTGCCGCCACCGCAACACCCTGGGCGGCGAAGGGCCGGAGTATTCCACAATTGGGCTTCTGGGCGCCAATCTGGGGATTGCTCCCACCGACCAGGTGATCATGCTCAACAACCTGGTCAACGAGCTGGGCCTGGATGCCTCCTCCGTGGGCACCATCATCGGCTGGGCGATGGAGCTCTATCAGCGAGGCCTGATCGATGAGAAAATGGCCGGCAATCCTCTCCTGTGGGGCGACTATGAGACCACCTACGAGCTGATCGAAAATATCGCCTACCGCCGCGGCTTCGGGGACATCCTGGCGGAGAGCACGCAGGCTGCCCATTATTTCCCGCCCCAGGCTCAAGATTACCTGATCGCTGTCAAGAACCTCCCCCAATCGGACCCGCATGACGTGCGTTATTTTAAAGCCTTTGCCCTGGGGATCGCCGTATCCAGCCGGGGCGCCGACCACCTGAGAAACAGGCCGACCCTGGAGATATTCGACCTGCCCGATCAGGTCCGCGGCGAGATCTATGGTCGTGTAAACGACCCTGATCCTACCAGTTACAAGGATAAAGGCTTGATCGTCGCCTGGAGCGATGATATCTATGCCGTTGCAGACAGCCTGGGCATTTGCAAGTTTGTCACGCGTGGGTTCAACAGCCCGCACCTGCTGGGTTATGAGGAATTTACCGGCTTGATCCAGGCTACCGCGGGGCTGCATTTCGACGCCCAATCCTTGAGGAGCGTTGGGCGCCTGGTGTTGGACACTGAGCGCATGATCAACGCGGATTTTGGACTGACCCGCCGCGACGACACCCTGCCCAAACGATACTTCGACGAGCCGATGCCAGCCCGCAAAACGAAAGGTCATCACATCGACCGACATCAGTTCCAAAATATGTTAGCCGAGTATTACGCCGAGCGCGGCTGGGATCTCTCCGGACAGGTGCCCCCAGAACGCCAGGGTGAGGTCGATGCGCTGCTGAGCGCAATAACCTGATTGAAAGAAGTCAAAGCTATGGAAGCCTCCACCTCGAACGGTATTCAGCGCCTTCATTATGCCTGGGTTGTGTTGACCATGGGCACGCTGGTGGTCTTTGGCTCGCTGGGGTTGGCGCGCTTTGGCTATTCGGTCATTCTGCCTTCCATGCAGGTCAGTTTGAGTCTGGATAACACCCAGGCTGGTTTTCTGGCCACTGCGAATCTGGTCGGCTATCTCAGTCTGTCTATCCTCGGCGGAGCGCTGGCCTCTCGCTACGGACCCAGGAAAGTGATCGCCGTCGGCCTGGCTTTGGCGGGCGTGGGCATGCTGCTCACCGGCTTTTCAAAAACCTTTCTTTCGGCTGCCGTGTGGCGGGGGTTGACCGGCTTCGGCAGTGGGGCGAGCAACGTCCCTGCGATGGCGTTGATGACCGCCTGGTTCGCCCCCCGCCAGCGCGGCTTCGCCGCAGGCATCGCCGTCGCTGGTTCCTCCATCGCTCTCATCCTGGTAGGTGTTTTCGTGCCCCGCCTGCTCATCGCCGATCCTGACGGCTGGCGGGTCGCCTGGTGGTACTTCGGCGTAATTACCCTCGTTCTGGCTGTTTTGGGCTGGCTCATCCTGCGCGACAAACCGGAAGATCTCAACCTCCTTCCGCTGGGCTTGAAGCAGCAGGATAACCCCCCGCCAGCCCAATCCGCGACCATGCAGTGGGGGCGTGTATATCGCTCCTTTGCCGTCTGGCATTTGGGTTTCGTCTACGTGGCATTCGGATTCTCTTATATCATCTATTTGACTTTCTTCCACAAGCGCCTGGTTGCCGAAGGCGGGTACACCCAGCAGAGCGCGGGGGCGCTGTTTATGACCATGGGCTGGTTCAGCCTGTTTTGCGGATTAATCTGGGGCGTGATATCCGACCGCATCGGCAGGAAGCGGGCGTTGTTTTTCGTCTACCTGATCCATGCCTTGTCCTTCAGCCTCTTTGGCCTGTTGAGCAGTCCTGCCAGTTTTCTTCTCTCGGCGATACTGTTTGGTCTGACCGCCTGGAGCATCCCGGCGATCATGGCCGCCGCCTGCGGCGACATCCTGGGTCCCCGGCTTGCGCCCGCCGCGTTGGGGTTTATTACCCTGTATTTTGGGATCGGTCAGGCGGTTGGACCCAGCGTGGCAGGGGCGATGGCAGATGCCAGCGGCTCTTTTGTGCCTGCTTACTTGCTGGCGGGCGCGGTCGCCTTCCTGGGCGCAGTGGGCGCCCTGATGCTTCGCCCCCATTCCCCAATTAAAGGTGATGAATGAGGTGGCGATCATGAGTCCCTCGGATCAACTCCACCGGCTGCGCGGCTCGATTGTACCTTTGGTCACGCCTTTTCGCCGCGGGGCGCTGGACGAGAACGCCCTGGTGAGCCTGATCGAGTGGCAGATCGCCAGCGGCTCTCATGGCATCTCGGTGACCGGCACCACCGGCGAGCCCGGTTCACTGTCCTTCGCTGAACGGCAGCGCGTGATCGAAGTTGCCGTCCAGGCCGTCGCCGGGCGCCTCCCGCTCCTGGCTGGCACGGGTTCAAACAACCTGGATGAAACCGTGCGCCTCTCCCGCTTCGCCCAGGGCGCTGGCGCTGACGCCTTACTGGTGGTGGTGCCCTACTACGTCCGCCCCAGCCAGGAGGGGCTTTATCAATATTTCAAAGCGGTGTCCGCTTCGGTAGATCTGCCCATCATCTTATACAACATCCCCGGTCGGACAGCCGTGAACCTGGAAATCGATACCGTCAGCCGGCTGCGCGAGAGCTGCTCGAATATCATCGGGATCAAAGAGGCCAACCACGATTTTTCCCACATCACCCGGCTGCTGGGGCGGTTGGGGCGCGAGTTCCTGGTATATTCGGGTATCGAGCTGCTCTGCTTCCCGATCCTGGCGATTGGCGGCGCGGGATATGTCAGCGCCACGGGCAACGTGTTGCCGGATAAAGTGGCCAAAATGTACGCTGATTTCGCCGCCGGCGATTGGCTCAAAGCTCAGGAGATGCATTATTATTTAATGGAGCTGAACGACCTCATGTTCATTGAAATCAACCCGGTGCCCGCCAAAACCGCCTTAGGCATGCTGGGTAAAATAGACCCCGAAGTGAGGCTGCCCTTGGCGCCTCTCTCCGCGGGAAACAGGCAGCGCCTGCAGGGTGTACTGGTGAAATACGAATTGTTGAAAGCCTGAGCCATGCCTTTTAGCGATCATAATATATTTATCCAGGATATCCACCTGTCCTACAGGGAGTGGCATGGGGAAAAAGGCCCGCTCATCTGCCTCTCCAGCCTGATGGGGCATAAAGGCAGCTTTGACGCAGTGGCAGAGCGTCTCGCCCCGGAATACCACCTCTTTGCCCTTGACCTGCGCGGGCGCGGCGATAGCGATAAACCTCCTCAGGGTTACGGCTTTGCCTATCACGCCCACGATATCCTCTCCTTCGCCGATGCGCTGGGGATCGATAAATTCGGGATCATTGGTCATTCCTTTGGGGCTACAGTGGGTGTTTACCTGGCCTCGATCCGGCCTCTGCGGGTGGAGGCGCTGGTGATGATCGACGGCGGGGTAGACCCGAAAGAAGAAGTGTTAGAAGCCATGCGCCCGGCTCTGCGTCGGCTGGGCTCTGTCTATCCGTCCATGCAGGCTTACTTGCAAACCATGCGCGAGATCCCCTTCTACGCCCCCTGGAATCAAACCCTGGAGCGCGTCCTGCGCGAGGATGTGGAAGTATTACCCTCCGGCGAGGTGCGTTCCAAGGCCTCCGCGCAGGGTATCGAACGCGATCTCGATATCCACTTCTATTACAGCATGTGCGTCCATTTCCCCACCCTGCAGTGCCCCACGATTTTCATCCGCCCCCAGAAAGGGCTGCTGGGCGATCGCGCTCACGTGCTGGACGAGCGTGAAGCCGCGGCTTTTGTCAACTCCATTCCCAAATGCTGGCGCGTCGACCTGCCAGACGTGAACCACTTCACCATGATCTTGAGCGACGAGCCGTTGGTGGCGCCGCCTATCAAAGCTTTCCTCAGCACCATTTACCGGCAGGACGGCCGGGAGAGACAGACATGAAACTGGCTCGCTTTCGCCTCCATGGAAAAGACCATCACGGTCAGCTCACCGAGGCTGGAATGCTGCTCTCCGCTGAGGGAGATCTTTATTCCCCGCATGAAGTGACCTGGCTCCCGCCGGTGGCTCCCACCAAGGTGATCGGCCTGGCGCTTAATTACGCTGAGCATGCCCACGAGCTGCAGGTGGAAGCCCCGGCCGAGCCCGCGCTATTTTTCAAGCCGATTAGTTCTTTAATCGGTCACCGTCAGCCGGTCATCTACCCTGCAGGCGTCAAGTTCATGCACTACGAAGTGGAGCTGGCGGTGGTCATCGGGCAGCGCTGCCGAGGCGTCACGCAGGGCAAAGCCCACGAATACATCGCCGGCTATACCATCGCCAACGATGTCACTGTGCGCGATTACGTAACCAATTTTTACCGCCCTCCCGTGCGCGCTAAGGGGTACGACACGTTTGGCCCGGTGGGACCCTACCTGGTCACCATCGACGAGTTGCCCGACCCCGGTCATCTCGAGCTGCGCGCCTACGTGAATGGCGACTTGCGCCAGCGGGGCAGCACTGCGCAGATGATCCTGTCAATCCCTGAGCTGATTGAATATATATCGGAAATCATGACCATGGAGGCGGGAGACATGATTTGGACCGGCACCCCGCGGGGCATTTCCCACGTATACCCCGGAGATGTGATGCGCCTGGAAATTGATGGCCTCGGTTTTTTGGAAAACCTGGTAGCAGCCGAGCCCGAGCGCCTTGCGGAGAACGAGGTAAGATGATTAATCACTTTATTGACAATCAGTTTGTGCCCTCCTTGGAAGAGGAGACTTTCCCGACCCTGAATCCGGCCGACAACCGGGTAATTGCCCAGGTGGCCTCAGGCTCTGCCCGGGATGCCAACCGGGCCGTCGCCGCTGCCCGCAGGGCTTTCGACAGCGGTCCCTGGCCGCGGCTAGCCGCCGCCGAGAGAGCGAAAGCCCTGCGGGTAATTGGCGATCTCATTGAGAAGTACGCCGACGAGATCGCCGATATCGAGATCCAGGATACCGGCGTACCCGTCAGCCAGATCAAAAAAGGAGCCATCCCCCGGGCAGCCCAAAACTTCTTTTTCTTTGCTGAGATGGCGACCAAGATCGGCGGTGAATCCTACCCCAAGGATG
>DATEDC010000083.1:0-8902 GCA_035286585.1 Anaerolineales bacterium
ATAATCTAAGTGGTAAAGATCTTCGCCGGAAAAGAATTGGGGATAAGTCTGGTATTGCAGATCGTGAACGATGATGACCATAGGCACGCCAGGGCGCGGATATAGAGGCGCGGTAAAGGGACAAAATATCAGATCTGCATCTAGGTTGCGCAGCAGGTCTCTGGTTTGTGGGGCTTTTAAGTGAGTTCGGTAGAATTGATAAATGGGGTTGTATACCGAGCGGGGCAAATTACTCTCCAACGTTTGCCCAATGGCGTGGACGAGCGCGCGCATCGATAAACCCCTCCTTGATTTTAACCGCACCGGGTGTCGATCAGAATCGCCTTCGCTATCGTTAAAAAGTACTGCCAGGGTTTCCCCCGAAATGGCCGCTTGATCTTCTGACGAGGCGATCGGAGCAGCTTCCTCTAACGGTTGGGCGGGTGGGCGTTCGTTGACACACAGGCGGCGCACGTTGGCGGCATCCAGCCAGGCTAATTCATCGTGGGTGTCGCTGGAGGTCACGAGTACGTACTCGTACTCCGGCGCCACGTAGCGGCTGAATTGCCGCACCAGCTCGGTGGCTAAAAGTTTCGCCCCGCCGTTCTCCCCGCCGGGCCTGATCGGGGTGAAATCTACGATAATCCGCCGGGGCGGCTTTGCGCTTGTGGAGCGCAGCTTGATCCGCCGGAGGGGGTTGAAAAACTTCACTGGAGTTTTCTCCGCATATACAGCAGTGTGCGAACTGGAGTCCAGTTCAACGCCTCCTCGTGCGCTTGCCTGAGCTCTTCCAGTTTTTGGATGATCTCCAGCCTGGCCGCGCGGTCGGCCTCGCATTCCTGCAGCCGGCCTTCCAGGGCATGAATAGCCTCCAGGCGGGCGGACCGGTCGGCCTCGCATTCCTGCAGGTGCGCTTCCAGGTTATGGATGGTGCCTGCCTGTTCTCGCAGTTCTCCATCCAGATTGCGGATTGTCTTTCGCAGGGCAGCAGTATCTACGCCTGACGCAGGCGGCTTATCTGAAGCGACGCCAGGCTGCTGCTCGCCACCCTCGCCAGCCGTGGAGCTTGCAGTATCGTATTCTAGCTGAGCCTGGAGGCGCTCTGCTGATTCCAGATCGTTTCCTGCCTCAGTGCGCACAGCTACAGCCACACCGTGACCGATATCGGTATATTTGGCGCTCAGAAAATCGGGATGAGAGCCCACCGCCTCATCCCAGGCGTGCTCCAGGGCGCGATGTTTTGGATGGCAAATGTCGTCAAATATCAAGACACCCCCCAGCTTGACACGGGGTAGTGCGTTTTGCAGATCGCTGAGTGCTCCAGCGTAGCTGTGATCTCCATCGACGGTGACAATGTCGAAATACAAGTCGGGATGAGCCTCCAGGAACCTCGGCAGCGTCTCCTGGGAGCGGCCCGAGATGAAAGCGGCTTCTCCCTGGTAGCCAACCCGGGCTAATTGGCTGCGGACGTATTCAGGGCCGGGGTTTTCCAGGTCAGCATAATCTTTTACCCACAGGTCAAAACCGAACAAATTGGCTTTTACTGCCAGGCTGGCGAGCAAAGCAAGGCTGCGACCACGAAACACCCCGACCTCCAGGTAATTTTCCACCTGCAGCAGGCTGGCGGCCGCAAACAGCACGGTTAATTGGTCAGCGTAACCCCAACCCTCCCCGAATCTCCCCAGGCCAGTTGCGTAGAAGCCCTGCATAAAATCGATGAAGTCATCCGGCTCCAGGAGCTTCAACACGGATATCACGTTTTCCAATGTCTGTCGCTTGCGAGACAGGCTGAGAAGGGTGTCTGGGCCAAGCTGCACCGGGTTCAGACGCTGCGGCTGTCGATAGAACGTCGATCGCTCATTTGCCGGCATGCTCATCTTGATCTCCAATTATTTTTTTACCGCATAGTAGTGGTATGACAACCACTCAGGCCCGCTCCATGTATTCTCAATTACATCCACAACATCTGCTCCACAGCGATGAAGCAACTTAATAACCTCCGATTTTGGAATACCGGACATTAACATGATCGGGCCATGCTTCTCCACATTTTCTGCTGGATCTTGCGGAATCTCCACCCTTGGAGCGGGCGCTTTGGGATCAACCCATTTGGCGGGTACATGAAAGGTGATTACCCCGCCTGGCTTGGCGACGCGGACGAATTCGCTTATATAACCCAATGCCAGATCTTTAGGGATATGCTGCAGTGTAATCAGCGTGATGATGAAATCAAAATGATTGCTCGCAAATACCTTTAAATCTTTTGAACGATTTGCCATGAACTTTACATTGCTTAAATCACATAACTCTTTGGCTTTTTCTATCATAGATTCTGCTATATCGATGCCATAAATCGTCTCAAATCTTTTGGCCAGCGCCTGGGTCAGTCGACCAACCCCACAACCAAAATCAAGCGCGCGACCAAAACGCAACGGAACTCTCAGACTTTTTAAATGATCCATTACATAAGCTATAGTTCCCTCTCCTTCTTCAAAGAAATCTTTTAGCGCCCACCCTCCCCACTTTTTGTCTGCGGCCGTCGAAACAGCCCATAAAGGGTCTTCCAGGCCAAATTTGTTCCAGTTCACGTTCAAGAACTCTAATTCGAGTTTATGCATACTTTTGGACACACCTTTGATAAGTTTTTTCATTATCTGACCTTCTGATTTATCCAATAAGTGCAGGAGATTTGGAACGCATTTGGCATGGCCATCACTCTGGGCAGAGAGTGTAATTTTTCCTTTGATATGGAATATAACAGCTACTGTGATGGCTGGAGGCGGTATATCTGGATCAGCGGCCCGCCGCGCGTCTTTGTGGGTTTGAAACGTTTTAACAGCTCCCCACCTTCAAAAAGAGCCTTATAAAAGCTCACTTCGTGCTCGTAACGCTCTGGCTCGCTGAAAAATCGGGCATACATGGCGCTGCTCACCACCAGGTATTCATAACCCTCGTTGAGGTAGTCGCCCAGCTCCCGGTCATACGCTAGCGAAGGCCACTCTGTTGATTGAAAATCTGTGCCGGAGAGGGGCGCAGTATACCATTCAAAAGCGATTTTACTTTGCTGGGGTATATTTTCGATGATCCACTGTCGCGCCAGCAGGCGCGTGCTCGGGTTCGATTGGCGGATATTCATCAGGATCAGGCGGTAGCCAGGCTGCGCCGCGGCAATGAAAGCGCCGAGGATGACCAGGCCAAGGAACCACCTGGGGTTTAGCCCGAGGGAGGCAGTCACGTGGTCGGAGACCCACATCATTGCACTGGCCGCGAACAGCGCCAGGAGGGGCAAAATCTGGATCGTCCAGCGGGCCCAATGCAACCTCGAGAGGCTGATCCCGGCCAGGAAAAGCATGACAAACCCCAACAGGGCGATCTGCTTGTTCTGCTTTTCCCTCCAGGCCAGGGTAACTCCAAAGATCACTAGGGCTACCTGCGGCCACGAAATTGCCTCAGGGATAGCCTGACTCAGGTACCAGAGAAAATTCCCGGGTCTGCTCAGGCCATCCGCGCCCAGATGCTCGCTGCGCGCTTCCTGGAGTATGCCTGCCCGCGCGGTGTCCAGGTCCAGGAAGAAGTACGGCGTGGTGGCGGCGAAAGCCACGAAGGTGACAGCCGCGCCGGTGAGAGCTGCGCTGACGATCTGGCGAGACGGTACATTCGCCGGGCGCCTCCAGAGCAGGTGCAGATCGAGTAACAACAGGAAGGGGATCAACACGACCATGAAATAACGGCTGCTGACGCTCAGTCCAATAGCCGCCCCTGCCAGGGCGTGGTTCCACAGCGTGGGCTGGTCGTAGGCCCGCAGACAAAGGTACAAGCTGAGTAAACCGAAAAATGCCGCAGCGCTATCGGTGCGCACATACTGGGCGTGGGAGACGGCCAGCGGATAAAACGCAAAGAGAAACCCAGCCGCCAGGCCAGTCCACTCATTGAAAGCCCGTTTTCCTAGCAGGTAGATCAGCGGGAGGCTCAAGACCGCGTAGGCAGTGCTGAGATACCTGCCGAGCAGGTAAAAATTGGCGAAATTGCGCTCGAATGTCTGCCTCAGGCCCGGATTGGGGCGGAGCAAGGGCACATCGTCGACGACCCCACGCCAGATGCGGAATCCTGCCGCCATGGGATAAATTACCGTGGATCCCGGGTTGCCAAACCAGCCCGGGTTCAGATTGCCGGTCGCTGCCATGTTCACCGCAGGGGTGACGAAAAAAGGCTCATCGATTTCATAGATGTACGGCAGGTCCCGGCGAATACCCCACAGGTGCAGGACTAGGGCTAGGCAGGTCAGAATAAATAACAGCCAGCCAGGGCACTTCGGCGGCGATTGGGAAAAACCAGCCTGCGGGATCAAAATTCTCTTCAGGGAGATTCCAGCGCCAGTTTCAAAGCCTCGCGCCAGTCGGGGAGCTGCAGATCGAACGTGTGCACGAATTTGTCGCAGTTCAATGCCGAATGGAGCGGCCTCACTGCCGGGGTGCGAAATTCGGCGCTTTGGGCGGGCTGTATTTCTTTCACGATCTGCTCTTCCTTACGCGGGTCGAGCCGTAGAATGGCCTCGGCCCACTCCAGGCGGCTCGCGCGACCACTGCCGGCCAGGTGGTAGACGCCGCTCCGCTCGCCGAGCCAGGCGGAGGTATCTGCGCCCGCTTTGGCGAGAATCTGGGCGCTGGCTTCAGCCAGGGAGCGCGCCCAGGTCGGGTTGCTAACCTGATCCGCCGCTACGCGCAGGGTCGTCTGCTGACGCGCCCATTGCAATACTTTGGTGACGAAGCTATCCCGGCGAGTGCTGTACACCCAGCTCGTCCGCAGGATCAGGTAAATGCCTCCCACCTTCTGGATAGCCCGCTCGCCGCCCAGCTTGCTCCTGCCGTATGCGCTTAAAGGATTGGGCGCATCGGTTTCGATATAGTCGCTGCCTTTGGCGCCATCGAAGACGTAATCGGTGGAATAATGGATCAGTGCGGCGCCCAGCTTCGCAGCTTCTTCGGCCAGTATGCCGGGGGCGCGGGTGTTGATAGCCGTGGCAGCCTCCGCCTCGCTTTCGGCGCGGTCGACGGCGGTATATGCGGCTGCGTTGACAATTAGCTGGGGGCGATACGAACGGATGGTAGCGATGAAATGATCTTTTGTCAGGTCGATTTCGGGAGAATCATAGGCGCGGACTTCCCCCAGCGTCAAAAGAGCGCGATGCAGCTCCCAGCCCAGTTGCCCATTTTTCCCCAGCAAAAGGATGCGCAGCATATTCTATGGGCGGTAGAAGGGTAAATCCTCGTCTTCGGCAATGCTCAACAAATATTTGCCGTACTCGTTGTTGTTCATCTCCATCGCCAGGCCGCGCAGTTGCTCCCGGTCAATAAAGCCCATCCGGTAGGCGATCTCTTCCGGGCAGGAGATCATCATGCCCTGGCGATCTTCCACCGCCTGGACAAAGTTGGCCGCCTGCAGGAGCGATTCGTGGGTGCCTGCGTCCAGCCAGGCCACGCCGCGGCCCATCACTTCTACCTGTAACTGGCCGCGTTCCATGTAAGTGCGGTTTACATCCGTGATCTCCAGCTCGCCCCGTGCGGAAGGTTTCAGCCCGGCGGCAATTTGGACCACCTGCTGGTCGTAGAAATACAACCCGGGTATGGCGTAGTGAGAGCGCGGGGTTTTCGGTTTTTCCTCGATGCTCAAAGCGCGCCCGTTTTCGTCAAACTCGACCACGCCGTAGCGTTGCGGATCGCGCACCGGGTAAGCAAAAATCAACGCCCCCGCGGTGAGCTGGGCCGCCGAACGCAGCCTGGCAGGCAAACCGTGACCGAAGAAGATGTTGTCGCCTAGTATCAGGCTGACCGGCTGGTCTCCGATAAACTCCGGCTTGATCAGGAAGGCCTCAGCCAGCCCGCGTGGTTCGGCTTGTTCGGCGTAGGTGAAGCGCAAACCCCACTGGCTGCCGTCTTTGAACAGCGTGCGGAAGCCGGACAGCGCCTCTGGCGTGCTGATCACCATAATTTCGCGAATCTGGGCCAGCATCAGCATGGAGAGCGGGTAGTACACCATGGGCTTGTCATACACGGGCAATAATTGCTTGCTGATGCTGATCGTCAATGGAAACATGCGCGTGCCTCGCCCGCCAGCCAGGATGATGCCTTTCATAGCGCCTCCCCACGATTTGAATAGTTGCTCTCCAGCCAACCCTGGTAATCCACCTGTTTTCGTACCGCCTCTACCCACAGCGGGTGGTTCAGGTACCATTCCACCGTTTTCAACAAGCCGCTTGCCAACGACTGGCGCGGCTGCCAGCCCAGCTCGTCTCTGATCTTGGTGATATCCATCGCGTAGCGCCGGTCGTGACCGGGCCGGTCGGCGACGTGGCGCACCAGCGAGGCGTGCGGGATAAAGGGGGAATTGGGCTGGCACTCATCCAGGATCTCGCAAAGCGTGTTCACCAGGTACAGGTTGGTCGGCTGGTTGTTACCCCCGATGTTGTACGTCTCGCCTGGCCTGCCGGCGTGGATGATGGTCAGGATGGCTTCGCAGTGGTCTTCGACAAACAGCCAATCTCGGATTTGCCCGCCGTCCCCATAGATGGGCAGGGGCTGACCCGCCAGAGCGTTGGAGATCATCAACGGAATGAGCTTCTCGGGAAACTGGTACGGCCCGTAGTTGTTGGAACAGTTCGAGATGCTGATCGGCATCCCATAGGTGTGATAATAGGCGCGCACCAGGTGGTCGCTGGCAGCCTTGCTGGCGGAATAGGGGTTGTTCGGGGCGTAGTTGGTGCTCTCGGAGAAGGGCGGGTCGCCCGGCTGCAGGGTGCCGAAAACCTCATCCGTGGACACGTGGTGAAAACGGACCTCTTCCCGCGGCAGGGCTTTTTCCACCAGCCAGTACTGCCGGGCAGCCTCCAGCAGGGTGTAGGTGCCCTGGATATTCGTCCGCAGGAATGGCTCAGGGTTAAGGATCGAACGATCGACGTGAGTTTCGGCGGCAAAATGGACCAGGGTATCTACCCGGTGAGCGTGCAGCAGCTCGCCGACCAGCTCGCGGTCGCAAATATCCCCATGAACGAAGGTATGCCGGCTGGGGTCAGGCAGCTCCTTCAGGTTCTCGCGGCTGCCGGCATAGGTCAGGGCATCCAGGTTTACGATTCTGACCTCCGGCCGCGTTTTCAGCAGGTAATGGACGAAATTTGAGCCGATAAAACCGGCCCCACCGGTGACGAGCACATTTTGCATAGACACTGCCCTCTATGATAGATATTTTTAGAGAGCGTTCGGAAACTCAAGTCTGCCAATTCTCGGTCATGTCATTCCGAGGAACGGAGGTGCTGGACGCTCCTTATTTGATTGAATTGTCACTGCGAGCGGAGCGTGGCAGTCTCCTTGATCATTTTGTGTGGCCCACGAAGTGCGAGCGGCTTTCTAGTAGCGGAGTGACGAAGAATCTCTCCAATTGGACCGGGTAGTTACCGAACGCCTTCTTTAAAGTCAAAGCTCTTTCAATTGCCTGAAATATTCACAGCGCCCACCGGGGAGGGATTACGCATAGACCTCGGCCTGGGCGAGCGTCGCCCCCTGGCTGTCTTTTGGGGATAAAAGCAGCGCTTGCCCATCTTCCAGCGGCCAGGTGATGCCGATTTGGGGGTCGTTCCAGATCAGCGTGCGCTCCCATTCCGGGGCGTAGTAATCGGTGGCTTTGTAGATCAGCTCGGCCCATTCGCTGAGCACGTAAAACCCATGCGCAAAACCGGGCGGGATCCACATTTGCAGCTTGTTTTCCGCCGACAGCCTGGCCCCTTCCCATTGGCCAAAGGTGGGCGATGAGCGGCGCAGGTCGACCGCCACGTCGTACACCTCCCCGGCGATCACCCTGACCAGTTTACCCTGTGGCTGGCGAATCTGGTAGTGCAGGCCGCGCAGGGTGCCGCGCCTGGATCGAGAGTGGTTGTCCTGGACGAAATGGGTGGGCAATCCGGCTTCGGCGAAGCACCTTGCCTGGTAAGTCTCCATGAAGAAGCCGCGCGCGTCGCCGAAAACCACGGGCTTGATCAGGATGACTTCTGGTATGGTAGTGGGGATAAATTCCATCGTCAGCGTCCGGAGGCTCACAACATGGCTATTTTATCGTAAAGACTGCGCCTGAGCCACAGGCGCATGTTCAATGGCAACCAGGCATAAATGATTGGCCGGATTTTAGCTTTGAAATACAGCCAGGAAAGGCGGCTGCCGCCCTCCCGAAAATGGACGCGCAGCATCTCGGGCCAGCAGCGGTCATCGGCGAAGACCGATTTGCCCTGGCTGTGCAGGCGGAAGTTCGCCCAGCAGCGTGGGTGGTAGTGCAACGCGCTGACGCGCGCCAGGCGCACCCACAGGTCGTAATCCATGGCGAAGTAAAATGATGGATCGAGAGGCCCCACCTGTTGCCACAGCGCGGCTCTGAAAAAGGCAGCCTGCTGGGGGATGTGCACGTAGCCCCTGCGCAGGCGTTGGTAATCCGTCTGGCGGGCCGGGAACTGGCCGATCACCCGCCCGTGCTCGTCGACCAGGTTGGCGTCGCCGTAGACCATGCCCGCCTCGGGATGAGCTTGCAAGTAAGCGACCGCCTCGGAGACCGCCTGCAGCAGATAGCTGTCGTCGGAGTTCAGCCAGGCGAAGATCTCGCCCCGGGCGCGAGCGAAACCCTTGTTGAGCGCCTCGGTCTGGCCCCTGTCCGGCTCGGAAACCCACCAGCCCAGGCGGTCGGCGTAGCGGCGGATGATCTCCAGGCTGCCGTCCGTAGAGCCGCCATCGACGATCAAATATTCAATCCGGGGGTAATCCTGGGCGAGCACCGACTGGATCGTTTCCTCCAGAAAGCGCCCCTGGTTGAACGATGGGGTGACAATGGAAACCAGCGGCTGCATGGTCCCTACCAGGTCTCCTGGGGGTACAGGCGCCCCGCCAGG
>DATEDC010000084.1:0-4322 GCA_035286585.1 Anaerolineales bacterium
TGATGTACGAAGGCCTGACCACCTTCGATGAGACTCTGGCGACTGTCCCCGGCGGGGCTGAGTCGTGGGTGTACAACGCAGATGCCACCGTGCTCACCTTCACCATGCGCGAGGGCCTGGTCTATAGCGATGGCTCCCTGCTCAACGCTGAGCGCTATGCTTACTCGATCAAGCGCAACATCAACCCCGAGACCGCTGGCGAGTACGCCCAGATCACGGATGAGATCGCCGGTGCGCCTGACTGGCGCAGCTGTGGTGATGATGCCGCCGCTTGCGAGGCCGCTGCCGCAGTGGTGGCTGAGAGCGTGAAAGCCTCCCATGCCGATGGCGCAGCCTGCGAAGGCTACGAAGACGCAGCCTGCAACACCCTGACGCTCACACTATCACGTCCGGCGCCCTACTTCCACACCGTGATGGGCCTGTGGGTCACCTACCCAGCCAGGGAAGAGTACATCAGCGAGGGTGGTCCTAACTGGTGGAATAGCTCCAAGTTCCAGGTTGGCAACGGCCCCTACATGCTCAAGTCTCTCGAGCCGTTCGTGCGCGGCTACTTCACCCCCAACCCCAACTACTGGCGCGGCGTTGGCAAGGTGGACATCGAGTACAGCTACATCGTCGACTCGGCGGTGGCTTTCGAGGCCTACAAGAACGATGAGTTCGATATCGTCCCCTCCGCCGCGGAAGACCTGGCTGTGATCGAGGCCGACCCAAATCTGAAGGCTGAGCACATGGTTTACCCCGGTTCCTGCACCATCGCTATCATGTTCCACCAGCTCAAAGAGCCCTTCACCGACCAGAAAGTGCGTGAAGCTTTTGCATACGCCCTGGACCGCGACGCCTGGGTTCAAGACGTAGATGGCGGCCTGTCGATCCCGACCCTGACCTGGATCCCGCCTGGCTATCCTGGCTTCCAGGAGGGCGAGACCCGCTGGGGTTACGATCCTGCCAAAGCCCTTGAAGCGCTTGCCGCCTCATCCTACGGCAGCGTGGAGAACCTGCCCGAGATCGAGGTCACCTTTGCTGACAGCCCGCGCAACCGCGTCCGCCACGAGTGGCTGGTGGCCAAGTGGAAAGAGGTTTTCGGCGATGCCCTCAAGATCACCCTCAACCCGGTCGAGTCCACCACCTACACCGCCCTGACCAAGGATATCGAGACCACCCCGCTGGTGTACCGCCTCGGCTGGTGCGCCGACTATCCGGATCCGCAGAACTGGCTGAGCGTGTACTGGAAGACCGGCGCCTTCGGTGAGCGGATTGGTTACTCCAACCCCGAGTTCGACGCTCTGGTGGACCAGGCCGATGTTGAGCTCGATCCCGCCAAGCGCGCTGAGCTCTACGCCCAGGCTCAGGATGTGCTGGTCGCTGGCGCCCCGGTAGCCTTCATGTACAACACCATCAACCACTACCTGGTGAAGCCGTGGGTCAAGGGCCTAAAGACCACCCCGCAGGACTCCGCCTGGCCTGGGGATATTGATCCCATCAACATTACTATCGAGAAGTAGTACTTTCGGAATGAGGCTGGCCGGCACCTGCCGGCCAGCCAGCTCCTTGTAGTCCAGCTCTTTGAGAACCGGCGTGGAGGATTGACTTTCCACCGTAACTCAAAATGAGCCAATCATTTGGAGGGTTGTGCTTATGACGGCTTATCTCTTCCGGCGTCTCTTCTGGTTGCTGCCGGTCCTGCTGACGGTCTCCGCAGTGACTTTCATCCTGATGCACAACGCCCCCGGCGGACCGTGGGACCGCGACCTGGAAGCCCGCCAGGTGGACCCGAACACCCAGGCGCTGCTCAACGAGTATTACGGCCTGAATAAGCCTCTCTGGCGCCAGTTTGTCGCCTATGTAATTGGGGACTTTGATAAAGAGGGCTCCTTCGTCTGCGGGCTGGTTTGCGGCAATATGGGCCCCTCCTACCGGGTGCGCGGCCGCATGGTCCAGGATATCCTCTTTGAACCGCCCGAGGATAAGCCTTTCTGGTACAGCCGCTTCGGCTACTCGGCCCGGCTGGGCTTGATGTCGCTCAGCATGGCGATCGTGTTCGGCATCCCGGTTGGGGTGATCGCCGCCCTCAAGCAGAACAGCATGGTGGATTACATCAGCTTGTTCCTGGCGACGGCCGGCATCTCCCTGCCCAGTTTTGTGATGGCAATTTTTCTCATTATCGTTTTCGCCTCCTGGCTGCACCTGATCAGCGTGGTGCCCAGGACCTGGGATACGGTCACCCCCTGGATCTTGCCGGCAGTGGTGCTGGGATTCGGCACCACGGCCTACACCGCTCGCCTGACGCGTTCCTCCATGCTCGAGGTTTTGCGTCAGGATTACGTGCGCACGGCGCGCGCCAAAGGTTTGGCCGAGCAGGCCGTGGTGGTGCGCCACATGATCAAAAATGCGCTCATCCCGGTTGTCACTATTCTGGGACCCGCCCTGGCAGGGCTGGTGACCGGCTCCTTCATCATTGAGACCATGTTTGGCTTTCCGGGTATGGGCCGGGCGTATGTGATGGCGATCAGCCAGCGAGATTATTCTATGATCCTGGGTACCACCATTATGTATGCCCTGTTGGTGGCGTTGGCCAACCTCAGCGTGGATTTTGTTTACGTGTTGATCGACCCGCGCATTCGTCTGACGGACTGATCCTTACAGGAGCTTTTATGGCAGTCGCCGATCTTTCTTCCGTAGATGCAAGTGAACTTAAAGACTTGGTTCGGCCTAGCCGCAGCCTGATGGCAGATGCCTGGTACCGCCTGATCCGCAACCGGGCATCTGTGCTGGGTATGGTGATAATCATATTCTTTGCCCTGGTGGCGATTTTTGCCAATGTACTGGCCCCGCACAACCCCTTGCAGATCAACTCCGGAAAAAACTTTCTACCCCCCTCCTGGGTGACCACACCTTCGGCTGGCAAACCGGGCGACCCGAATTTTATCCTGGGCACCGATACGCTGGGCAGGGACGTGCTCAGCCGGGTGATCTACGGGGCGCGCATCTCCATGATCGTCGGCTTTGTGCCCACCACCATTATCCTACTGGTCGGCTCCACGATCGGTATGCTGGCAGGTTACGTCGGCGGCCGCGTGGATAACATTTTAATGCGCTTCACCGATGTGATTTACGCCTTCCCTGATTTGCTGTTCTTTATCATCGTTATGGTTTCGTTGCGCGATACCCTGATTGGCCAGTTGCTCAACGGTTTGCTGCTTTTGTTTATCGCCCTTGCCTTTGTCAACTGGGTGGGCGTCGCTCGCATTATCCGCGGCCAGGTGCTCTCCTTGAAGGAAAAAGAGTTTATTGAGGCGGCGCGCAGCATCGGGGCGAAGGATATCCGCATCATGACCCGCCATCTTTTCCCCAACGCCATGGGACCACTGATCGTTACCGCAGCTTTCCAGATTCCTGGTATGATTATTACCGAGGCTATCCTGGGCTACCTTGGACTGGGTCTGCGCCCCGCTACGGATGCGAGATCGTTCTTCATCACCAGTTGGGGCGGGTTGCTGCTCGAAGGGCAGTCGGCCATCAATGCCCAGCCGTTTATGATGCTGGCCCCGGCGCTATGCGTCGCTCTGGTGGTGATGGCTTTCACCTTTCTCGGTGATGGCTTGCGTGATGCGCTGGATCCCCGCATGCGCGGTACAAAGTAAGTTGGGTCGCTTTAGCTTCGTCTAGATGGAAATTTGTCGAGGTTTCGTGATTGGACCCCTGATTATGAACCCGGATAGAGAACTCGTCGTACAATTAAAAGAAGGCAGCCTGGAGGCGTTAGGCCTGATCTACGACCGCCATCGCCAGCTCGTTTACCGCACCGCCTTGGCGATCACCGGGGATAACGAGGCGGCTTCCGACCTGCTGCAAGATGTTTTTCTGCGCCTTTTCCGCTTCGCGAAGAACATCGATCCCCTGCGCCCGCTGGAGCCCTGGTTGTACCGCATGACTACCAACCTGGCTTACGATTGGGTCAAACGTAGAAAGCGGCTGCCCCGTCCCCTGGAAGACCTGGCTGAATGGCTGGTCGGACCGGGCAAAAACAGGCCCGATGAGATGATCGAAAAGTATGCCGAGTGGCATGAGCTCCAGCGGGCGATCACGGCGCTGCCCTTCGCCCAACGGGTCGTGATCGTCTTGTATTATTTGAACGATTTATCCTTGCAGGAGGTCGCCGATATCCTGGATATCCCCATTGGCACCGCCAAATCCAGGCTGCATTACGGGCGTCTGGCGCTGAGAAGATCTCTGGACCTGCACGCAGATCTGTTGCCCGATTTGAATTATGAGAGCACGTGAGGGAGTGGTGATGGGAGATTTATTCGATTCGTATATCCGGC
>DATEDC010000085.1:0-16695 GCA_035286585.1 Anaerolineales bacterium
CCGCCCAGGTGAAGAGCGTGGTCACCTACCCCGCTGACCTGTACAATACCGTCAAGTGGCACGATGGCAGCCCCTTCTCGGCGGCCGACGTAATGATGTACATGATCATGCAATTTGACCCCGGCAAGGAAGCCAGCGCCATCTTCGATGAGGCCCAGGTCGCCAACCTGGAGTCGTTCTTGTCGGTCTTCAAGGGCTTCAAGATCGTCTCCACCGACCCATTGGTGGTCGAGTACTACAACGATGGCTTCCAGCTAGACGCTGAGGTCAATGTCACCACCCTGTGGCCGGCCTATGCCTACGGCGAGGCGCCCTGGCACACCATAGCCATCGCCAACCTGGCCGAGGCGGCTGGTGAAGTCGCCTACTCGGCAGACAAGGCTGATGCCAGCGAGATCGAGTGGACGAGCTTCATCGCCGGCCCGAGCCTGGAAGTCCTGGCCAATCAACTGGCCACCGCGACTGCGGAGAGCTACATCCCCTACGCCGCGACCCTGGGTCAGTACATCACCGCTGAAGAGGCCGCTGCCCGCTACGCCAGCCTGCAAGCCTGGTACGCTGAGCAGAACCACTTCTGGGTGGGCACTGGCCCGTACTACCTGGATCAGGTCTTCCCGACCGAGGACATTGTCTCGCTGCTGCACTTCGCCGACTTCCCTGATCTGGCCAACCGCTGGGACCGCTTCGCTGAGCCTAGGATCGCTGTGGTGGAGCTCGATGGCCCCGGGCAGGTGACCATCGGCCAGGAGGCGACCTTCGACGTCTTCGTGACCTTCAACGAGGCGCCTTACCCCGCGGCTGAGATCAGTCAGGTCAAGTACCTGCTCTACGATGCAACGGGTGCGGTTGTAGAGGTTGGGTTTGCCACGCCAGTGACCGATGGGCAGTACAGCGTGGTCCTCTCTGCCGAAGCGACTTCCAACCTGGAGGCCGGAGCCAACAAGCTCGAGGTGGCTGTCATCCCGTTCACTGTCGCCATCCCGACCTTCCAGTCCCTGGAGTTCGTCACGGCGCCTTAAAGCCGTAACGAGTCCATGACGAGTCTGTAAGTCTATAGGGGCAAGGGTGTTCCCCTTGCCCCTATCTGTAACTTTGTGAGGTGAGCATGACGACCCTAAGCGAAGCCCAGGAAATCAGTCCGCCAGTCGTTCGCAGTCCCGCCAGGAGCGCCCTCGTGCGCGTGATGCAATACTCGGGCGTCCGGCTGATCACGCTGTTTGGGACAATCGTCGTGGCGGTCTATTTGACCATCATGATCGCCAACATGGGCGGTTATGTCGACAACATCATGCGCAGCGAGATCCGCGAGCGCATCACCGTGCAGGTGGCGATGAGCCCTGTCAACCGCAATCTCGATCCAGCCGCGCGCACCCAGTTGACGTTGGACAGGATTGCGAATGAGGAAAAGCGCCTGGGTTTGAACCAACCCCTGGCGGTGCGCAGTGTTCGCTTCCTGACCAATGCCCTGACCCTCCATTTGGGACGCGCCATCAACATAGCCAGCGATGCCGGCTCCAAGACCGTCCGCCTGATCATCCTGGAGCGCCTGCCAGCCACGTTGCTTCTCATGGCAACCTCTAACCTGTTCTTGTTCTTCAGCGCCCTCTTTGTGGCCCTCTCGCTTTCCAGGAAGTACGGCAGCTTTTTGGATAAGTTTGTGATTGCCTTCACGCCGACCTCCGCTGCGCCACCCTGGTTCTACGGAATTTTTTTTATCTTGATCTTTGCAGCCGTGCTGAAGGTCCTGCCCTTCGGCGGCATGATCGATGCGCCGCCCCCGAAGACTACCTTTGAGTATGCCTTGAGCGTCTTGAAGCACCTGACTCTGCCCGCTTCCGCCTTGGTCATTAGCTCCCTCTTCCTGAGCATTTACAACTGGCGCACATTCTTCCTGATTTATTCCAGCGAGGATTACGTGGAAATGGCCAAGGCCAAGGGCTTGCCCTCGTCGGACATCGAGCGCCGCTACATCCTCCGCCCGACCCTGCCGACCATCATCACCAACTTCGCCCTCCTGCTCATCGGCCTTTGGACTGGCGCGATCATCACCGAAACGGTCTTCCTCTGGCCGGGTTTGGGTCGCACCTACTTCCGGGCTATCGGTTTGTACGATATCCCCGTCATCGTGGGTTTGTCCATTATCTATGCTTATTTGCTGGCGATAACCGTCTTCCTGTTGGACTTCTTCTACGCTTTAGTCGATCCCCGCGTGAAAATAGGCGGTGGTGGGAAACCGGCATGAAGGCGCTTAAAAAGTATGTCCGAGAAATTCTGCAATATCCGTCTGCAGTGGTCGGGTCGATTATGATTCTGTTGCTGGTCGCCGTCTCGGTCTATGCCCTGGTGACCATCCCTTACGAAAAGGCCTTGCAGTTGTGGCGTGGCGGGGAGGATGTCTGGTATTCCAATCCCCAATACGCGCCGCCCGCCTGGATGAATTATTTTACGAGTAAGGATCTCCCCGTTTCTTTTACGTTGAACTCCCGAAATGCTGGCGAAAACCAGTCTGTGACCAAGGAGGTGGTGTTGGGTGAGCAGAATACCAGCCGCACCTTCATCACCTACACCTTCGATTTCAATTACGATGAGTTTCCCCAGGAGGTGGCGCTCCTTTTCGACACCACCTACGAGGTCAAGCAGCCCTTCGTTTCCGTCCTTTTAGCCACGCCGGATGGCAGAGAGGTCCGGATCGGCGATTTCGGCGTGAGCAAGAGTATGACCTATCGCCTCTCCCAGGATACCAAACTCCAGCGCCGCCTTGGCGGCCTGCCTCCCATGCAGGGTCTGTTCGCCGATCCCAATTCGGAAGAGTTGGCGCCGCTCAAGGGGACCTATCAATTGCTCATCAACGGGATTTCCTTTGAGCAAGACTCGCAGATCGATGCCGAGTTTGTCTTCTATGGGCTGGTTTACGGCCTGGCCGGGACCGACCACCTGCGCCGCGATCTGTTCGTCGCCCTGCTCTATGGCGCGCCGATTGCGTTGGCCTTTGGCTTATTGGCTGCCCTGGGAACCTCCGTCCTGACCATGATCATCGCTGCCACTGGCGCCTATTATGGGGGTTGGGTGGATGAATTGATCCAGCGCATCACCGAAGTCAACCTGGTCTTGCCCTTCCTGGCTATTTTGATCATGGTGGGAACTTTCTATGATCGCAGCATCTGGACCATCCTGGGGGTTACCATCCTTTTGAGCATCTTTACCGGAGCCATCAAGAGCTACCGCGCCATATTCATGCAAGTTAAAGAGTCGGCTTACATCGAAGCTGCACGTGCGTATGGAGCCAGCAGCGGGCGGGTGATCTTCCGCTATCTTATCCCCCGCATGATCCCGCTGCTCATCCCCGGCCTGGTCTCCGCGGTGCCCGCCTTCGTGTTCCTGGAAGCCTCGCTGGCAGTCCTCGGCCTGGGCGACCCGTCCTTGCCCACCTGGGGAAAAATCATCAATGATGCCTGGCTCAATGGAGCCCTGTATAAAGGCTACTATTACTGGATCCTGGAGCCGGCTATCCTGCTGATGATCACCGGTTTGGGATTTGCCATGGTGGGTTATTCTCTTGACCGCGTCTTCAACCCAAGATTGAGGGGTTTATAGTCAATGCCGGAATCGAAACTCATGCGCATTCAGGATTTGAAGCTCCACTTCCGCTCCGCGGCCGGGGTTGTCCAGGCTGTCGATGGGGTGGATCTCGATCTTTTTTATAACGATGCCATCGTCATTCTCGGCGAGTCCGGTTGTGGCAAGACTTCCTTTGCCAGGGCCATCTTGCGACTTCTGCCGCGCAATGTGGAGACCTACACTGGCAAAGTCGTTATGAATGGCAGTGACCTTATGGAATTGAACGATGAGGCCTTTCGGCGCGAGGTGCGTTGGGTCAAGATGTCGATGGTTCCACAGGCTGCGATGAATGCACTAAATCCCGTGTTGAAAGTAGGCGACCAGGTTTCAGAGCCGCTGGTCGTCCATGCGGGAGCTTCCAGGGAAATGGCCTATAAGTCCGCTCGAGAGATGTTCCAACGGGTTGGGGTGCCGGTCGACTTTCTGAACCGTTATGCCTTCGAGTTGAGCGGCGGAATGCGCCAGCGCGTGGCGATCGCCATGGCGCTGGTGACCGTGCCAGAACTCGTGATCCTCGACGAACCCACCTCCGCCCTGGATGTCCTCACCCAGGCCAATATCTTCAACCTGCTCAAACGCATCAAGAAAGATTTTGATATGAGCTTTTTGCTCATAACCCACGACATTGCCACCTCCAGCGAGCTGGCGGAGCGCGTGGCGATTATGTATGCCGGTCAAATCGTGGAAGTCAGTGATGCCAGCCGGTTTTTTAGCGCCCCGCTCCATCCGTATTCCCAAAAGCTGATGGCCTCCGTGCCCCGCCTGAGAGGGAACCAGGAATTGGAATTTATCCCCGGAAACCCACCCAGTCTGATTGGCATCGGTCAAGGCTGCCGCTTTGCGCCGCGTTGTGAATTCCGCTTTGAAAAGTGTGATCAGGATCCACCGGTCATAAACCGGGAGGGTCGCCTAGTCAAGTGCTGGTTGTACGCCGAAGGATAAGCGAACAGATATGCTAGAGACGAAAAATTTACCCGATATGGAAAATAATCCGGCGAGTACGATGGAAATTGCTCCCGAGAAACGCAATAGCGCGCTGCTGGTAATCGAGAATTTGCACGTCTGGTTTGAGTTAAAGCGCCTGGGATTTGTGCACGCCGGATATGTGCGCGCCGTGGATGGGGTTAGCTTCGAATTGGATCGCGGCGATTCACTGGCCATCGTTGGCGAGAGCGGCTCGGGTAAGTCCAGTTTAATGAAGACCATCCTGGGGTTAAATCATCCGGTCAAAGGCGATATCATTTTTGATGGGCAGAGACTGAGTGAGCTGGGGGGTTCTCAATTGCGACACTATCGCTCGAAGATAGGTTTCGTGCAACAAGACCCGTATGGCGCCCTGCCTCCCTTTATGAACCTCCGGAGCATCTTGTCAGAGCCTCTGAAGATTAATCGGGTGTCGAATTCAGAAGAGCGGATTCGACGCATACTCAAAGTGATGGATGAAGTCAGGTTGACCCCTGCCGAGGATTTTATCCAAAAATTCCCTCACATGCTGAGCGGCGGGCAGCAGCAGCGGGTGGTCATCGCCCGGGCCATGGTGATGGAACCCAAACTGATCGTTGCCGATGAGCCGGTCTCCATGCTGGATGCCTCGGTGCGGGTGGAGATTCTCAAGCTGATGGGGCGGCTGCAAGAGTCTCACAATCTGGCTGTCATCTACATCACCCACGACCTCTCCACCGTGAGATACTTCTCGAAGCGCATCTTCGTCATGTACGCCGGCAAAATCATTGAGATGTCGCCGGTCGATGAAATATTAAACAATCCAAGCCATCCTTACACCCTCGCCCTGCTTGCGGCGACCTCTGAGCCGGACGCGAGAAACGCGGAGAAGATGAGAGAAGTCCCGGCTGGAGAGCCTCCCAGCCTGGTCAACCCCCCTACCGGCTGCAGGTTTCACCCGCGCTGCCCTCAGGCAATTGCCGGCTTATGTGAGGTGAAGGATCCGCCGTATTTCACGGTTGCCCCAGATCATCAGGTTGCTTGCTGGTTGTTCGAATGATCCCGTTAGAGTCCAGGAAAATCATCCTCATTGGCTTTTTTTTGGTCCTGTTTGGGTTTGTGATGCCCTTCCTGATGGTTATCGGCGTCGTTCGATCTACCTTCTTCTGGAACTTCGCCTCCTACGGGGCCTCGGTGTTGGGTTTGCTGCTAGGCGTTATCGGGGCTGCCATGTACGCTGCCAGAAAAAAAGACGATTAACCCCCCAATGGCAGAATATCGTATTCTCATTGTTGACGACCGGCGCGATACCAGGCGCAGGCTGCGCCTCCAGCTCGAAACCTTGGGTCCTGGCTTCCAGGTAGCCGAGGTGTCGTCCGGCGAGGAGGCCTTGCTGGTCTTGTCTCGCCAGTCCTTCCACTTGTTAATCGCCAACCAGCGCCTGGCCGGCTTGTCGGGGCTGGAATTGTTGCCCAAAGCCAGGCAGCGCCAGTCAGCGTTGCAGGCTATCCTGGTGTTGACAGCCGCCGATAGAAAGCTGGAAGAAAAGATTGCCCCGGCGGAATGGGTGCGCCTGGTCTATAAACCGGATCAGGCGGGCCAGTTGGCGGGGGCGGTCAGCCAGCTCTTGAACCTAGAGGGGGCCGGGGCGGAGCCTCGCCCCGAAGCCAGCCTGGCCGAACGCCTGGGCAGCTTGCGCCGCGAGCTGGATGCCTTGATGGTGACATTATTGGATGATCGTGGGCAGATCATTGCCCAGGCTGGAAATGGGAAGCAGGCTTCCAGCCTGGCGGTCTTGATCCCAGCCCTGATGGCGACTTACAGCGCCGCTGAAAAGGTTTCTCTGGCGCTGGGCGCAGACCCGCCGGAAAACGTGCTCTTCTTCTCCGGCGCAGAATATGATCTCACCCTGGCCCATGTGGGACGCCTGGCTGCCCTGTTGATCGTCAGCGCCCCCGCGGTCCGAGCGGAGATAGGGGCTAAACTGATCTCGGTGTTGCGCCCCGCGATCAACGATCT
This sequence comes from Anaerolineales bacterium, assembly GCA_035286585.1. Classification (GTDB taxonomy): domain Bacteria; phylum Chloroflexota; class Anaerolineae; order Anaerolineales; family UBA4823; genus DSOS01. Next base: position 6,580 of record DATEDC010000085.1, read on the forward strand.
GCTCCAAATCCTGGCCGATATGGGCCTGTTGCCTCCCCAAATGCCCGAGCAGCTCGGGGAACAGTCTGCCCCTGAGGAGCAGGTCGAAGCAGAGGCAAACCTGGGCGAGCTGGAGACGGCCTTGCAGCAGGCTGGAGAGCAGGAATTGGATGCCGCCGATGTCGATCAATTCTGGGATTCCCTGGTCGAAGGTGACACCGGGAAGAAACCCCCTGGGACGGGCGAGCTCTCGTACGAGCAAGCGCAGCAGATCGGCCTGACCCCTGAGGAAGAAACTTAGCTCTGAGCGGAGTTCAACGTAGTCGAAGAGCGCTCCCCCAACGCACCTGTCATTGCGAAACCAACGTTCTTTGCTAGCCTGTCCTGAGCCTTATCCTGAGCCTTGTCCTGAGCCTTGTCCTGAGCGTAGCGAAGGAGTAGCGAAGGAGTAGCGAAGGAACAGTGAAGGAAGAGCGAAGGAAAGCAATCTCCCCCGTGATATGTTACAATACGGGTCGCCCGGTGTTAGGGGTGCGATCTTTGGGGCGTGGTGCAATGGTAGCACAGCGGACTTTGGATCCGTTTATCCTGGTTCGAATCCGGGCGCCCCAGCCTGATTGGATGTAGATTTTTCTCAGTGCGAGCGGTCTGCCCAGCAGACCCGAGCGGTGTGTGTTTCGTAGGTTTTTGTTCGTGCTTGACGACGACCCAGAGCGTTATTCCAGACGTGATCCGACCTTGCAGCGAGCCCTTCGCTAACCGTGCGTTAGCGCAGGCGCTCGTATTTTATTAGGAGCATCTATGAAGACAATCGCAGTCATCCTGGCAGCCGGGCAGGGCACCCGCATGCGCTCTTCTCTCCCCAAGGTATTGCACCCTCTTCTCGGTCGCCCAATGGCGCTTTACGCCATTGAAGCCGCCCAAAAAGCGACCGGCGCCAGGCCTATCCTGGTCGTGGGGCATGGCGGAGACCAGGTTCGAGCGGCGCTCGGTGAGGTCGTCGAGTTTGTCACCCAACAACCCCAGCTCGGCACGGGGCACGCCGTCCAGCAAACTGCTTCGCTCATGCGAGATCGGGCGGAGAATATCCTCATCCTGGCTGCCGACATGCCGCTGTTCACCGCGGAGACGCTCACCCGCCTGGTGCAGGCGCAGGCATCCCATGCTGGCCCGCTGGCCATGCTGACCGTGACCTCCGCGGATCAGCGCGGCTTTGGGCGAGTGATCCGTGACCCCGCCGGACGCCCGCAAGCGATCGTTGAGGAAGTCCAGGCGACCCCGGAGCAGCTTGCCATCCGCGAGCTGAACGCCGGCGTTTACTGCATCGCCGCCGAATGGCTGTGGGGCGCTTTGGAGCGCATCCCGCTCTCTCCGAAAGGTGAATATTACCTCACCGACCTGGTCCGCATCGCGGTTGAGGATGGATTGCCGGTCCAGACGCTGGCAGTTGAGGACGCCGCCGAAGCGATTGGTGTCAACAACCGCCTGCACCTGGCGCAGGCCGAAGCCAGCCTGCGCCAGCGTATCAACCAGGCCTGGATGCTGAACGGCGTCACCCTGGTTGATCCCGCTTCGACCTACATCGAGCCGGAGGCGGTCATCGGTCAGGATACGGTCATCTGGCCGAATACTTATCTGCAGGGCAAAACCATCGTTGGCCGCGGCTGCTCGCTGGGACCGAACACGATCATCCGCAACAGCCGCTTGGGCGACTCCTGCGAAGTGCTCGCCTCCGTGGTAGAAATGGCGCTGCTGGAAGATCATGTCGATATCGGTCCTTTTGCTCACCTGCGCAAAGGTACCCACTTGGCTCAAGGCGTCCACATGGGCAATTTCGGCGAGATCAAAAACGCATACCTGGGTCCGGGTACGAAGATGGGGCATTTCTCCTATGTTGGCGATGCCACTGTCGGTCCGAACGTGAACATCGGCGCCGGGACGGTGACCTGTAATTATGATGGCGAACAGAAGCATCACACCGAGATCGGCGCCGGGGCGTTCATCGGCAGCGATACCATGCTGGTCGCGCCTTTGAAAATTGGAGACGGGGCGCGCACGGGCGCCGGGTCGGTGGTCACCAAAGATGTGCCGGGGAATTCCCTGGCGGTGGGTATCCCCGCCCGGGTGATCCGTAAGCTGGAGAAACGTGACTGAGCCATTTCTTCACCTGATGGGCATTCTGCTGATCTTGCCCCTGGACCTGGCGACCGTGATGACCCGGGTGGCCGTGCTGTACGCTCAGCCCGGTCGTTTGCTCTCCCAGGCAGGCGGGTCGGAGAGACAGGCAAAAGCAACCATGGATCTGATCCGTCTGCAGCCGCAATTACAGGCCAGCCTGAATTTACTGCAGACTCTTCTGCGCTTTATGTTGGCCGGTCTGGTGGTGATCTTTGTGCTGCGCCTGAACGCCTCGCTCGTCGACCTGGCTGTGCTGGGAATATTGCTCCTCTGCGCTGTCCTCGTATTCTGGATCGAGTGGTTGGTGCGCGCCTGGATCATGCGCCAGCCGGAGGCCTGGGCTATCCGCCTGGCAGCTTACGCCAGGCTGGTGTTGTGGATATTCAAACCGCTTGTGGCTGTGCCCCTGGCGCTGCGCCGCGGCGATGATGCCTTGGCGGATGATTCCAACAGCCTGATGATGGACGAGCTGATTAACCTGGTGGACGCCGGGCAGCAGGAGGGATTTCTGGAACAGGAAGAGCGCAAGATGATCCACTCGATTTTCGAGCTGGGGGATACCCTGGCGCGCGAAATCATGGTGCCGCGCATCGATGTGCTCGCTTTGGATGTGAACACCCCCCTGGACGAGGCGATCGATGCCCTGTTGAAATCCGGTTTCACCCGCGTGCCCGTTTACCAGGCTACCATCGATAAGGTGCTCGGCCTGCTGTATGCCAAAGATTTGCTACGCGTTTGGCGTGAAGGCGGGCAGCTCGCCACCTTGAAAGGCTTACTGCGCCCGGCTTATTACGTCCCAGAGGCGAAAAAAGCTGACCAATTGCTGGCTGAGATGCAAAGCCGCCGCGTGCACATGGCGATCGTGGTGGACGAATACGGCGGCGTGGCTGGGCTGGTTACCCTGGAGGATATCCTCGAAGAGATCATTGGCGAAATCCAGGATGAGTACGATCTGGAGGAGGAGCTTCCTTACCTGGAGCTTGAGGCTGGGGAGTATATTTTCCAGGGGCGAGTAGACCTGGATGATTTCAACGAGGTCCTGGAGAGCAATTTGTCAAAAGATGAAGCCGATACCATCGGCGGTCTCATTTATAATCGCCTCGGGCGAGTCCCGGCGAGCGGTGAATCCGTGCAAGTGGATGACCTGCTGCTGACGGTGGAGCAGGTGAGCGGGCGCCGCATTCGCAAGGTCCGCGCCCAACGGTTGCAATTAACCTCAGATCAGGCAGATGACACAGATGATGTTGACGGATAATCAAAAATCTACTCTCGTCCAGGCGGCAGCCAACGCCCGGCAGCGCGCCTATGCGCCCTATTCAAAATACCCGGTCGGGGCGGCTGTGCTGGGCGCCTCCGGTCGAATTTACACCGCTGCCAATGTGGAGAACGCCGCTTACCCGTTGGCCATTTGCGCCGAGCGCGCTGCGATCGTCAAGGCGATCTCGGAAGGGGAGCGGAAATTTACCGCCATTGCCGTGGTTTCCAGCAATGGCGGCTCACCCTGCGGGTCTTGCCGCCAGGTGATGGCTGAATTTGGTCTGGATACCCGGGTTCTGATTGCCACGGCAATGGGAGCCATCCTGCGGGAGAGCACGGTTGAGGAACTGCTGCCTGGGGCGTTTGGCCCCCAGGACCTGCCCCCAGGCGAGTGAGCCTCAGGCCTTCCAGGCGACTACCAGCTGGGTGATGGCGTTGCCGTTGCCAGCAAGCTCTGCACCATCCAGCCTTCCACGCCGTCCGGCGCGATCACGCGCACCCAGATCACGCCGTTCAATTCTACGGCTCCCGGCAGCACCTGCATGAGCGTGCCGTCGAAATAGCTGCGCAGCACCACGCCGCCTGGCTCGGCGCGCAGCACCGCGCCGCGGCCGTCCGCGGTCTGCACCCGGGCGAAGATCGGCGTGGGGCTGGGAGTGGGGGTCTGGGTGGGCGGTACGGTCGGCGTAAAGGTGGTAGTGGGCGTCGATGTCAGCGTGGGGGGGACGGGCGTGAGCGTGCGGGTTACGGTCGGCGTGACCGTATAGGTGGTTGTCGGGGTCGGGGTGGGCAAAGCCATCTGGCCGCCAACCACAGCCCCGGCGCCGCTCAGCCCGATCAGTAGGATAACGCCCAGCAGAGCGACCACGCCCCCGAGTGTGTAACCGAACAGGGTCAGCGGGCGGAAGCCGAGAATCGCCAGCGTCAGCGCCCCCAGCAGGGCACTCCAAGCCAGGTGGATGGTGAACACCACCAACCCATCCGGCCACAAGTGCGGCAGGCCGCTGCTCAGGCCAAACCCGGCGATGACCAGCGGCAGGTAGAGAGTGTAAGCCAGGGCCACGCTGGGCAGCCCCGGATTGTGATCTTCGTGCAGCATTGCTGCGGCGGTGAAACACGCCCCTAGAGCCAGCACCAGGAAATCGGCCCAGGAAAGCTGGGCGTGTAAATATGCCTGGGTGAGCGCCGGCGGTAGCCAGGAGCGCGTCGCCAGGCCCGCCAGGACGCCGGCGGCAAAAACTAGCCCGCTGCCGATGATCATCCCTACCAGGCTGCGCGTGAAATGGCGCACCGAGCCGATCACGGTCCCAAGAGAAATCCCAACCGCAGGGGCCATCAGCGGGGCGATCACTGCGCCGAGCACGAGCAGGGCAGGCACATCCAGCAGCAGCCCGGCCCCGAATACGATCCCGGAGGCTAAAGAGAAAAGGAAAAAGTCGAAAGAAGGCGAAGCCCGGTGGGCAATCTCATCCAGAAAGGCGGCGCGCTCATCCGCATTCAGCGGCGCCAGCAGACGGCGGGCGCGCCGTCGCCGCGCAGGGGGCAGTTGTTCAGGATCGTCGGGGTAGGGTTCGGATTTGTGCAGGCTCATTCGATTTTACTTTCGCAAAGTCGCCACGATGCGCATCGGTTTCTCGATCAGCTCCAGGGCAGCGAAGATATCCGCCACCAGGATGTCTGCCGCCATCAGGGTTGCAAGTGCTGTGCCTTCCCTGGAGAGCACGCAGATACCCAGCGCAGCCGCTTTCAGCATGGCGGCGTCGTTGGCGCCCTGGCCTATGGCGACCACTCTTTCAGCGCCCAGGTTTCGCACGTAAGCCGCTTTTTGCTCGGCTTCGTCTCCTGCCCCGATCCTCACCGCCTGGAAGCCGATCTGCTGGTCGATCAGGTGCTGCCGGCCGTGGGTATCCGCGGTCAGCAGGTGCACTCCCAGGCGATCGCGCAGGTTGCGCAACTGGCGCGCCAGCCCCTCGGGGAGCTGTCCGTCTACCGCCAGGGTGCCGTTCACGTCGCACACCAGGTTTTCTAGCTGCAGGGTGCCGCCTCCCGGAATGTTGATCTCGACCATCCTGGCTATTATACAGGAAATCCCGCCGTCCAGGTCTTGTAGTACAATGGGCTTATCAGCAATCCCTGGATCTCCCTGTACTGATATGAACCACGAAGTCACTGAGACACGAGTTTAACGGTGTACTAGACTTGAAATTGAATCCACCAAAACATAACCTGTCCCTTTGCCTGGCTTTGCTGTTCAGCCTGGTTTTATTCGCTTGCAGTCAGGGCTCGTCCGGGGAGACTCTCGCCCCGACTGGGGAAACCGCCCTGATCCCTTCTCCCAGCCCATCGCCCACACCCCGGCCTACATCCACGCTGGCGCCTCCGCCGTCGCCTCCGCTGGCGGTCTTGCTGGCGCCTCCCGAGGCGGACCCCGACCAGGCTGGTGAATTGCAGTCTGCCCTGGCCGATCTTGCAGCTCAATCCGGCCTGCGCTTTCAAACCCGCCCTTCCCTTGCGCCAGCCGAGCTGGGGCAGGTCAAGGTGCTGATCGCCTTGCCCCCCTACCCGGGCCTGGAGGAGCTGGCGGCAGCCGCACCAGATACGCAATTCCTGGCGATCGGATTTATCGGGTTGGGTGCGGGGAGCAACCTGAGCGTCGTTGGCGCCCGCGAAGAGCGGCCCGACCAGCTCGCCTTCCTGGCCGGTTATGCCGCCGCGGCGATCACCGAGGACTGGCGCGTGGCGGTGATCAGCGAGGCCGATACGGTGGCGGGTAAGGTCGCCCGCCTGGGCTTCACCAATGGCGTCACCTTCTTCTGCGGGTTGTGCCTCCCGGTTTTCCCACCCTTTCCGGCTGGAGGCTACCCACTTTCCATCGACTTAGCTGCCAGCGCCAGCCCGGAGGACTGGCAGGCGGCAGTGACCTATTTGAGCTCCTGGCAGATCGGCACTGTTTATGTGCAGCCGGGCCTCGCCGAGGCTGGTTTCCTCTCCGTTTTAGCCCAGGCGGGGATCAATTTCATCCTGGACGGGCCTGCGCCTGACGGCCTGGAGGCCAACTGGGCGGCTTCCCTCGGGTATAAAAATCCCCTTGAAGATGCCCTGGCCTTGTGGCCCGACCTGGTCGCAGGTCAGGGTGGGCAGCAGATCGATCTTCCGCTCGGCTTCTCCCAGGTTAATCCCGACCTGCTCAGCCCGGGCCGGCAGCGGCTGGCTGAGGGTATGCTGGCAGACCTACTGGCGGGCTTTATCAGCACCGGCGTTGACCCACTGACCGGGGAAACCCCCTGACCCAGTTTTTTTAAGGTACAAGTGAAGGATGACGCATTGCACTCTGGCGAGCTTCATGCTAAACTTGGTAGTGTAACAGACGCCCCCTGTTTTGATCGAGCAGATACCTACCTCTTCTTTTGAGTTACAGGAATATCTCGTCTACGACAGCAAAGGACTTGTTTGTAAAGGAGGTGAACCGCTCAGCCATAATCCAATCCCCCAATCGAAAACTTACGCTAGAAAATATCCTACACATATTTCTCTATTGAGGAGGAGAAAAACATGTCTAAAAAGTTTTACACGGTTTTTTCGGTACTGGTTTTAGCCTCGATGATCTTAATGGCCTGCGGCGGCGCAACACCGACCACCGAAGCTACTCAACCCCCAGCTGCCGAGACAGCCCCACCTGAGGCCCTTCTAAAGGTCTGTTTTGTAACCGACCTTGCGGGGGTTGATGATCGGAGTTTCAACGCCAGCGGCTGGCAAGGCGTAAACGATGCAAAAGATGAAGGCCATGCTGATCCCAATCCGATCCTCTTAGAATCGGATAGCCGTGAGGATTATCAGCCGAACATCGACGGTTGCATAAGTCAGGGCGCCAAACACATTGTGACAAGCGGTTTCGAGTTGGGCGAGGCGACATCGACCAACGCTGCTGCAAATCCGGATATCAAGTTTACGATCATCGACTTTAGCTTTGATCCGGATATCCCCAATGTTCGAGAATTGATTTATCAGACTGACGAAGCGGCCTTTGCAGCAGGCTATCTGGCAGCTGGGATGACAAAAACCGGTGTCGTAGGAACATATGGTGGTCTGAATATTCCAACGGTGAGCATATTCATGGATGGTTTCACTCGAGGAGTCCTATACTACAACGAGCAGAAGGGCACCAACGTAAGGGTGGTCGGTTGGGATATCGATACACAGGATGGCCAATTCACGGGTAGCTTCACAGATATGGGCTTGGCGCGAACAACATGCGAGGGAATCCTCGATGAAGGCGCCGACATTATGCTGCCTGTTGGTGGAGCCATCAACTTGCCGTGTGGTGATGCCATCATCGCTCGAGGCATCGATGGGGCACTCATTGGTGTGGATGCTGATGCGTACTTTGCTATGCCAGAAACCTACCAGGATCTATGGATGGTTACGATCGAGAAGGGCATCGCCCTGCAGGTTAAGCGCTCGATTATCGATGATGCAGAAGGCACATGGACACCCGGTGGCGAACTCGGCGCTGCGGCCAACGGCGCGGTAGGCCTATCACTTTACCACAGTTGGGAAGATAAGATTCCGGATGATCTGAAAGCCGAGGTTGCAGCTCTCTTTCAGGCCATCGTCGATGGACAGATAGACGCATCGTTCACAGAAGTGAAGTAATCAGCTACGACCGAAAACTTAATAATTGTAGCCCCCACACCCCGTGTGGGGGCTGCATCCATTGCTTGTCTTGGACGACTGAAACGCAAGAGGAGGTGTCACCTTGTCTTTAGAATTAAAGGGCATTATGAAGCGTTTTCCCGGCGTGCTTGCGTGCGACAACGTGGAGCTCCACGTTGAAACTGGGGAGATTCTGGCTTTATTAGGCGAGAATGGGGCGGGCAAGACGACCCTAATGAATATTCTCTATGGGTTGTACACGCCAGACCAGGGCGAAGTATTCGTTGATGGGAAGCCCCTGCAATTATCCTCTCCTGCGGACTCGATTGCTGCAGGGATCGGCATGGTTCACCAGCACTTCATGCTGGTACCAGTCTTTACAGTTACGGAGAATGTGATTCTTGGTATGGAGCCAGCCAATTCTCTTGGATGGCTCAATAAGAAGGCTGGTTCCCAAATCGTCAAGGATATTTCCGGGCGTTATAACCTGGAGGTCGACCCAGAAGCACTTATTGAAGACCTTCCTGTAGGCGTCCAACAACGGGTTGAGATCATTAAGGTGCTCAGCCGTGAAGCTCGCTATTTAGTTTTCGATGAGCCGACTTCGGTGTTGACGCCACAAGAGGTGGAAGAATTCTTTCGCATCGTCAAAGGTCTTCGGGAGGACGGTAAGGGAATCATCTTTATTAGCCATAAGCTGAATGAAGCTCTTGAAATTGCAGACCGAATTGTCGTAATTCGGGATGGGAAAATTGTGGATGAAGTTTCGCCAGAACAGGTTACCAAGGAACAACTTGCAGAATTAATGGTGGGAAGGCCGATTGAGCTCGTAGTGCAAAAAGAAATCGCCGAAGCGAAAGACAAGGTCCTGGTGGTCAACGATCTTGTTGCCCTCGACGACCGCGATCATCGCGCCGTCGATGGCGTTTCTTTCGAGGTGCGAGCTGGGGAAATTGTTGGAATTGCAGGTGTGCAAGGCAACGGGCAAACGGAATTAATTGACTCGATCATGGGCATCCGCATGCCATTGGCGGGTTCTGTATTTATTGGGGGTCAGGAGGTAACCCATGTCTCCCCGCGTGATTTACATCGCATCGGTGTGGCACATGTACCTGAGGATCGACAAGAGAGCGGATTGATAGTCGATTTCACAGTAACGGAAAACATGATTCTTGATAACTATTATGTGCGCCCATATTCAAGAGGTATCCAGATGGACTGGCGTAAAGCAGAGGAATCTGCAGAGCGACTTGTAAAAGAGTATGACGTTCGTACGCCAGGCACTGAAGTACAAGTATCGACCTTGTCAGGTGGCAACCAACAAAAGGTCATCGTAGCAAGGGAGTTTGACCGCGATGTGAAGCTGATTGTGGCCTCTCAACCTACGAGGGGCATCGATGTGGGATCGATCGAATATATTCATAATCGCATCGTTGAAGAAAGAGATAAGGGTGTGGCGGTTTTGATTGTATCGTCCGAACTCGATGAGGTTATGGCTCTTTCCGATCGTATCCTGGTTATGTATAGAGGTAAGATTGTCGGCGAATTTGATCCTGTGAAAGATTCTACAACCGAGATTGGCCTTGCCATGCTCGGAGGTTCAAAATGAGCGAATCCGCTGGTTTTCCTACACCAAATCTCGATGAAATATCGCCCCAGGAACAACCGTCCAATTTCCTTGCACGAGCGACTGGAGTTGGATCCGGTGTTGTTCAAGCATTGCTGGTGCCAACGCTTGCGCTTCTTGTGGCCTTGATCTTTGGAGCTTTTATCATTGCCCTGACAGATATTGATGCCCTGGTTTTACTCAGGGAAGATACACTCGGCGCGCTGGGTCAAATGGCCGAAGGTGTATGGGTGGCCTACCGGTCACTGTTCTTGGGTGCGTTCGGCTCCATCTATGCATTATCGGAAACGCTCTTTGCAGCTACTCCGCTCATCCTTGCCGGGCTCGCACTCGCGCTTGGTTTCAGGGCGGGGCTTTTCAACATCGGAGTCAATGGGCAGATGATCATCGGCGGGATGGCTGCTATCTGGGTTGGGCTTCAC
>DATEDC010000086.1:0-3209 GCA_035286585.1 Anaerolineales bacterium
CTATTTAACATACTAACACGATGCTGAAAACCGGCTGGTGAGCGTGAGCGGGCCGTCGCTGAACGCACAATTCACCTACGATGGCGACGGGCGGCGGGTGATGTCGACCATTAACGGGGTTACTACTACCTTCGTGGGGAACCATTACGAAGTGACGGGCGGGGTGGTAACAAAGTATTATTACGCCGAGGGCAGCCGGGTGTCAATATACACACGTAAATGCTCCACCCATATTCACCCACACTGCGCCAGTAATCTTCGGCAACAATGCGCCACTTTCGCGACGGGTTTGAATACAAAACGGGTAAATTGTTAAGGTTGTTTTTGGGTCGTTGGCGCCTCCTCGATGAGACGAGCACGGCCCTGAGCCCGGTAGCTGGCGCCGCGGATGATGACCACTTCGGCCCGGTCGAGCAGGCGGTCAAGGCCTGCTGAGGCCAGGAGAGGATCCAGGAATAGGTCGGGCCACTCGTTGGGTGCGCGGTTGCTGGTGAGTAGAATACTGCCGCGCTCGTAACGCTCGTTAATCACGTCATACAGGTCTTCTGGGCCAGGCGGCTGGATGGGCTTGAGGCCAAAATCATCCAGGATGAGCAAATCCGGGCGCAGGTAGTTGCCCAGCCTGCGCTCCCAGGAGCCATCCGCCCGACCGCCGTTGAGGTGCTGGAGCATTTTCTGGACGCTCACGAACAGCACGTCAAAGCCCTGGCGAGCCGCTTCCTGGCCAAGCGCCTGCGCCAGATGGGTTTTGCCCACGCCTGTTGGGCCGCAGATCAGCAGGTTGCGGTGCTCGCGGATGTATTCACAGACAGCGAGCTGCAAGATTTGCTGGCGGTTGAGGTTGGGATTGAACTGGAAATCAAACCCTTCAATGGTTTTGGTGGCGTTGAGGGTGCTGCGGCGCAGGCGCATGCTGAGCTGCTTCTGGGCGCGGCGCTCGGTCTCGTCTTCCAACAAGCGGGAGAGAAACTCCATGTACGACCACTGGCCATCAACCGCCTGGCGGTTGCGGGATTCAAGGGTTTCCATCACGCCGGACATACGCAGGAGGCGCAGTTGGTGAGAAAGCTGCGGTTTCAGTTCCATGTCGGCACCTCCGCCAAAGCCCCCACCAATTCATCCGGCTGGCGCGAAAAGGTGTGCGCCAGGGGAAGCTGGATTGGGATCGGCTGGCTTTCCTGATCCAGGTTTTGTTTCAGGATGCCTTTGACCGTTTTGTAAGCCGGGTCGCCGTAATCCAGAGCTCGCTGGCAGGCATCATTCAGGCGTTGGCAGCCGTACTTTTCGCTCAATCGCAGCAGCCTACCCGCCTGGTGCACCTGCTCCAATACCGGGTCCGCCAGGATTTGCTCAACGGTTTGCTGGACTGCCAGGCCAAGCTCTGCCGCCTGCGCCAGGCAGCTGGCGTGGGTGCGCTCTAAACCGGGCAATTTCTCTGCCGGGTAATGGTCGCGGTGCGTCTGGCGGGTTCCGGGCCGGGTCGCCCGTTCATGCGTGGCAACCAACTCATACTTTTCGTTGAACAGACGCACCTGTCGCGTCCCGGCACACACCCACAGGCTTTGCCCCACCAGACGGAAGGGCGCTGAGTAGTACGAGCCCTCGAAAACAACATGGCAATCGCGATGCAGCTTGGCTTTTTTCCAGATTGCCATATCATACGGCGCTTCTGGAAGGGGTTTCAAACGCTCTTTTTCCACTTCTTCGAAACGGCGGCGCGGCTGCTCCTTCGTCGTGCCGTGTATGCGCATCCCGGCTTCTTCCTGGCACCACTTGCGCACATCCCGGTTGGCCTGTACAAGATCCAGGGTGCCCTTGCCGCCCATGAAACGCCCCTGCACATATCCAACCCCGCCTTCGACCTTGCCTTTGTGCTCCGGCGTCGCCGGGCGGCAGGGCAGGATCAGGAAACCATAATGCTCGGCGCACTCCCGGTAGGCCATCTGTACATGCGGGTCATCCCAGATCGCCTGCGTGATCCCGCTTTTTAGGTTGTCAATCACCAACCGCTGGGGAACGCCCCCAAAGAACGCCAATGCGTTGCGGTGGCAGCGCAGCCAGGTTTCCACCTTCTGGTCGAAAACAAATTCCACATACGCATACCGGCTCCACCCCATCACCATCACGAATGCCCAGGTCTTGCGCAAGTTGCCTTCGCTATCCCGCATCATGCCCACATAGCCAAAATCGATCTCCGCCTCCTCTGCTGGTTCACACTCCTTGCGCGTGTAAGTCTCTACCGGCTTTGGATCGATCTGCCGCGCCAACCGTAGCACCGAAGCGTAGCTCCCGCCGTACCCCTGTTCTCTCAGCCGATCGTAGATCGCCGTCACTTTCACCTTCTCTTTGAGCAGCTTTTCGATCCTTGCCCGATACGGTTCCGCTTTCGAACTGTTTTGCGGCGGCATTTTCTCCGGCAGCGTCACGTCCAACATCTTCAGCAGGCTCTCGTGATCCGGCAGTTCGCCTTCCAACAATCCCTGCTCAGCCGCCCACTGCCGGTATCGTTTCACCGTCCGCCGATCTATCCCCAGGTCTTTCCCTATTTGCCGGTCACTCCGTTCCTCACGGATGTGCCGGATCATTTCTCGGATGTCCATTAGCTTTAGCCTTCTTTCTGACATGGTTCCTCCTGGCCGTTTGGTTTTCTGCCAGAAGGTTAATCGGTTTTAGCCCTGTCGGAAAGTGGTACACTTTGGCTGAAGATCTCTGGTACATCGTTGGTGAATACGCCTGGTGCAGTGTTGCTGAATATCTCTGGTGCTCTTTGGGTGAATGCCACTGGTACATTATAGGGTGTTCAGTGACACCGGGTAGCCATGCGCCAGAACGGGACGGTTTACTACCTGCTCAGCGACCATCTCGGCTCGACGAGCATCACGACAGATGCCAGTGGGAACAAGGTCTCCGAGCTGAAGTACAGAGCCTGGGGCGAGGTGCGCTATTCGAGCGGGGCACCGGTAACGGATTATACATTTACGGGGCAATACTCGAACGTGGATGATTTTGGGTTGATGTATTATGGGGCGAGGTGGTATGATCCTAGTATTGCTCATTTCTCCCAACCAGATTCAATTATACCTGATCAATACAATCCACTCGATTGGAACAGGTATTCATACGCCCGATACAATCCAATAAAATTTACTGATCCCAGCGGGCATATGCCAGCATGTGAATTTCCATACGAATGTGACCAAAAATTTGTA
>DATEDC010000087.1:0-5472 GCA_035286585.1 Anaerolineales bacterium
GCAGGCAGCCCAAGAACTCCGGCGAGCGGCTGGTCATGGAGACCCGGACGGGCCGTGGATACCCGTGGGCATTGGCGTGCACACTGGAGAAGCATTTATTGGCGCGGTAGGAACTCGAGGCGGCATTACGGATATTACCGCGTTGGGAGACGCAGTCAATATCGCTGCCCGATTGGGAGCGAATGCCAGGCCTGGCGAGATTCTGGTCAGCCAGGAGACCTGTTCGGACGCAGGGTTTGATCTGGGCGATTTGGAGCAGCGAGAGCTCGCCTTGAAAGGCCGCTCCAAATCTGTCCTCGTGTACGTTCTTTAAAAATGAAAACCCGTCGGGTTTCTAAAACTCGACGGGTTTAGTGAACTGCGTGGAAACGCTCCGCAGGAGCGACTACAATGGCTTTCTTGCCTGTAGCGGGCAGGGTTTCGCCGGTCGGCGTGGGGAGCGGGCCCGTCTCGCACTCTCTGGGTCTACGTACGTTTGACGAGGAGCCGGAACACGAGGAAATGTGATATCAGCAATGCGGGGACGAAAATTGCCGGAATATAGTATGCTCCGCACTAACGAAATTGATTCTGTCTTAGAAGGTCCTTGGCTTCCATCAGATCCACCGTTGAGAAGCCCTCGGTAAATCTCTCGTAAGCGTCGCTCAACAATCGCCTGCTCTGTTCGGCGTTGCCTCGATTCCGCCACAACCGGACCAGGTTCATTGCAGCTCGCAGCTCCAACATGAGCGCTCCCTGCTCCTGGGCGGTTTCCAGAGCATGATGGTACCAGAGCTCGGCCTCGGATGGATTAGCGGGGGAATGTGCGAGCAGCAGATCCCCTTTGATCCGAAAAAACTCAACCAGCAGCACTCTTCCATAGCCCAGGCTGGGAATTGATATCGCTTCATCGAGGAGAGCCAATCCCTGCTCGGGTCTTCCCACCAGACCACACACTACGGCCTGGAGGCTGCGGAGTAGCGGCCAAAATATGGGCGGGCTTTTCAACCCCTGGTAGAGGTCCATCCCCAGTTGGATTTGGGCCAGACCTTCCTCCGCCCTGCCCATGCTCGCCATCCCTGCACCATGAAGGCAGGTGCCCACGGCGTACCAGATCTGGAACTTGTGCTTCTCGGCGATATCTAACACAGCCTGGGCGCACCCCAGGCTGAGTTCCACCTCTCGCCTCCAATACTGGAGAAAGCCAGCATGAAACAAAGCATAGGCCAAACTATAAGGGTGGTTTATCTTTTCAGCCAGGTCAACTGCTTCATTTGCATATTGAAGCGCTCGGTCGGGGTAACCAAGCCCCCACAGGATCAGTGCGGACGTCGTGTAACACGGCACACCGGGGTGATTGCCGAGCCTGAAGCGGCTCGAACGGTAGCGTTCAGGATCGATATATGCAATCCCTTTCTCCAGATGCTCCAGGCCAAGATTGATATTCCCGGTGAAGGCGTGACAAGTTCCGAGCACAAAGTGCCCCTCGACGCGCATGTTTCCATCGTCGTAGCGCTCCGCCAGGTTCAGGATCTGTTCTCCTATCGGAAGACCCTTTTCGAATTCTCCGCGGAAGGTGTAAAAGGAAAAAAGCCCTCTCAGAACGGGGAACAATTGAGAGACCTCTCCCACCGCCTGAGAAAGTTCCAGGGCGTGGGTGTAGGCTTCCTCGACCTCCGGCGTATAACCTTTGGTTGCCAGCAGTGCCCGGGCAAGGCTGGTCCGTAACACGATCTCCTGCTGAGCGAGCTCGGGTGTGGAGGGGGTGGATGAAAGGACGTCCAGCAAATCGGTCGTCAGATCAACCGTAGCGTGGTACCACCCGCGTACATCGAATAGCAGCCACAGGCTATCGACAAACTTTCCGAGCTGCTCCAGGTCCTTTTTCTCTGCCCAGTAGCCCCAGGCGGTGCGCACGTTCTCGATATCGGAGCTCAACTCCTCCAACGCCGCCTCCCGATCGCTGCCGGTCAAGCGCTCCCATTGACGTTGGGTGAACCTAGCAAAGTAAGCAGCCTGCCCCCGTTGAGCGGCAGCGTGAAACGCAGGATCAGCTTCCAACCGTTCCCCCGCGTATTCGCGGATCGTTTCCAGCATTACCAGGCGGGACACTCCGGTTTTCTGATCCACCTGCCGGACCAGGCTTTTATCCACCAGGGAAGCCAAACCATCAAAAATGTCCACCCCGCTATCGTCCAGACGCTCGATACCACTCGCCGTCGCTTCGACCGCCTCGAACGAGCAACCACCGGAGAACACCGATAGCAGCTCTAACAAGCGCTGTTCGCCGTTATTGAGCAACTCATAACTCCACTCAATAGCGTCGCGCAAGGTCTGTTGCCGGGCAGGCAGGTCGCGGGCCCCACCCCTGAGCAGTTTCAACCGGCTTCCCAGCCGTTCGAGCAGAACCTGGGGTGAAAACAGCCGGATCCATGCTGCGGCCAGTTCGATAGCCAGGGGCAAACCGTCCACTCGGGCGCAGATCTCAGCCACTACCAGGGCGTTCTCATCTGTGACCTTAAAGTCGGGTTTCACCGCCTGGGCGCGCTCGATGAATAGCCGCACCGCTTCGTAGCGCGTGAGTTGCTCGAGCGACAGTTTTTTGAGATCGGGTTCAGGCAAGGCGAGCGGGGAGAGAGGAAAGACATATTCGCCGCGCACGTGCAGCGCTTCCCGGCTGGTCACCAACAGCTTTAGCTTGGGACAACCTCGGAGCAGCTCCGCCACCCTGGCTGCCGCATCTGTTACCTGCTCAAAGTTATCCAGGAGCAGCAGCATCGTTTTTTCGCGCAACTGCCCTTTGAGCTCGTCGAACAGCGGTCGATCGCTTGTCGCCCTGAGGCCGATTGTTTGAGCAATTGCGCTGGGGACGGATTCGGGATCCCTGATGGGGGCAAGGTCAACGAAGTAAACTCCATCTTCGAAGCGATCGATCAGCTCAGCGGCCGCCTGGAGCGACGTCCGAGTCTTTCCTATTCCACCGGGCCCGGTGAGGGTCAGCAAGCGTACCCCTTCGGAGTTCATTCGCTGCACGATCTCGCTTAACTCCGCTTCCCGCCCGATGAGCGCTGTAGGCTGCGCCGGGAGGTTGTTGGGGATTGCGTTGAGCGATAGGAGCGGTGGAAACTCCTCGACCAGACCGGGGGAGACCAACTGCCACAGGCGCTCCGGATTACCGAGTCCCTTGAGACGGTGCTCCCCCATGTCGCGCAAGGTCACGTCACCGGGGAGTTGCCCACGCACCAGTTCTGCGCTGGCGCTGGAGAGCAAGACTTGACCGCCATGCGCGGCGGACATCACCCGCTGAACGCGCGTCAGGGTCAGGTAGCCAGCATACCCATCTCCGAGTTCCATCCGCGCCTCTGCTTGCGCCGCGCCGGTATGGATACCCATGCGCACCTTGACCGGCGTTGGATGCCAGGCTTCATGCAGCAGTCTGCGTTGCGCTTCCAGTGCTGCATCAATAGCATCTTTGCCGGTGTGGAATGCACAGGCAAACGCGTCACCCGTGATTCGGAAGACATAGCCATTATGCGCTTCAATCGCTTGGCGCAGGATGGTGTTATGCCGTTCCAGGAGCGAATTCATCTCATCGGGGTAGTTCTGCGCCAGGTTGGTGCTTCCTTCGATGTCGGTGAAAAGGAAGGTGACGGTGCCGGTTGGCAACGGCCTGTCTGCCGGATTGAAAGTTTTATTCATTAATCGCTCTTCTCGCGTTGATGGATCAGTTAGTTCACCCGCCAGAGATTGGTGACTAGAATCCTGTTTGCTGCGTACCGACCGCTATGGATGGATCCGCCTGAGCACCGATGGCGTGCGGATGTAGGTGGAGGCAGAGATGAAGTAAATGACTTCTTGTAAGACGCGCGCACCGATGCGTTTTTTAAGATTGGTGTTGATAGCGAGATCGACCTTGACTCCCAGGACCTGGCTTAGGCAGTCCTCCAACTCAACCAAGCCGATCAAGCTGATCCTGGGAGGTCTGCCCAGCTCGATCAATAGGTCCAGGTCGCTATCCGGGCGCTGTTCCTGGCGAACGTAAGAGCCAAACACCCTAACAATTCTCACGCCTAATTTCTCGGCCAGATAGGGGTTTTGTTCCTGAAGGGTTTGCTAGATTTCAGCGAGGCTCTTCATATTTCCATTATAATTGACATCTCCGTAAATTGGAGTATGATCAGAAAAAGATAAATTTCCCCTTATTGGTCTGTAAAAGAAAAGGAGGTACCTATGTGTGTTCCTGGAACTCAAGAAGCGGTCTTGAAGCAGATGTCTCGGCGCGACTTTTTCAAGGCAACGGCTGCCCTGGTGGCGGGCGCAATGCTCCCGGCGCCGGTCCTGGCTGCAACCGCAAATCGCAGCGAAGCGCTCGACCTGGCCGAGGTCGTCGGGAGGCCCTTTAAACGTGCCGTCGATCTGACCCACGTGATCCCCGAGAATTTCCCCACCTTCTTCGGTACGCCGAACCTGGAAATCGAAACCCTGTTCACCTTTGAGCAAAATGGCTTCAACATGTATCGCTGGCTGCTGGTCGAGCACACCGGCACCCACATGGACGCGCCCTTTCATTTCTCTCCCGATGGGATGACAGCGGACCAGATCCCCCTCTCGATGCTGATTGTCCCGCTGGCCGTGGTCGACATCCGCGCCAAGGCGCAAGCCAATCCTGACGCCCAGGTGACCCTCGACGATTTAATCCGCTGGGAACGCCGCCATGGGCGCCTCCCCAGGGGCGCCTGCGTGGCGATGCTCAGCGGTTGGGCGGAAAAGGTCACCACGCCCGAATTTCGCAACGCCGACGAGAACGGGGTGATGCACTTCCCGGGCTTCCACGTCGAGGCGGTCGAATTCCTGCTTGAAGAGCGCCAGGTCAACGGCATCGCCGTAGATACCCTCAGCCTGGACTTCGGGCCTTCGACCGATTTCGCCACGCACTACCGCTGGCTGCCTGCCAACAGATGGGGCATGGAAGCCGTGGCCAACCTGGACATGGTCCCGCCCCGAGGCGCGACCCTGATCGTTGGCGGGCCGAAGATCGCCGGCGCCACGGGCGGCATCAGCCGGCTCATCGCTCTGGTCCCCGAAGGGAGAGGGGATTGATATTAAACAGGCTCCTACGGTCCGCCAGTTTTTTGACATCATTCGCAGACTGCGCCCGATCGTGATCCTTGGCGCGGCTTCAAAACCACCATCCTGAGTGGGCTGTTCACAGTGGTCTTCATCCGCCTGCTTGGTAAGGGGCGGCGCTACCTGGCGGCGGTCTTGAGAGCCCTGTACACTCTGCTGGTTGTGGCGGGCGCGCCAGAACGGGCGGCGGCAGTGCAGGGCTGTACCCTGCTGCGCACGGACCGAAATGACTGGATCTACCTGATCACGGATGCGGAGCAGATATGGGTGGAGGTGGAGAGGCGCTTTGCATTTTTGTTAGGCAGGAAACCCGAAACATGCTTTATGATATTTTTACATCGATGGGGCCAATGTTTAATATAGTGC
>DATEDC010000088.1:0-6287 GCA_035286585.1 Anaerolineales bacterium
ACGGCCGTCTTCAGGTTATCATACGTCAGCCTTCGGGGTATACCACCCAGAAAGCGAAACGCCTGGTTGTGCCCCTCGAAAAACGCTTCTTGTTTCTGGAACGGAAAAGCCATCACAAAACGCGCTTTCGAGTAGTTCAACCGCAGGGTGAAAAACTGCACCGTCACCCGCTCCCCTGCCAGGATTACATCTGCCTCGCCCCAGTCCACCTGGCCATCTTGTCCAGGATCGAACTCCAGCGGGATATACTTCTCTTTGTATTCGTCTTTCCGCCGTTCCCGGCTGACGTAGTTGTGCACCGCTCCTTCGCTGCCGCTATACCCCTCGCTGCGCAGTATCTCGAAGATCCGGTGCGCAGTATAGCGCTGCTTCCGCTTCTGCTTTTTGCTCTCTTTCAGTAGCTCGCTTATTCGTTGTTTGTAAGGTCCAATCACCGGTGCTTCGCGCGGTTGTGCCAGCGTGTAGGGCATCGGTGCCGCATCTACAATTGCCTTGCGGATCGTTTCTCGATCATAGCCCAGCATCCGATGGATTGCCCGGATGCTCAGCTTGTCTACAAAATAGGCTCGTCTTATCCTTTCGTAGTCTTCCACCGTTCTCATCTCCTTTTCCTCCAGGTTCGTTATATTACCCGGAGATTGGGCTTCGGTGGACGGTTTTTCAATGTTAAAATTCAGCCAGGGTGGTCGGTTTTTATTTTACAAAACACACTGGGGAACACTGGACAAGGTAGCCAATGCGGTAAACCTTTGTATGGACTGCAACCGAAGTGATGCGTACATACAAGGACAGCAGGCAGGTCGAGTTGCCAGCACGGTGGTATCTTCAACTGAAGCCGTGCTTGGAACGGCTGCTGCGGCAGAAGGTCTGGCAGCAATGGGGCCAACCGCAGGAGGAGGGTTATTATGTGGAGCAGTGACCGCTGGAGGCTGTTTGGTAGTTGCTGGTGTTGGCCTAACAGTTGAAGGTGCCATGGTTGTGGGGGGAGTAGCAGTAGCCGGGCATGGGATTGCAACTGCAGCTTATATGAAGGGCAATCCAATTGAGGGGCATCATCCTTGGCCGGTATATCTACTTGGACCTAAGAAACAACAACTTTATGGTTTGACTCCTGAGCTACATCGTGAGTATCATTCTCAATTGGATCAAATTCTTAGCAGACAATTAGGCAAGGACTATTACACGCAGATGATAAATTCGCCATCCAGGTTATATGAAATTCTTGAGACGATTCGAAGATTTAACAAATATTTTGATCAAACGTATGGTACGCATACTTTTGAAGCTCTCGAGGATGTTCTCAGAATCGAAAGGCTTCTGCCCAAGTAATCAACGTTACGGCAAAATTTGATGAGATGCGAAATGAGCGAACACAAGCAAGCCTACGATCTTACCTTGGCCGATTTACATGAGTATCCGGTTTGGGAGTATATATTAGAGGATATTGGTCTTCCAGGACAAAATGAGAGAACCGTAAGACCTTATAAGGATTCCTTTCCTCTCGATCCAAGCCGTGCATTCGTCATCGTTAGAACAGTATTTAACCTTGCTAACGGGAGACAGATGATAGGTTTCATTAAGCCGGTTACGGACAAGCAGCCTCGGCTTATGGAGCCATTAATACCTGTAGACCACTTTCCAGTAATTGTTACGGATACCGGTCAGGTTGTTTTCTGCTATGGCAAATCAAGGCCCGATCCTGAGGAAATTGCTCAAAATTATGAATTATTAGGATGTACTCCTAAGTATGTATTCCCTATCACTTATAAATCTGACGTCGAAGTTATCGATAGCATTCTTGAAGGGTCTATAAATGGTTTTATGTATTTTGATGAGGATCAACAAGATCTATTTCACCTAAAGCCTTCTGACATAAAAGTGATTATTTAAAGGAGAGTTTATCGCCTCTTCTCTATTGCCAGGGCAAAAGGAAAAGAGCAGAGGGGGGAACCCTCTGCCCTGGCAACGGAGTTAGTGGGTGCTCTGGTCTATCTCTAGCGTTGACCCACACTTCACACCTGTCTTTCCAATCGAATACTTATCGGTAATAAGGTATCTTATTTCATAACTGCTTTAATCTTCCAGCTGGAAGAAGCTCAAAGCACCTTTCATGTAATTGCTCTCAAAACCATAGCCACCCGGTTGAAAATCGGTCTACATTCCTGCTATCGTTAGCACACTTCCAGGGGGGAAAGCGATGGGAGTCGAACGGGATAGACCAAAAATCCCCGGCTGGGCGCCTCGCGAACGCATTGGCGCTTCAATGAACACTGGTGATACAATACCGCCCATGCGCAAGCCGAAGCTGAGAAATGCAGCCTTGATTCTTATCGGTCTAATCATCGCTGCGCTCGCGCTCTACCAGGTCCCGGCGGTGGAGCGGCGGGTGAGCTGGCAGGTGGAGGTCGCCATGGCGTACGTGCGCGGGGTGATCGACCCGGTGGGCGGGGTGCCCACAGCGAAACCAACCGCCGCCAACCCCAACGCGCCCGTCAACCCGGCGACGCCGACCCCCTCGCCCGCCCCGACCTCAACGCCGCTGACCCCCGCGCCAACGGCCACATCGGCGCCTTCGCCCACGCCCATCCCGGCGGCGGTCTCCCTGCCGGCGCCGGCCTGGGAGAAGCAGGATATCAACAACTGCGGACCTGCCAGCCTGGCGATGTACCTGCGCTTCTACGGCTGGGAGGGCGACCAGCTCACGATCGCCGAGCTGCTCAAGCCGCAGCGCGAGGACCGCAACGTGAACGTGGAAGAGCTGGTCTATTACGTGCGCACCCGCGCCGGCTGGCTGAACGCCGAATACCGCGTCGGCGGGGATATCCCCCTGCTCAAGCGCCTGCTGGCGGCGGGCATACCGGTGCTGATCGAGGAGAGTTTTTACTTCGAGGAGCCCTTCTGGCCGAACGACGACCTGTGGGCGGCCCATTACAACCTGCTGACCGGCTACAATGACGATGCGCAGACCTTCACCGGGCAGGACAGCTTCCATGGCCCGGACCAGGTCATCTCCTACCAGACCCTGGATGAATACTGGCAGGTCTTCAACCGGGTGTACATCCTGGTCTACCCGCCCGCCCTGCAGGAGAGGGTGGCATCGGTCCTGGGCGAGCATTGGGACGTGGCAGCCAACCGCAGAGGCGCCCTGGAGACCGCCCAGGCCGAGATCGACGCCGACCAGGCGGATCCCTTCGCCTGGTTCAACCTGGGGACGAACCTGGTGTATTTCGAGCGCTGGGGGGAAGCCGCCAACGCCTTCGACCGCGCTCGCGAGCTGGGCCTGCCGCAGCGCATGCTGCGCTACCAGTTCACCCCCTTCTTCGCTTATTTTCACACCCGGCGCATCGAGGACCTGCTTGCTCTGAGCGAATATGCGCTCCAGATCACGCCGAATGCCGAGGAAGCCCTGCTCTGGCGCGGCTGGGCGCTCTACCGGGATGGGGATACGCCCGGGGCGACCGCCGACTTCCAGCAGGCGCTCAGGGAAAACCCCAACTACAGCGACGCGCAGTACGCCCTGGATTTCGTCCGCCAGAACCCGTAGCCGCGTTCCGCGACCTCCAGCCGGGCGCCCGGGCGATCACCTCGCCACTTCCCGGCTTCGTCGTGAGCTCAGCCGAACGGCTTATGCTCCCGCACCCCAACGCTTGACCCCCTCCAGCACCTGGCGGGCGCGCTCCGTTCCCGCCCGGAGCGATTTCTGCACCACCGGTTGGGAGAAATCCAGGGTGTCGCCCAGGGGGTGCAACGGCTCGATAAGTTTATAATCGTAATACTTGAGCGGCCTGCCGCTGGTCGGGTGGTGCAGGGTGACGCCGTGCTTCTCGACCTGCTTGACCAGGTGGTTGATGCGCACGAACTCGCGCACGTCGCTCGTGAACAGCTCGTTCAGCATGATATCCAGGGTGCGCAACCCGATCTTGACGATATTTTCAGGCGGTTCCGGCAGCGGGTCGGCTGCCTGCGGGCTGCAGTTGATGATCACCACCTCGTCCGGCTCGGCGTCCAGCACGTCGCCGATCGGGCTGATGTTGCGCACGCCGCCATCCACCATGCTTTTATGCTGCGCGGAGACGTCCACCGGCGTCCAGATGATCGGCATCACGGTCGAAGCCAGGATCGCCTGCGCCAGGTTGGGGTCGTCGCCGCGGAACTCCACGTACTCGCCGGACAGCAGCGAGACCGCCCCGATGCGCAGGTCGGTCTGGATCTTGTCCAACTCCAGCTCCTGGAGCAGCATTCTTTTGAGCGGCTCGTTGCCGTAAAAGGATTTTGCCCCGAACAGGATCTTGAGCGTGGAGATCACGTTGAAGCCGCCGGTGTACACCTGGTCGTTTGAGATGGTATTCCACAGCTCGAACAGGCGGTCGTACTTCTTCATCGCCAGCATTGCGCCGTTCAGCGCGCCCACCGAGACTCCAGCGATGAGATCCCAGTTATAGCCTTTGACCTCGCGAGCGTATTTCTCCGCGCCGCACTGGAAGGCGCCCTTGGCGCCGCCTCCGCTGAGAACCAGAGCAACTTTTTTCGGCATAATACCTCCTGTGGGTATTCAATTGCCCGCTGAGCAGAATCGAGCCAATCATACCACCGATGGATATTTTTTGATCATTTGTAAGAAAAAAACCTGGCAAATTGGACATTTATAGTCTATAATATGCATGGCGCTTGGGCGAGTGCCATTCAGGGCGAGCCAGACGGCTTGCCTTTTGTCTTAAGTTAAACCTCATTGACATTTTACCGGTTTCTCTCTATACTCAAGTTGCTGCTACAGGAGAAATCCAGTGGGGTATCGCTCTCCCCTACGCTACCCTACCCCACCCTCTTAGAGTCGCGATCACCCGGAGTTCCAGGGGAAAAATCTCAAAATCAACCCACCCTTTTATAAGCCCTGAATTGATCTTCACAAGGAGGTCAGAAATGCACCCGAAAGCGCTTTCACGGTCATGGCCCGCTATCCTTGGGCTTCTGGCATTGGCTGCCGGCATCCTCTCTCCCCTGCTTCAAGAGGCGCAGGTATCAGCCAGCCATACGCCTGATCCTGCAAACGTGACCATCGCCGGCAGCCTGCAATCCGAGCTGGGTTGCGGCGGTGACTGGGATCCAGGCTGTGCTCTCACCAACTTGAGTTATGACTCTAGCGACGACGTATGGCAGGGAGTCTTCAATGTACCGGCAGGAGGCTGGGAGTACAAAGCCGCCCTGAACGGCTCCTGGGACGAGAATTACGGCAGCAATGCCCAGCAGAACGGCGCGAATATCCCGCTCAACCTCGCCTCACCGACTGACGTCAAGTTCTACTACGACCATACATCGCATTGGATCACGGATAATCACAACTCGAGAATCGCCAGCGCGCCGGGCAGCTATCAAAGCGAGATCGGCTGCCCTGGCGACTGGCAGCCCGATTGCCTGCGCTCCTGGCTGCAGGACAGCGATGGCGATGGATTTTATTCCTTCTCGACCAGCGCTATCCCGCCTGGCAGCTACGAGTTCAAGGTCGCCATCAACGAGAGCTGGAGTGAGAACTACGGCGCGGGTGGCGTGCGGGATGGCGCGAACATCCCCTTCAGCGTGCCCGGCAGCGGCTATATCGTCACCTTCGGTTTTGACTCGGCAGCCAATCTACCCAGCGTCAGCGTGGTCAGCACCGGCCCCAGGCCCGACAACGACGTATGGTGGGACGGCCTGCGCCACGACTCACGCGACCTGCTGTATCGCACCCCAGGCGGCGCCGTGCCCGCCGGCACACCTGTTACGCTGCGCTTGCGGACGTATCACAATGACGTCACCGGCGTGAGGGTGCGCGTGTACGACCTGAACACGAACACGCAACGGCTGGTGCCTATGACTATTGCCGCTGGCGACGTGGCGTGTTACCAGGACCTGACCTTTAGCTGCGACTTTTGGGAGACCACGCTCGACTACAGCGCACCCACCAACCTGTGGTATCGCTTCATCGTCAGCGATGGCAGCGATACGGATTACTATGCCGATAACACCCCCGCGCTCGACGGTGGGCTGGGCAACACCAGCGACGACCCCATCGACAACAGCTACGCCTTGATGTTCTACGAGCCAACCTTCGTCGCGCCAGCCTGGGCCAGGGAGGCGTTCATCTACCAGATCTTCCCCGATCGCTTCCGCAATGGGCGTGCCAACAACGACGCCCAAACCGGAGATGTGCGCTACGACGACCCGGTGCTGGCTCTGCCCTGGGGTACGCTGCCCGAAGGCTACTGCCGCAACTACGCTGACGGCGCGACCAATTGCCCGTGGCGCTTCGA
>DATEDC010000089.1:0-20709 GCA_035286585.1 Anaerolineales bacterium
GCGAGCTCAGGCAGGTGCGCGTCGATCCCGGTTACATCGAAGAGCCAGCAGCTTCCAACCCCCGAATTTCGTGCCCATCACCAGCCAGGCTATCCGCGAGTTTGCCGCGCTGCCCAACGTCACTCACGTAGTCATCCGTGACTGGATGATGGGCGAGGCGATCATGAGGTACGGGCGCCTGGAAGCCTGGGCAGGCTTTATGGGTGTGACTGGCGTCCAAGATATGAGTGAAATGGGTTACACCGCCCAGGCTGGCGACCTGATCCTGGAGCGCGGCAGCGCGATC
The DNA here is from genome assembly GCA_035286585.1 of Anaerolineales bacterium. Taxonomy (GTDB): domain Bacteria; phylum Chloroflexota; class Anaerolineae; order Anaerolineales; family UBA4823; genus DSOS01. The sequence goes on from DATEDC010000089.1 coordinate 287, forward strand.
ATCGGTGTCAACGTGCCGACGAACTTTTACGACCCCAAGTGGCGCCCGGGCCAGGAGCCGCCAGCGCCGCCGGAGCTCTTCGGGCAGACGCTCAAGGTGGTGCTGACCAAATACGACCAGGAGGGCAACCCGATCCGCAAGAGCGTTCAAGTCAAGATCAGGGGGATCATGACTGAAAACCGGGTCGAGGACTGGTCGCTGTTCGTGCCCCTGGAAGACCTGGATGCCTGGAACCAGTGGTTCACCGGCAGGCGCCCCAACCGGGACAAGGACGGCTATCCCAGCGTGATCGTCCTGGTGGAAGAGGCTGATCAAACCCTGGAGGTGGCAGATCAGATCAAGGCTATGGGTTTCAACGCCTACGCCCCTCAAGCCTCGGTGCAAGGGATCATCAACTTCTTCCTGGTGATCCAGATCATTTTCGGCGGCATTGGGGCGGTGTCTCTGCTGGTGGCGGCGATCGGGATCGCCAACACGATGGCGATGGCGATCCTGGAGCGCACGCGTGAGATCGGCCTGATGAAGGCGGTGGGGGCCACCAACCGGGACGTGCTGACCATCTTCCTGGGCGAGGCGGCGGGGATCGGTTTCCTGGGCGGGTTGGGTGGGCTTCTGCTGGGCTGGAGCGTGGGGCAGGTGATCAACGTGCTGGGGCTGGTGTATCTGGCGGGGCAGACCGGCCAGCCAGGCATGCCGCTCTCCTCGATCAGCGTGTACACCCCTCCGTGGCTGCTGGGCTTCGCCCTGCTGTTTGCCACGCTGATCGGGCTGCTATCCGGGGTCTACCCCGCCCTGCGGGCGGCGACGCTGATCCCGGTGAACGCGCTGAAGTATGAGTAGCCGATTTTATACACCCGCACCACGCCGGAGATCAGCAGGGCGATCGAGTCCGGCTCGTCGCCTTCGGCGAACACGTCCCTGCCCGCCGGGAGCCGCGCGAAATAAGCTGCCTGCCTGAACTCGCGGGCAAGCTGGGGGTCTGGGTTTTGCAATACCGGCAAGATGCGCCTGATGCGCTCGTAGTTGGCCTGATCCAGCATGAGGACTCCGGGTTATGCGTAATTTTATTTTGTTATGCCAGAATGAGGTATTATTAGAGCAGATAGGGAGCGGCGCAGGATAATGGGTATCGTCAATCTCTTATAAGTTAGGCGGGCCGTTGAACTTCACGCCAAAGGAGGCACAAATGGAAGCCGAGGAGATCCGCCAGGCATTGTCTTCCGTAGCCGAGCATTTCACCGCTCACCCCGAAGACGCCAAGTCGGAGGACAAGCCAGCTACTGCAACTCTTGAATCCGGTCTGAGGATCCGCGTTGAGGGCTTGGGCTCCTGGAGCGTCACTACCGATATGCCCGTTGCGCTCGGCGGCGAGGGCTCCGCCCCGTCCCCTGGCTGGCTTCGCCGCGCAGCTCAAGCGGCCTGCGAGGCCACGATGATAGCCATCCGCGCTGCTCAGGAGGGCATTGTGCTCGACCGCCTCCAGGTAACGGTCGGCTCTGTCTCCGATGACCGAGGTTTACTTGGTCTCGCCGATGCCCCCGCCGGCCCAACAGAGTCTTGGGCGCGCATCGAGGTAACCGCTAAGGAAGTCTCTCCAGAGAAGCTACAAGAGATCATCAAATGGGCAGAGGCTCACTCGCCCGTCACCGACGCTCTTACTCGCCCGGTACCACACAAGCTTGAAATCGAGACGGGCTGATTCCTCGGTACGCCTGACAACTCGCTGGAGGCGACCCGCCCTGCGGCTGTCGATTGACGCTTGGATTGCCAATGGGTAGGGTGTGTTCGCTCTTTGAACGCACCATCTCCAACCAGATGGCAGCGGGTAGGGTGCGTTCGCTCTCTGAACGCACCATCTCCAACAGGATGGCAGCGGTGGAGGAAGGATTGAACGGGATGAGCCTCAGGAGCAGTCGGCGGGAGGATGGTGTGTCATAACGCACCCAACATTCTATTGCAACTAAAATCAGAGGCTTGTATAATACCAGCATGAGAAAATTAGTGGTTTTAGCATTTGTATCATTGGATGGCGTTATGCAAGCTCCCGGGGGCAAAGGTGAAGACCCTTCAGGCGGCTTTAACCTTGAAGGATGGACGGTGCCCTACTTCGACGAAGCGATGGGCGATGAAATGACGAAACAAATGAGTCAGCCTTTCGATTTACTGCTGGGCAGAAAGACTTATGAAATATTTGCCTCCTATTGGCCCCTCCAAAGTAGTGATGATCCGATTAATAAAGCCAAAAAATATGTGGTCTCGAATGAAGCAATTAAAACGGAGTGGGAAGAGATGATTCAAATAAGTGGCGATGTGGTTGCGGAAATAGAGAAGTTAAAGCAGCAAGATGGCCCGATGCTGCAGGTACATGGCAGCACTAATCTTATCCAGACTTTATTGGCAAATGACTTAGTCGACGAGCTATGGTTAAAGGTATTCCCAGTTACGCTTGGTAAGGGCAAACGATTATTTGGCGAGGGAACGATACCCGCAGCCTTCAAACTAACGGAATCAAAGGCATTATCGAGCGGCGCGATTATTGCTTCTTACAAAAGGGGCGGCGAAGTCGAGCTTGGCTCTTTTTGACCAGAGTTCTCCCATCCCCATCAACTAACAAAAGAGCATGCGGAGAAATGGAACGAACTATTATATCTACTCACGCAGGACGGCGGAGCGGGTAGATGCGTTCGCTCTTTGAACGCACCATCTTCAACTTTGCGTCTCGGCTTCTCTGCGACTTGGCGTTAAGTTCTTCCTTCCTCTGTAAATATTACCCTGTACCTTGAGCGATTGGCAAATAGAATATTAACATCTCAATGTCCCAAAACAAGCTCATCAATCTCCTGGAATCCCTCGCCCGCGAAACCCCCCACTTCCCACCGACCATCCTCTACAATGAAGGCTGGCTGCTGCGCATCATCCTGGAATGGTTTGCAACCCATCACATCAAAGGCCACCCGCTCACCATGCTCGAAGGCTCATCCTGGTTTTCCGAAGCCCTCCTGCCCTCAGCTTTTCTTGCCAGATATAAAGGCGATCCATTAGCTGAGGCATCCACGCATGTAGATGGGGTGATCGGTCACTTCTCCATCGGGAAAACGGGGAAAGCAGATTTATCCCTTCAACCAGACGCCAGGCAATTTGTCGTCCTCGAAGCCAAGCTATTCAGCGGTTTGGCTTCTAAGGTAAAGAATGCCAGCTATTTCGACCAGGCTGCCCGCAGTGTTGCCTGTATGGCTGAGGTCCTGTGCCGGGCAAACAGAGAGCCAGCAAGACTGGACAGGCTTGGATTTTATCTGCTCGCTCCGGCATCCCAGATGAGTAAGCATGTGTTCACCAGGTTTTTAAGCAAGGACTCTATAAACGATAAAGTCGAGCAGCGGGTGGGAGAATACCAGGGGGACAAAGGTCAATGGTTCTCGGAGTGGTTTCAGCCCACCTTGAAACAAATGGAAATACAAACTATCCGTTGGGAAGAGCTCATTCAAGCGATCAAGAAAAATGATCAAGAGGCAGGTGAGGCGATCGAGAGTTTCTGTCAGAGGTGCGTTAAATACAATCTCTAGGGTAAAATCAGACCACCTTCTCGGATTAGACCTGACGGGTTTTCATGGGGCGGTTGCCGGCAAGACCACCTGGCTTCCTGTAAAAGATTACCGGAGCAGATTCTTGTGGAAACCCGTCAGGTCTGCCCATTTCCGACCCAACGCACGAAATCACCCGCCACTCCTCGCGGTCAGGCGCATCGAATCGTCGGGCTAACTCATGCGTGGCTAATCGTTTCTAAAGTCCTCAAGCTCTTTCACCTCTGCCTGCTTTTGCAGTATGTCTCGCACAGCCAAGGCTGACGTGTCTTCGGCGGCCAGCCGGCGGGCAATATCCGCAATGGCTGTCTCGTAATCTGCTTGAAAATCACTCGGAATTTTGAGGTGCACGTCGTGCGTGAATTCCGCCCAGGCGTCTTGAAGCTTCGTTCGAATCTGGATTTCGCAGATCATTCTATCCTCGACGACTGTGCGCTGCTCTCCGTAAGTCTTCACACGATCATAGGATACATCTGCCAGAAGGTGTATCGCCCGGTATCCGGTGCGCTTCGGATCTCGGATGTAGTCTTCCAGAGACCGCGGCTTGATGCGGAACTGCCTGGTAGCCTGGATGTAGTCGAGCATCCCGTAGCAATCATCCACAAACCAGCAAATCACTCTGGCGCCAACCAGGTCGGTGATAACTTCGGTCGGATAGCCAAACATGGGCCAGTCAGTCTTCTCCAGTTTCCTGAGAAAACTCGTCAATGACTTGACCCTGGAGTGCACGTCGACAGCTTCACGAGGGAGCCTGTTTTCTGCTGTATATGCCGAAGCCAGTCCACCTAGCCTGATTTTGAGAACCTGGCATATCGATTCCAATTCGTCGCCGTAGTGATCGAAGAACCTGATGGCTCTTTCGGTCAGGAAGTCTATCTGTTCCTTTCGGGTTCGGGGCTTGACCATATCTCACTCTCGCCAGTTTTTTTCTGCCCAACGAGAGTTTTGGCTGACGAGCGCTTTGGCTCTACTGGCCTGGCGGCAGTGTAATTTCAGCTCGAGTTATTCTTCTACCCCTGCTCCTGTTGACGCTTTTTTCTTTCTTGTTCCCGTTGCAGATCCTGTTGCTCCTGCTCCTGTCTGCGCAGCTTTCGGGCCTCTTCCTGTTGTTTCTCTAACTTACTTCGTTCCGCTTGCTGCACTTTTCGTTTCTGTTCCTGTTGCTGCTCCAATTCCTGCCGTTCTTGTTTCCGCTGCTCAAGTTCCTCTTGCTGTTTCTTGCTCATCTCATTTTCCTTTTTAAACACATGAGTTATCTACAATCCACACAGGCGCTCAGACTGGGTTAGATGCCCGGCCATCTTTCTTCAATTCTCTTATATTGTTATCTAAGCATCATATGCCGGGATATATTTTCACTGACCAACGGGTTGGTCAGCAAAATTCTCCATGTAACACCTCAGCTATGGTACATTATACAAGAGAATATTGTGCATCATATCGAGGTTCACGCCTCGGTTTTTTGTGTAAATTGGGTCAACCCCAGAGGGATAAGTCGGGTGTGTCCTTCCTGATGACCTCATAACAAAAGCAGGCAGCGATCTGCCGCCTGCTTTTGCATCTTGGATAGTTAATGAAGATTAACTTCGGGCGGTCTGGAACAGCTCTTTTAATGCGACCACGACCGTCGCACCCGCGACGAAGGCCACCACAAACGGCAGGACTAATGAAAAAGCCGTCCCCACGATGGGTATAGCATTTAGCGCCGTTGCGGAAAGAGTTAACGCAATCGCAGCCAACAAAAAGCCCCGCGTATCTTCGGCGGTGATATTGAGATAGCCAACAATCACACCCAGGACCGCCAGCACCCAGATCGCCCAGGCGGGTTGAAAGAAAAGCCCGGCGAGCACGGCAACAACCAGGCCAATGATAAAGGACCATTTGCCAATCATTACGGTATTCATTTTTGTCTCCTTCCATTCGAACATAGCAGGCGAATATTGGTACACACCGCCATAAGGACGTTGATGTGTTTCACTATGATAAAACACCTACCCGGCAAATTAGTTGCGGGTTTATCTCAACTTTTGGCGATGCTGAAGCCGAAAATTACACCGGGTTACAGATAAATCTTTTCATGGAAGGGCTTAGCGCATACCTATATGTATAAAGTAATGTATAATTGGAGTGGAGGTGTCTATGACTACCCAAATGGTGCGCAAACAAATCTACATCCAAAAGCGCCAGGACGCTTTGCTCAAGCGGCTTTCGCAAGCGCGCGGGATGAGCGAGGCGGAGATCATCCGCCAGGCCATCGACCGCGAGCTGGCCGGAGTCCCTGCGCAGCCTATCGCAGCCGATCGCTCTGCCTGGCAGGAGCTGGTTGCCTTCCTGGAGGCGCGCCAGCGGGCTGCGTTGGGCCGCCAACCCTACCGCTGGAACCGAGAGGAAATCTACGCCGAGCGGGAGAGCCGCTGGCTGCGCGACCAGGAGCAGGATTAACGCGTGCCGCCCATCTTGATCGACACCAACCTGTTGGTGTATCTCTATGATACGGGGTCTCCCCTCAAAGCTGCACAGGCGCGGCAGGTCTTGGACCGCCTGGAACTGACCCGCAGCGGGCGGCTCAGCGTGCAGAGCCTGGCCGAGTTTATCCATGCTTCCACCCGCAAGCTCGATCCGCCACTCAGCCCTGCCGAGGCGTTGGCTCAGGTCAACCTGTTCACGCGCATGTGGCCTATCTTCGACCTGACCCCGCTGATCTTCCTCGAAGCCGCCCGCGGCGCCCGCGACCACGGACTGGCCTATTACGACGCCCAGATCTGGGCCGCCGCCCGCCTGAACCAAGTGACGGTCCTTTTCAGCGAGGACTTCAGTGACGGCCTAACGCTGGAGGGCGTGCGCTTCGTCAACCCGTTTGCGGTAGATTTTCGATTGGAGGAGTGGGCTTAAGCGGAGGCGAAGCTTCCTTCAAATGAATTCCAGAGCTGATTCTTGCGGAAACCCGTCAGGTCTGCCAATTTCCTGCCTTGCTCCGCGTCTCCGTGTCTCTACAACTTGCGTTAAGTCCTTCCTCCCTTGGGGGATAAAATGGGGGATTTTTGCACGTTTAGTTTTTTTCTTGACGTATCCCCCCTCTTGGGGTAAAATCGAGCCAGTTGGTAGGATTTACAATCGCATAACGGGTAGACAGCGCAAGGCCCCTGCTTCAGGCAGGGGTGACGAGGTGGAGGTTGCTCGCCGCGAGGCGAGGCCAAGCGCCCGGGGTAAGCTCCCCAGGGCGCGAAAATCGAAAGGTCAGCGGATGCCTCCCTGGGCCGCCATGCCCTGAATTTACCCCTCCGAAAGCGGAGCGACAAACCGAGGCGGGCGACCGCCCGACAAAACGCCCCGCAGTGGCAGCCAGTGGACTAATTCCACGGGCTCATCCTGCTTGGAGGGGCTGCCCTGCCATACCAACTTAACTTACATGGGCACGCCCGGGCGTGCTTTTTGCTTTAATTCTTGCCCAGCCCTGATTCTCCGGGCACAGCCTGTTCCAGCAGGGTTATGCGCAGGAACGTACCTTGGAGGACTGCTTGAACGCACACAGCCGCTACCACATCGCCACCGCCCCGGCGCCTGCACCGGCAGGCGGCTACCCGGCCCAGTTTCACTTCGACGACGGGGGCGCGTACGTCAAATACGGACACCAGGTGTTCACGGGCAGCAGCCAGCGCGGCGACGACTACTGGACCGCCGAGATCGTCACCCAGACCTGGTACATGGCCGAGACCGGGCGCATCCCCATCTCAGGCGCCGGCTACGGAGGCAAGTTCGCCGGCCCGGGCTTCGAAGGCATCTGGCTGGATATGAGCGAGATCGTCCGCCCCACCCGGGATGGCATCCACGGGCGCGAGTACATCTCGACTCAGGTGGACCTGGGCGCAGGGCTGACCTCCCTGGAGTTCGACCCCGCCGGGCGCCTGCGCAGCGTCGCGCCGCCAGCCTTGAGCCTGCCCATTCCGGTAATCTTCAACCCGCTGCCCATCCCCCTGCCCGGAAGGGGCGCCCTCCAGGCCCTGTCCCAGGCGGCTGCCCGGCTGGGCACGCTGGCGGTGCTCTACCCCGAGGATTATGACCTTTTATACGAACATGAGGCCCATTGGCTGGGCCTGCGCTTGGGCTCGCAGGGTCTGGCGGATATCCCGTCTGGCTGGCAGCCGGTTTATATTGAAATCGAGAGCGAGGATCTCTCCCAGGTGGTGCCCACATACAACCAGCTCCGCGGGCGCTGGCCCAAAGCAGTTTTGGCGGCGCGCCTGCCGCTCGGCGCGCAGGCGGCCGAAACGGCAGTGGAATGGGTCGCGGCTGGATTGCCCGCCATTCACCTGTACGCTGACGAGATCGGCCTGGACCTGGAGGGGCGCACGCTCCCTGAAGCCCTGCACCAGGTGCACAGCGCCCTGGTGGGAGGCGCCCTGCGCGACCGGGTAACGCTGCTGGTCAGTGGGGGGATCGCCGCCGCCGAGCACGTGGCCAAAGCCATCGCCTGCGGCGCCGATCTCGTAGCCGTCGATTTCGCCCTGCAGATTGCCTGGGGCTGCTCGCTGTGGGCGGATCGCGGCCACTGCCCGGTGGAGAGCGCCGAGCTGGACCCGGCCTGGGGGGCGCAGCGTGCCGTCAACCTGATGAACGCCTGGCGCGACCAGCTCCTGGAAGCCCTGGGCGCCATGGGGATGCGCGAGGTGCGCCGGCTGCGCGGCGAGGTGGGGCGCACCATCTGGCATAAGCACGAGGAAACGGCATTCCGCAAGACGCTGGGGGGCAGCGCCAGCCTGAGCCGCTACCCGCGCCTGGCGCAGCCTGCGGGAGGCGAGGGCGATTTCCGCTGGCCCACTGCCCTCTTGCTGGCTTCCCAGGGGCAGGCGCGCAGCGGCAAGCCCCCGTCGGGCGAGCTGGAGCACCGCGTGGGCGCTTCGGAGGGCGGGTTCGACCGGCTGGCGTTTGCCTTCGAGCTGGAGCGCGACCCGCGCCAGGTGATCGCCGCCGACCCGAGCAGCTACGATTTTCGCCTGCCGCTCAACCGCCGCGAGCCGGGCGGCCCTGAGCGGGCGCTGCCCGTGCCCTGGTACGGCGCGGGGATGTCCTACGGCAGCGTCGGCCTGCCGGTAATGCTGGCCCGCGCCCGCGCCGCCCAGGCGCTGGGCACGCTGACCTCCACCGGCGAGGGCGGCTACCCGGATGAATTGATCCCCTACGCCGACCATATCATCACCCAGGTCGCCACCGGTTTGTTCGGGGTCAGCGAAGCCTCCTTGCAGCGCGCCCCGGTGATCGAGATCAAATACGCCCAGGGCGCCAAGCCAGGGCTGGGCGGGCACCTGCTGGGCAACAAAAACACGGACAGCGTGGCGCGCCTGCGTGAGGCGGTGGAAGGCACCTCGCTCTTCTCGCCTTTTCCCTTCCACAGCGTTTACTCGGTCGAAGACCACAAGAAGCACGTCGACTGGCTCAAGCAGGTCAACCCGCGGGCTTTGATCAGCGTCAAGGTCTCCACGCCCACCGACGTGGACATGGTGGCGGTCGGCTCTTACTACGCCGGGGCGCACATCATCCACCTGGACGGCGCCTACGGCGGCACCGGGGCGGCGCCGGAGATCGCCAAAAAGAACATCGCCATGCCCATCGAATACGCCCTGCCCAAGGTGCACCGCTTCCTGGTGGAGGAGGGCATCCGGGACGAGGTGACCCTGATGGCCTCCGGCGGCCTGCGCACAGCCTGGGACGTGGCCAAGGCGATCGCCCTGGGCGCGGATGGGGCCATCCTGGGCACCGCCGAGCTGGTGGCGATCGGCTGCATCCGCATCGCCCAGTGCGAAAAGGGGCTGGGCTGCCCGTTTGGGATCACGACCACCGACCCCGAACACGCCAAAAAGATCGACGCTGAGGTGGGCTACCAGCAGATCGTCAACCTGTACACAGCCTGGCTGTGGCAACTGGCAGGCATCCTGGAGACGCTGGGGATGGAGGCGATTGGCGAGCTGCGCGGACGCAGCGATCTATTGGTCTATTTAGAAGGATGAAACTATGCAGATAAGGAGCGCAAGAATCGGGTGGTTTTCGCTGGCAGGATGAATATAATCGCTGACAGGCTGGCTATTACAGCCATCCTGCCAGAAATCAAAGAAGGAGGAACGACCCGATGGAACAAACAATGAGCAATTACGAACAGGCGCACCAGGATTACCGGCTGGTGGAACAGGCCCTGCATTACCTGGAAGACCACTACCTGGAACAGCCCAGCTTGAAAGAGATCGCCGGGCACCTGCACTTGAGCGAATATCACTTTCAGAAGCTGTTCACGCGCTGGGCGGGCATCAGCCCCAAGCGCTTCTTGCAGTACCTGAGTAAAGAACACGCCAAGAGGCTGATGGCCGAGTCTGCCAGCCTGCTGGAGGCGGCTTACGAGAGCGGGCTTTCGAGTCCCGGACGCCTGCACGACTTGTTCATCACCACCGAAGCGGTCACGCCCGGCGAGTACCGCAAACAGGGGGAGGGGTTGGAGATCGTCTACGGCATCCACCCCACCCCGTTTGGGGAGTGCCTCCTGGCGGCTACCAGCCGCGGGGTGACCGACCTGATCTTCGTCGAAGGCGATGACCGCTGGTCGGCCCTGGAGGCGTTGCGCCGTCGCTGGGGGCGGGCCGGGTTGCGCCAGGATGATGAGCAGACCAGCTGGCTGGTGGAGCAGATTTTCAAGCCCCTGTCGGGCGGGGGACAGGGGTCGCTGGCGCTGCACCTGAAAGGGACCAACTTCCAGATCAAGGTCTGGGAAGCGCTGCTGCGCGTCCCGCCGGGTTCGCTGGTCAGCTACGAGCAGATCGCGGCGCTGATCGGCCAACCAAGGGCTGCCCGCGCCGTGGGCAGCGCCATCGCGGCCAACCCGCTTCCGGTGCTCATCCCCTGCCACCGGGTGATCCGCAAATTGGGCGAGTTCGGCGGCTACCGCTACGGCGTGGCGCGCAAGAAAGCCCTGTTGGGCAGGGAAATGGCCTACGCGGGGGAGTATGCCAGTTGGGGAGCCCCGGTATGAAGGCGCGCATCTGGCTGGCGATGCTGGCGGTGTACATCGCCTGGGGCTCCACCTACCTGGCGATCCGCGTCGCCATCGAGACCATGCCGCCCTTTTTGATGGCCGGGACGCGCTTCGTGATCGCCGGGTTGATCCTGTACGCCTGGAGATTGGCGGCGGGAGACGCCCGACCGAGCCGGCTGGAATGGCGCTCGGCGGCGATTGTGGGAACGCTGCTGCTGGTCGGCGGCAACGGCGGGGTGGTGTGGGCCGAACAGTGGGTATCCTCAGGCATCGCGGCCCTGATCGTGGGCTCCGCGCCGCTGATGATGGCGCTGATCGACGCCCTGCGCCCGGGGGGGCGCAAACCGGGCTGGCTGGCTTCCCTCGGGCTGATGGTCGGCTTCGGCGGGATCGTGCTGCTAGTCGGGCTGGTGGGCGGCGAGGGCGACCCGCTCGAGCCGAATGCTGCTGGCGCCGGCGCCGGCGTCGCCGCCCTGCTGCTGGCTTCATTTCTCTGGGCCGCCGGCTCCCTGTACAACCGGGAGGCGCAGTTGCCTGAGTCGCCTTTATTGGGCACCGGCATGGAGATGCTGGTGGGCAGCGCGGGGTTGTTCCTGCTGGGCACGGTGACCGGCGAGTGGAGCCGCCTGGAGCTGGGAGCCATCTCCCTGCGCTCGCTGGCTGGGCTGGCTTACCTGGTGGTGGGCGGCGCGCTGATCGGGTTCGTGGCTTACACCTGGCTGCTCAGGGTGGCCCCGACCCCCCTGGTGGCGACCTACGCTTACGTCAACCCACTGATTGCGATCCTGATCGGCAACCTGCTGCTGCAGGAACCGCTCACGCCGCGCGTGCTGATCTCCGCCCTGCTGATCTTGAGCGCGGTAGCCCTGACCAACATGGAGAGGAGCCAGGCGCCCAAGAAGCCCCTAATGGCACCAGCGCCGGGGAATGATTAGCGGAGGTGAGATGAGGGACACATTTGCTGAACGGATACTGGCATCCCGCCGCGAATTGGTGCAAGGCGCCCCCCTCGCCTGGAGCGGGGGAAAATCCCCCGAGGCGGCTGAAGGCGGCTGCGGGGTGCTGGGTTTCTGCGCCAATATCCCGGTCGCCGGGCGCCACGTGCTGACCGCCTCGAGCCAGATGCACAACCGCGGCAACGGCAAGGGCGGGGGCATCGCCATGGTGGGGCTGGACCCCCGGCAGGCAGGCGTGGATGATGAGACGCTGAACAGCCACTACCTGCTGCAGATCGCCCTGCTCGACCCGGACGCCCGCCCGCAGGTAGAAGCTGAATTTTTCCTGCCGCACTTCGAGATCGCCCAGGCTTACGCGCTGCCCCACCTGGAGGATTACCGCTTGCTTCCCGGGCTGGAGGTGCGCCCGCCGGACGTCTGGCGCTACTTTGTGCGGGTGAAATCCGCCGCCCTGGATCAGTTTGCCGGCAGTAAAGGCCTGGATGGGCTGCCGAGGCGGGCGGTGGAAGACGAGTTTATTTACCAGAATTCTTATCGCCTGAACCAGCGGTTCTACGCCAGCCTGGGGGAAAAGAGGGCTTTCGTGCTGAGCCACGGGCGGGACCTCTCGGTGCTCAAGATCGTGGGGTACGCCGAGGAGGTGGTGGCTTACTACCTGCTCGAAGACCAGACCGCCCAGGTGTGGATCGCCCACCAGCGCTACCCGACCAAGGGGCGAGTCTGGCACCCGGGCGGGGCGCATCCCTTCATCGGGCTGAACGAGGCGCTGGTGCACAACGGCGACTTTGCAAACTACCACGCGGTGAGCGAATACCTGCGCCAGCGCAACATCGGGCAGCTTTTCCTGACCGATACCGAGGTGAGCGTGCAGCTATTCGACCTGTGGGACCGGGTGTACGGCTACCCGCTGGAGATCACCCTGGAAGCCATGGCGCCAACCACCGAGCACGACTTCGCCATGCTGCCGCCGGAAAAGCAGGATTTGTACCGGCTGGTGCAGCGCGCCCACATGCACGGCTCGCCGGATGGGCCGTGGTTCTTCATCCTGGCTCGCTCGCTGCCGGAGCAGAGCCGCTTCGAGCTGCTGGGGATCACCGATACCAGCATGCTGCGCCCGCAGGTGTTCGCCCTGTATGAAAACCGGGACGAGCCGGGGAACGAGGTGCAGATCGGGCTGATCGCCTCCGAGCGCCAGGCGATCAACGCCTGCCTGCGCTCGCTGGCTACCGAGGATGAGCGCTTCCAGCCGCTGGCAGATCATTACTGGGTCGCGCGCGGCGGTTCGCACACGGATGGGGGCGCCTTCCGCTTCAGCTGCACGCCAAGAGAGGGGCTGGCGAGCCTGGACAAGTTCGGCGCCCGGGTGGAGCTGCCCCCCGCCAAAAAGCATGTCAGGCTCAGCCAGCTCGACCCTGAAACGGCAGATCCGCCTGCCCGGCAGGCGTGGCAGGCGCAGGCGCTGCACGCCTACGACAACGGCGGCGCCTCGTCGTTCTGGCGTTGGCTGAAGCCAGCCATGGAAAACATGGGCTGGAACGAGCTGCGCTGGGGACTGGCCTGGCTGGACGGGTTCGCCCAGCAGGGCAGCGGCGAGTGGACCTTCGCCTGGCGCACGCTGGACCTGCTGCGCGACCGGCGCTACCCCACTGGAGGCAAAAAACGGGCTTCGATCCTGGCGCTGGTGGACAGGGCGCTGGGTGAGCTGTTCGGCGGCGCGCCGCGGCTTGGCCAGGAAAACGCCCTGACCGCCTCCCAGGGAAACGGGGCGTGGCGCCTGGGCTGGGAAAACCGGCAGGAGCTGCGCCAGCCGCAAAACGAAGCGGAGCTTCTGCTGATCGACGTCCGGGGCTTTCCGCCCGAAGGCGAGCAGAGCGCGGCGCGGCTGATCGCCGGGGCCTGTTCGCTGGGCTGGCGTCAGTTGATCGCCTACGACTGGCAGGGCGGGCGCTTCGCGGCCTGCGGGCTGGGTCCGGATACCCACGGGGTGCGCCTGGACCTGTATGGGGACGTGGGTGATTATGCCGGCTCGGGGTTGGATGGAGCCGAGGTGCACATTCACGGCGCTGGGCAGGACCAGCTCGGGCAGATCCTCAAGCAGGGCAAGCTGGTGGTGCATGGGGATGTGGGCCAGACTTTCCTGTATGGGGCCAAGGGCGGCGAGATCTATATCCAGGGCTCAGCCGCGGGCCGGCCGTTGATCAACGCGGTGGGCAGGCCGCGAGCGGTGATCAACGGGACGTGCCTGGATTACCTGGCCGAATCCTTCATGGCGGGCGACCCCCTGAATGGCGGCGGGTTCGTGATCCTGAACGGGGTGGCTTTCGACGCCGAGGGGCGCCTGGTGGAGCTGCCCAGCCCGTACCCGGGCGGCAACCTGTTCTCGCTGGCTTCGGGCGGGGCGATCTACCTGCGCGACCCGCACCGACGGGTGTCAGCCGACCAGCTCAACGGCGGCGCGTTCGGCGAGCTGAGCGCGGCCGACTGGGAGCTGATCCTGCCGTACCTGCAGGAGAACGAGCGTCTGTTCGAGATCCGCGTGGAGGACCTGCTGACTGTGGAGGGGGAAATTCGCCTCCCAGAGCAGGTCTACCGCAAGGTAGTCGTCGCCGATTCGGGGGTATTGAAAGAAAGTCACAACAGATAAGAAATATCCTGCTTGACATTTCGGCGCCGGGAACGGTATAATGGTTCCAAAACGGAACCATTATGGAGTTTCCCATGGCGACCATCACCCTCAAGAACATCCCGGACGACCTGTACGAGCAGCTCAAGCGCCTCGCCGAAGCCAACCGGCGCAGCCTGAACAGCGAGATCATCGTGTGCATCGAGCACCGCGTCCAGGGGCGCACAATCTCTCCAGACGAGGTCCTGGCGGAAGCCCGCCTCCTGCGCGAGAGAACGAGCGCTTATCGGATAACCGACGAAGAATTCAACCGGGCAAAGGCAGCCGGACGCCCATGATCGTGGTCGACACGAACATCCTGGGCTATCTTTACCTGACCAGCGAGCGTACCACCCAGGCGGAGGCGCTGTACCGGAAAGATCCCCTGTGGGCAGCGCCGCGGCTCTGGCGTAGCGAATTGCGCAATGTACTGGTCTACTACCTGCGTAAGAAAATCCTCTCGCTTGGCGACGCCAACCGGATCATGGAAGCCGCGACAGACCTTTTTGGGGGCAAGGAGTATGAAGTCGCCTCGCTGCTGGTGCTGGAGCTGGCGTTGAAAAGCGGCTGTTCTGCTTACGACTGCGAGTTCGCCGCCCTGGCGCAGGCTCTGCAAACCCGGCTGGTGACGGTCGACCGGCAGGTACTGGAGCAGTTCCCCGACTTTGCGGTCGACCTGGAAGGATATCTTGCAGCCTGATGAAGGCGGGCGGTATGGCCCGGTGCTCATTCCTCGCTCTCCGCAGGGAGCGGCAGGCGCTCTTTGCCGTAGGCGTCCCGCACCGTGTTCAGCAGCAGCCGCTTGAGGATCTCGTAAAACGAAATCCCGTACATGTCCAGGATGACCGCTAAGGCCATGTCCAATTCTTTCGGTCCGAAAGCGGGGTTGCAGTTGCTATCGATGAAGAAGTAGCGGCCGGATTGGTCGAGGCGGACATCGAACTTGCCGTAATCGTACATCTTGGTGACGTCGAACGCCTTTTTGACAAACTCCTTGAGCAGCGGGTCATCATACTTCTCGTATTGGAACACGCTTTTCCCCTCCGTGAGCCACTGGTCCTCAAAAGTGGTGAACAGGTATTTGCTCTCGGTGTCGTGAAACACCTTTTCTGCCAGGTAAACTTTCTTGTTCATGCCCTCCAGCAGGATGGCGGTAATTTCACGCCCGACGATAAACTCCTCCACCAGCACAGGCTGCTTGTAGGTCTGGATTAATAAGCGCAGACGCTCGCGGAGATGCTTCTCGTTTTCCGAGATCGCCTCGCGGGTGATCTCCACCGCGCCGTGGATGGCATTCAGCTTAGAGATCAGGGGGAAGCGCAGGGTAGGATCCATGTAGTCCCCCGGTGTATTGAAAAGCTGGTAGCGCGGCACCGGCACGCCGTGTTGCTCCAGCAGCTTTTTAATCACGAACTTGTTCGTGTCCAGCGAGAGACCCAAGATATCCGCGCCGGTATAGGGGAGATCGAGGAGCTCCAACACGCCAGGGATAGCCGCAGCCAGGCTCTCATCCCCCTTGACCGAATCGACGATATTGATCACCATCTCGGGTTTATCCCGGCGCAGGCGCCCGGGCAGCTCGGCGTTCCCCGGATAGCGCAACACCGTTATCCCCAGCGTCTCCAGGTATAGACCGATCAGCTCCGCATCCGCCCTGGCATCCTTTTCGGTAATATATTGCGCTTCAGTCGGGAAATACTCGCGGCGCACATCGCTGAAAACGATGCCCACCCTCTTCGGCAGCTCGAACTCGTTCCCGTTTTTTCTGGCCCTGGTTGAACTCTTGTGCATGCAAGATCCATTAAATGTGCTCGATAAACCAACCCCAACCTGGCGACCCGCCCCACCCGCTCAGCATCATAAGGCAAAACCAGGCTGTCGAATTATATTTGACAATTGGAGAAAAGTATATACACTTATTTTTAGGAAGATGATAATGAAGCGCATATTTGCAGTGATCACGGGTGTAATATTCGTGGCGGTGATCCTCTGGCTGTTGGTCCAATGGGCAGTCAATGGGGGCTTGCCCTCATCAGGGGCTGTCGGGGATAAATTGCCACCCCATATCCAATATGTGAGCCCAGTCGACGGGAAGGGGGTAGAAGATTCGAATGGGATATGTGCGCATTTCAGCTACCAAGCCGGTCGCGGTTTGGGAGAAGAACCTGAGAAGGTCATTCATTTTTTCCTGGATGGGAAAAATGTAACCCGGGATTTCGTTGATTTAGTTCGGCTGCAATATGGCTATCCTGACCCGGTGGGAGAGCCATGTTACACGCCACCCAAACCCTTACGCCCAGGATGGCACACGGCCAAGGTGACCTATGAAGATATTTCCGGTGAGCGATTTGAGTACAAATGGCGATTTATGGTCATCGCAGAGGAATAAGCGCAATTACCGGAGAAAATCGAATGATGAGTGTTAGTGAATTGCTGCTGTTTGCTCCTCCTGTGAGCTGAAAGATACCAGGTTCGGTCCATTTTAGTATAATTGGGTACTCAGCATTATTCACTGTGCAGGGCTTGCTTCATGGGGGGAGCACAATCCGGGCAAAAAATATGAGATTCGTCATACCTGGAACGGGACAACTGTACCTTGCCGCGCTTTTAAAAACCCTCTAAAATGTTCTGATATTTGGTCTAAAAAATCCTCGCCCCTCGATCAGCAGGCGTTCCGCTGATTTGCCTGAATTATTCAGCCTTACTCCCCAAACAGGAAATACGCTCTCTCATGCTGGCGAGAAAGCTGGCATTAATTCGACTTGGTACCAGCGTCGCGGGAAAAAGCCTTTCAGGCCAAATAGAAGGATAAAGAAAAAAAACGCGATGAATAGCACAAATTCCGACTTGAGACTTGCCCGCTCGATCACCCTGGCAGCCAGCAAACAGACGTATGCCACGATCCGTTTCCTGGTCGACCGTGAGCTGGTCGCGGATGCATACCGCGCCTACGCCTACTTCCGTTGGGTGGATGACACCCTGGATGCGGAAACAGGCACGCGGTCCGACCGCAGCGCATTCCTTCAGCGCCAAAGGTCGATCCTGGAGAGAGGCTATCGCGGCGAGCCACTACGGGAGGCAAGCCTCCATGAGAAAATGCTCGTCGATCTGATTCGGAGCGACAGGGATAAGAACAGCGGGCTGCAATCCTATCTGCGCAACATGATGGCGGTGATGGCATTCGACGCCGAACGCCGCGGCAGGCTGATTTCTCAATCCGAACTGAACGCCTACACGCGCTGGCTCGCCAGCGGGGTGACAGAAGCGATGCATTATTTCATCGGTCATGGGAGCTATTCACCCCACAACGAAGCGCGCTATAGAGCTGTGACCGCGGCGCACATCACGCACATGCTGCGGGATACATTTGACGATGTTCGCGCCGGATACTTCAACATCCCACAGGAAGCGCTTCAGGCGGATCAAATTACGCCCGCGGAGGTAGGAAGCGATGTGTATCGCCTCTGGGTTCGCAGCCGAGTAAGCCTGGCGCGAGCGAATTTCCAGGCAGGCAGAGGCTACCTGCATCAAGTGGAGAACCTGCGCTGCAGGATCGCTGGCTTTGCCTACATGGCTCGTTTTGAATGGCTGTTGGATACGATTGAGCGCGAAGGATATCGCCTGCGCCCTCAATACGACGAACGAAAAAGGATGGGGACAAGTTTGCGCATGGGGCTGAAGGCGCTGGCGTCGTTCTATCCTCGACGTGAAGCGGATACGCCGAGGCGAAGCGCTCCAAGGCAGGAGCGATCTTTGAGAGACCTGTGAAAACCAAAACTGTAATCGTCATCGGCGCGGGGATCGGCGGAATTGTCGCCGCCACTCATCTTGCCCGAGGCGGATGGAATGCCCTCGTCGTCGAGAAAAATGCGCGCCCGGGCGGGCGCTGCGACCGCATCAGCCGCGATGGACATCATTTCGATACGGGTCCTACCCTGCTGGTCATGCCTTTGTTATATGAAGCGGAGTTCAGCGCCCTGGGCGCATCCATGCACGAAATGCTGAACTTAAAGCGAGTTGATCCCACTTATTATCTCGTTTTCGATGACGGCAGCCAACTGGCGCTCACTTCAGACATAAAATACCTGCAGGAGCAGCTCGAAAGGTTCGAGGCGGGAAGCTATCTGGGCCTGGGGCGATACATGGCGGAAGGTCGCCGCCACTACGATCTGGGTATAGAGAGACTGGTCCAGCGTGATTTTCGCAAAGCCTCCGATTTCTTCACCCCAGGCAACCTGCCGCTGTTGTATCAGCTCAAGCCGCTGGTGAACCATTATCAAAACATGGGAGCATATTTTCAAGACCCGCGCCTCAAGGCCGCTTTCACCTTCCAGGATGTGTACATGGGGCTGAGCCCATTTGAAGCCCCTGCCACGTTCTCGATGATGCCATACAGCGAACTGGCGCACGGCGTGTGGTATCCGCGCGGGGGCATGTACAGCGTGGTTGAATCGCTCATGGCGCTCGCCCGCCAGGCAGGCGTGGAATTCAGCTTCAATTCACCCGTCGAGCGCATCGAGGTGAAGGCGAACGCCGCGCGCGGCGTACTTCTCTCCAACGGCGAGAGGCTGGAATCGGACGCAGTTTTAGCCAACGCCGACCTGCCTTTCATCTACCAGGACTTGCTGCCCGATCGGGAACTTTCCGCGCGGTTGTCGCACAAGCGTTACTCTTGCTCGGTCATCAGTTTCTTTTGGGGTGTGGACAAGACCTACGAGAGGCTCGGGCCTCACACGCTCTTCCTGGCCCACGACTATCGCGAAAACTTCGAGCGCATCATTCGGGACCTGGGCCTGCCCGACAACCCCAGCCTTTACCTCCACGCCCCGAGGCGGCTCGATCCGGCTATGGCTCCGCCAGGGGAGGACACCCTGATCGCAATTGTCCCCGTCGGCCATCTCAGCGAGAACGGCGGGCAGGATTGGCGCCAGATTCGAGATGAAGCGCGAGGGCACGTTTTCCGCCGCCTGAGATCCCTGGGGATCACCGATCTTGAGGCGCATATCAAGTTTGAGACCACCTTCACGCCGCTCTCCTGGCGCAAGCGCTACAACCTGGTGAAAGGCTCCACCCACGGACTTTGCCATAACCTGACGCAACTGGCTTTCTTCCGCCCGCGTAACCGGCACCCGCGCTACCACAACCTGTATTTTACCGGCGCAAGCACGCATCCCGGGACGGGGGTGCCCACTGCGATGGTCTCGGGCCGCCTGTCAGCGCAAAGAATCGTAGATGACTTTCAAAAGCAGGACTAGAAAAAATACTGTATTTTTAGATGAGCAGAAGCTCACCGTCGGTAGATAAAAATGCCGTAATTGACAAGTTGGAACTTGTTCTACATTTTCAGAGGAGATTATATGACCAAGATTGAACCTCTCGTAAAAGACTTCCTGGCCCAGGAAAAGATCGCCGTGGTCGGCGTTTCGGATAAACGCGAGACGGGCTGCAACCTGGCTTACCGCAAATTCAAGGAGGCGGGCTACGAAGTCAGCGCGGTCAACCCGCGCCTGACGAGCTTCGAAGGCGATCCGTGCTATCCGGACCTGAAGTCGATCCCGGAGAAGCCGGAGGCTGTCTTCATTCTCACCAACCCCAAGGTCAGCGAGCAAATCGTCCAGCAGTGCGTCGACCTGGGGATCAAGCAGGTATGGATGCACTGCCTGATGGGCACCAAGCCCGGTCTGGCGGCGGGGATGACCAGCGTCTCGCCTGAGGCGGTGCGCATGTGCCAGGAGAACGGGATCACGGTGATCCCGGGCAGTTGCCCGAACCAGTTCCTGAAGCCGGATTTCGGCCACGCCTTGATGCGGGTGATGTTCCGCACCATCGGTTTTCACCGCGTCCCCTAAGGTTGGGGCACGGCGATGACCGGATGGGCAATGATCCGGAAGAGACCCGCCGTGCCCCTAAATGGGAGGTTTGAGATGAAGAAAATTCTGGTTACCTATGCCACCATGGCCGGCTCGACCGCCGAGGTCGCCCAGGTGGTGGGCGAGGAGATCGCCAGGAGCGGTGCCCAGGTGGACGTGCTGCCCCTCACCAAGGTCAAGGGCCTGGAGGCTTATGACGGCGTGGTGGTCGGCGGCCCGATGATCATGGGCTGGCACCGGGCTGCCTTGCGCTTCCTCAGGGCGAACCGGCGGGCGTTCCAACGCATCCCACTGGCGGTGTTCGTCATGGCGATGAGCCTGACGCAAACTGGCGAG
>DATEDC010000090.1:0-4417 GCA_035286585.1 Anaerolineales bacterium
AAGCGGTCAGTGACCTTGCGGTAGCCGAGGGCGCGCAGCAGTCGTTGCCAGAGGGACATCTTTTATGGTGCGGTGAACAATTGTTTAATATATGTTATCTATTTTACCAGAACTTTTGTTCTATAAATGGGCAGATTTGTGAACGCGCAGCGTATATCCCTCCCCGAGTTGTCCATAAAACGTCGTCACAGAGGCATAATATTTTGTATAATCAAGCTGTACGATTGTATAATCGGCTATGCGAAACCAAGCCGGTGGGCGCCCTGATTCATTCCACCTGTTGAGTTTCATACGAGGCTCATAGGAGGATAAGAAATTATGGATCCAGCATTCATGGCATCGGTCGGTCGAAAAACACGGGTTTTTTCGGGCATCCAGCCCTCAGGGAAGGCGCACCTCGGCAACTACCTGGGCGCTATGCGCCGCTGGGTCGCCGAGCAGCACCAGAAAGAGAACTATTTTTGCATCGTGGACATGCACGCCATCACGGTGCCGCAGGATCCGCACCGGCTGCGGCGCCTGACCCGCGAGCTGGCCGCGGTTTACCTGGCGGTCGGGCTGGACCCACAGGTGAGCACCATCTTTATACAGAGCCACGTGCCGGCTCATGCCGAGTGCTCCTGGGTGCTGAACTGCGTCACCCCACTGGGCTGGCTGGAGCGTATGACCCAGTATAAGCTCAAATCCCGTCAGGGCGAGAGCGTGAACGCCGGCCTGCTGGATTACCCGGTGCTGCAGGCCGCGGATATCCTGCTCTACGACGCCGTCGAGGTCCCCGTGGGCGAGGACCAGGCGCAGCACGTGGAGCTGGCCCGCGACATCGCCCAGCGCTTTAATTACCTCTTTGGGGAAACTTTCGTGCTGCCCAGGTTGGTTCTGCCCGCGGTAGGGAGGCGCATCCGGGCTTTGAACGACCCGAGGCGCAAGATGAGCAAGAGCGAAGCGCACATCCGCGGCCACGCTATCGGTCTGGTGGACGAGCCCGATGAAATCCGCTACGTGGTGCGCCGGGCGGTGACTGACGCCGGGCGCGAGATCGTCTTCAGTCAAGATGAAGCCAAAGCTGGGGTGAATAACCTGCTGGAGATTTACGAGCTGCTCACCGGGAAATCCCGGGAGGAGATAGGGGCCCATTTCGCTGGTAAAGGCTACGCGGTTTTGAAATCTGAGGTCGCCGAGGTGGTCATCGAGGCCTTGCGCCCGATCAGGAGGCGCTCCCAGGAGCTGCTGGAGGACCCTGCCGAGCTGGACCGCTTGCTGGCACTCGGCGCTGAGCGCGCCCGGGAGGTGGCAGAGCCGAAGATGGTGGAGATCAAGCGCAAGGTGGGATTCGTGATCCTGGATCAGGCTCGAAACCCGGCTCTCTAATTTCCATTGCAACATCGTAGCGCAAAAGCCATTGACTTTCCGGAACTTTTCGATAAGATATATCCATATTGAGCCAGTATGTCTCAAGCTGCATCGGAGGATAAAGTGACCAAACCGGAGCTCATCCAACGCGTCTACACCGCCATCCAAAAGCACTTTATCGAGTTTGGTCGCGCCCCGCATTATACCGAGCTGGCCCAATCGCTGGGCGTCACACCCGATTCCGCTCGCGAGCTGCAGCGCATCGCCGCCGAATCGGAGGGTATCGGCGCATGCTGGATCAATCACGATACAGATTACATTGAGGCCTGGGGGCCATTCTCGAGTCTACCAACTCATCACCTGATTAGCGTAGATGGCATCCAAAGGTGGTATGCTGTCTGAGGTCTGGAAGCGCTGGCCGTGCGCTGGCTCTTCCCCGGTAAAGAAATTCGACTGGACACCCACTGCCTCGACTGCGGTGAGCCGATCAGCGTAACCATGCATGACGAGGCAATTCTGGATATTGACCCGCCAACCACGGTCGGTTATATGATGTCGCCCTTTACCAAATGGAGAGAGGGGACAAAAGCCTTCAACTGAAGCCGCATGAATCTCTTCCGGTCGGAAGAGCACGTACGCCGCTGGAGCCTGTACTACCCTGCCGCTGAGGATTACATCATGCCCGTAGTTGATTGGGCAAAAGTCTTCAGCGTTCCAACCTTCCGCAACCGGCTAGATGCAGAATATCTGGAGAAAGCCTCCATATACCTGGAGGAGTACCACCAGGCCCTTCAGGACCTGGGCAAGCCCAGCCCGTACTGGCAGTTCCCTTTCATCAGCCAGTTGGAGGAAGTGAAGCTTTCCCGCTACCGCATCATTGGCAATTACACCCGCTATGATAACGCAGTGTTGAATTCGCTCAAGGATGCCTGCCACAACATCACTTCTGGCTTCGAGGGGAATGGTAAGCGGCGTGACAACCACCTGATCTGGGCATCGCCCGGCAGCGGAAAGACATTTTTTATTGAATCTATCGCCGGCACACTCGGCAATGAAATTGAATATGTAGAGATCAACCTGGCGAAGATGAGTCAGGAGACGATGTATGACCAGCTATTGTCTCTGGAATCCAGGCAAAATCCTGTGCTGTTGCTTCTGGATGAGATCGATGCCCAGCAGGAGGCAACCTGGCCCTATGAGATGCTGCTGCCCTTCTTAGATACAATCGTCGGTCAGGAGCCGAAGTTGGTGTGCGTGATGGCGGGGTCCTCAGGTTACAGCATTGAAGGCATGAAACAAAGGATGATGGCCCGCCCCAAGGGACAGGATTTACTCAGCCGGATTCCCAGCCAGAATGAATACATCATTCCACCGTTGAGTTTTGGCGATCGCGTTCTGGTGGTGCTCAGCCAGTTCGTCAGAGCCGGTACGACCGCTGGCCGGGAGATACGCTATGTCGAAAAATTGGGCTTATACTACATCGCTCTAAGTTCCAGATTGGCCAGTCCGCGTCAACTTTACGAGTTTGCCATCCGAGCAGTGGAGCGCGGCTCGCGCAACGATGACCGGGTGAAATACGATCAGCTTTTCGCGCCAGGAGATCCAGAGAACAAGCGTTTTTGGCTGGAGGTGTCTTCCGTAGCGGGGGACCTGGTCAACAGCTATGTATTGATCGAAGCGGGTGCAACTCGATAAAAACTACCCGGAGCGATTGTGAAACAGCGCTTTTTGTCGAGGCTCTTGGAGGAAGTTAATCGGAGGCTGAATTGGCAGCGCAGGCGCTTCCACCAGCTCGAGGAATAGGTCCACCAATCGCGGGTCGAATTTAATCCCCGCATTCTCCCGCAGGTATGCAATCACTTTCTCATCAGGCCAGGGCTTGCGGTAGGGACGCTCGGAGCGCAATGCATCCCAAACATCGACCAGGGTGAAAGCCCGAGCAGCCAGAGGGATTTCTTCGCCTTTCAAACGCAGGGGGTAGCCGTTCCCATCCCAGCGTTCGTGGTGGTGGTAAGGGATATCCAGGGCAGACTTTAGAAAATCAATTTTCGAGAGCAACTCATAAGCATACACGGGGTGCAGGCGCATGATCTCCCATTCATCTTCATCCAATGAGCCTGGTTTCTGCAAAATGCTATCGGGAATGCCCATTTTGCCGATGTCATGCAGCAGCGCGCCACGGCGCACATGCACCAGGGTTTCCTCGTCTATGCCTATCTTGCGCGCCAGGCGTACGGTCAATTCGGTCACCCGCTGGCTGTGCCCTTGAGTCTCTTTATCCCGCAGTTCGAGAGCTTTCGCCCAACCCTCCAGGGTTGTATCGTAGGCAAGTATCAGCTCCAGGTTTGCTCTCTGAAGACCCTCGAAGAGCGATGAGTTGTCGATGGCGATGGCTGTTTGCCCGGCTAGGATATCCAGATAGTTCATCCACTCGTCGTTGGGGTTCAGCCAGTTGCGGTGGAACAGCTCGAGTACGCCCTTCACCTCCCCTTTTGCGATTAAAGGCAACCCGAAATATGAGACGAAACCTTCCTGTTGCCAGGTTTCAAATCGTGGATCCTGGCTTACCGAAGCCTTCACCAAATCTGGGTGAAACACCTGGCATCGCTCGCGGACGATTTTTCCGGCCAACCCTTTACCTATGCGCATTTCGCCATCCCAGATCATCGTATGCTGAAAGCCGCGCCGGACGGCATGGCGCAAATCCATACTGTTCGCCTGATAAACCAGGATATTGGCGGCGTCGATACCTAACTGGTTGACAATCTGTTCCAGCACGATGCTCAGCGTGCCTTTGATTTCAGTGCTCCCAGCTATCGCCATATCGATCGTATGCAAGGCGTTCAGGTGCTGTAATCTTCGTTGCGTTTCCTCGTATAGCGTGGCGCGTTGAACCGCGTTGGCTGCCATCTCGCCAATCGTGGAGAGCAGGCGCAAATCGTCTTCATCGAATTTTTCGGCCCGCCCCACCAGGATCGCGCCAATCGTCTCGGCGTTCGATTTCAACGGGGCGCAGATCAAATCCAGGGGAACCGAGGAGTTTAAGCAGGTCGCCTGATTTTCAATG
>DATEDC010000091.1:0-16226 GCA_035286585.1 Anaerolineales bacterium
AAAGACGGCATCGTCGATCCCAACAGCGTGGTCATGGGCTACATCCAGGCCGCCCGCCGCATGGGAGTTGCCGCCCTGACGGGTGTGAGCGTCACCGGGATGCACATCCGGAGCGGCAGGCTGGTGGGGGTTGAAACCAGCCTCGGCCGGGTCGCTGCCGGCGCGGTTGTCAACGCCGCCGGTCCTTGGGCGGGGCTGATTGGGGAGATGGCAGGTGTCCACATCCCCATCACGCCTCTCAGACGCCAGATGTTCACCACCACGCCCTTGGAGGGTATACCCGCGGATTTCCCCTTCGTGATCGACTTCGCCCAATCCCTGTATTTCCACCGCGAGGGACCAGGTCTGCTGATCGGCATGTCCAACCCGGATGAAAAACCGGGCTTCGACCAGAGCGTCGATCTCGAATGGGAGCTGGCCAACATGGAGGCAGCCGCGAGGCGTTTGCCGCTGCTGGAAAAGGCCGGGCTGGCTTCCCGTTGGGCGGGCCTCTATGAGGTCACCCCCGACGCCCATCCCATTTTCAGCCTCACTCCCGTGGGGGGTTTCTACGTCTGCGCCGGTTTCTCCGGTCATGGCTTCATGCACGGGCCTATCGCCGGGGTGCTGATGGCGGAGCTCCTGCTTGACGGCCGCGCCCGTACCGTGGATGTCTCCATGCTAGACCTGGGGCGTTTTGAAGAGGGGCGTCTGATTCAGGAGTACAATGTAGTCTGAGGCGGAGCGACCGCCTACCTGGGCATGCCAAGCGCTGAGATTATCACCATTGGAACCGAGATTCTGTTGGGCGAAATTGTGGATACCAACGCCCGCTACCTGGCGCGCCTGCTGCGCGATATCGGCGTCGATCTGTACCGCAAGACCACCGTGGGCGATAACCCTCAGCGCATAGCACAGGCTGTCCAGGACTGTCTGGAGCGCAGTGATATCGTCATCACCACCGGCGGCTTGGGCCCAACCGTGGACGACCCCACCCGCCAGGGGGTCGCCCTGGCGGTGGGCGTCCAGACCGAGTTCCGCCCCGATCTCTGGGAGCAGATCCAGGCCCGCTTCCGCCGCTTCCACCGCCAGCCCACCGACAACAACCGCCGCCAGGCGTATGTACCCCAGGGCGCCATCGCTGTCGAGAACCCGGTCGGCACCGCGCCCGCCTTCATCCTCGAACATCAAGGGCGTTCCATTATCGCCCTGCCTGGCGTGCCGCGCGAGATGGAATACCTGATGCAAAACGCCGTCCTGCCCTACCTGCGCCAGAAATTCGGATTGACCGGCATCATCAAAGCCCGGGTGCTGCACACTGCCGGGGCAGGTGAATCGCAGATCGATGACCTGATCGGCGATCTGGAAACCTCCAGCAATCCCACCGTCGGACTGGCGGCGCATTCCGGGCAGGTGGATGTGCGTATCACCGCCAAGGCGGATTCCGAGGCCGCAGCAGATGCCCTGATCCAGCCGCTAGAACTCGCCATTCGCCAGCGTCTGGGAAATTGGGTTTATGGCGCCGACCAGGACACGCTGGAGGGGGTCGCCCTGCGCCTCCTCGAGCAATACGGCTGGAGCCTGGTTGTGGTTGAAGCCGGGTTGAGCGGTTCCTTGCTGCGCCGCCTGGCCAGCACCTCGGGTCCCTTCCTGGGCGGCGAGATCCTCACCGAGACCCCCTCACCCCAAGACCTGCTGGCTTTTACGGACGCTTACCGACAGGCGCGTGGGGCCGAGGTTGGCCTGGGCGTCGCCATCTATCCCGGCCTGGAGCAGCAGGACGTGCGCCTGGTGCTCATCACGCCGGATTCAGCCCGGCAGTTCACCCGCCCGTACGGCGGTCCACCGGAATACGCCCCCCGCTGGGCGCTGCACCACAGCCTGGATTTGATCCGCACCATCCCCATTCCTGCCGCAAGCACAAAGAAAGTAAATCAAGTAAGTGAGGCCACCGAATGACATCCTCCGCCGATATCTTGCTCACCAACGCCATCGTGCTCACGAGGCGTGATCGCTCCAACCCAGTTGTGAAAAGGCAACCGGAATGACAAAGACCGCCGATCTATTGCTTGCTAACGCTATCGTGCTCACGATGGACGAGAGCTTCAACTTGTACGAGCCGGGCGCAGTTGCCGTCCAGGGAGATTCCATCCTGGCTGTAGGGCCAGAAGTCGAGCTGAAGACAGCTTTCCCGGCAAAAGAGATCGTGGATTGCGGCGGCAAAGTGTTGCTGCCGGGACTGGTCAACGCTCACACGCATGTGCCCATGACCCTGCTGCGCGGCCTGGCCGATGACCTCCGTCTGGATGTCTGGTTGCTCGGCTACATGATGCCCGTCGAGCGCGAGTTCGTCTCCCCGGATTTCGTCCGCCTGGGCACCCAATTAGCCTGCGTGGAGCTGATCCGCTCCGGGGTGACCTGCTTTGCCGATATGTATTATTTCGAAGAAGATGTCGCTCGCGCCACCGCCGAGGCCGGTCTGCGGGCGGTTTGCTCGCAGACGGTGATGAAATTCCCCACCCCAGATGCCGGCTTCTTCGAGGAATCGCTGGCGGCTGCCCGCGAGTTTATCCAGCGCTGGAAGGGTCACCCCTTGATCGAGCCTTCGGTCGCTCCGCATGCCCCCTACACCTGCACCGAGGAGATCTTGCGCCTGACCGCCGCACTGGCAGTCGAATTCGACGTGCCGCTGCACACCCACCTGGCGGAGACTGCCCTGGAGGTGGAGAACAACCGGGACGAGCATGGCATGCCGGTCATCCCGTATGTAAAGAAACAAAACCTGTTCGAGGCCAAGGTGCTGGCTGCCCACTGCGTGCACATCGATGAGGGTGAGATCAAAACGCTGCTGCATCACAAAGCCGGTGTGGCTCACAACCCGTCTTCGAACCTTAAGCTGGCCTCCGGTTTTGCCCCGGTGACCAAAATGCTCGAAGCCGGATTGAATGTCGGCATCGGCACCGATGGCCCGGCCTCCAACAACGACCTGGATATGTTCGAAGAAGTGCGCCTGGCGGCCTTTCTGGCAAAAGCCACTTCTAACGACCCCACCGCCCTGCCTGCCCCCACCGCCATGGCGATGGCGACTCGCCTGGGCGCCCGCGCCCTGCACCTCGGTCACCTGATTGGCTCGCTGGAAGCCGGCAAGCGCGCCGATTTGATCCTGGTGGACCTGTCTTCTCTGCACAATACGCCTCGATACCGCCGCGATCCCAACAGCCTGTACGCCCAACTGGTCTACTCGGCGAAATCCAGCGATGTGACCGATGTAATGGTCAATGGGCGCTGGCTGATGCAGTCGCGCCAGCTCACCACCCTGGATGAATCCGAACTGCTCGCTCACACCCAGGAATATGCTCAGAAGATCGATGTCTTCCTGGTCGAGCGCGAGCAGTCGGTGCTCTCCAAGCTGATTGCCATCGGCGGCGCTTCAGAGGCTGAGAGCTTCGAGGTGCAGTCTAAGGTGCGCCTGGAGGCTCCCGCCCTGGTGATGGACGCCTTGCACAAAGCGGAGCTGGAGATCCTCCACCACCGCCATTACCACGAATACGACACCTATTTCTCCTTCGAGGATCCCAGGCAAGGTCACCTGCGCTACCGGGAGGACGAATTTATCGACGAAAAAGGCGAGGTGAGCTACGTGCGCTACCGCCTGACCCTGATCGGCCCGGCGCGCGAGCGCCATTTCCCCAGCGACGTGCTGCTCTCGCGCAGCCGTTTCATCGCTCCCGCCACCCACAGTTTGCGCTTCTACCGCGAGTACTTTAAGCCCGGCTCTGAAACCTTCATCAAGAAAGACCGCCTGCGCTGGCGGGTGCTCTTCCGGGGCACCGAGACCTACATCAACCTCGACCGGGTCGAACAACCCGATCTGGGCGTCTTCCTGGAGGTCAAGAGCCGCACTTGGAGCCGCCGGGACGCCGAGAACAAAGCCGAGATCACCGCCGATCTGCTCAGGCTGTTGGGGGTCGACCCGGAGGGTGGTGAAACCATGGATTATATCGAGATCGTGGAGCGGGGGGAATAACGTTGTACTCCAGATGACGAGCGCCCGTCAATTCGCCTCCGACCTCGCCCGCCAGGCCGGTCAGCTCCTCATGGAGTACTACGACCGGCGCGGCTCGCAGGTCAGCCTGAAAAACGACCGCACCGTGGTCACTGAAGCAGACCTGGCGGCCGAGCGGCTGATCGCCCTCGCCATCCAGGACGCCTACCCGCAGGACTGCTTGATCGGCGAGGAAAAAGGCGCCCGCCTGCCCGCCAGCGCCTCGGGGTTCACCTGGGTAGTAGATCCGCTGGATGGCACCACCAACTTCAGCCTGGGGCTGCACGTCTGGGGCGTCTCGATCGCTCGCCTGGAGAATGGCTTGCCCCAGCTAGGGGCGCTGTATTTCCCCCTGCTCGACGAGCTGTACACCGCTCAGGCGGGCATGGGGGCTTGCCTGAACGATGGGCCCATCGGGGTCAAGCCGCCCGATCCGCACCAGCCAGTCGCCTTTTTCACCTGCTGCAGCCGCACCCACCGCCGCTATAACCTCAGCGTGCCTTACAAGTCGCGCATTCTGGGCTCAGCCGCTTACAGCCTATGCGCCGTGGCGCGCGGTGCCGCCGTGCTCGGCTTCGAGACCACGCCCAGGCTCTGGGATCTGGCTGCCGCCTGGCTGGTGGTGCAGGAAGCTGGCGGCGCGATCGAGACGTACGACGTTTCGCAGCCATTCCCCCTGCGGAGCGGATGCGAATACAGCAACCAGCCTTACCCCACCTTGTTTGCCGCCACTCCAGAGCTGCTGCTGCGTGGGCGAGAATGGATTCAACCCAAATAAACGGTGTGCATGGTCGCCGACCGCCAGCAGGATCGCACATTCAGGAGACACACCGCTTTGCAGACGGTCAGGCTGGAGAGGTTGCCAGCTCAACCTGGAGCTGGTTTGTTCCCGGCGCGAAGCAGGTAATGTCACTCGCTATCACCGCCCAGGCGGGAGCGATCCAAATCCACTCTAAGAAAGGCAGGCTTACCTGGCGATGGAGGCTGGCTTCCTGGTTGTGCGCTTGGTTATGGCGCGGGTGATATAATCCCGCTGAGATCATCTCAAAAGGAGTGCCAAGATGGAATACCGTTTCCTGGGGAGGTCAGGTTTGAAGGTATCCGCCCTGTCTTTTGGCGCCTGGGTTACTTTCGGCGACCAGGTGGGCGAGGAGGTGGCTTACGCCTGCATGCAGGCAGCTTACGATGCCGGCGTGAACTTCTTCGACAACGCCGAGTCCTACGCCGGCGGTCAGGCTGAGATCATGATGGGGGATATCATGAAAAAAGCCGGCTGGAAGCGCTCCGACCTGGTGGTTTCGACCAAGATATTCTGGGGCGGCGAGGGTCCCAACGATCAAGGGCTGTCCTTCAAGCATATCCTTGAGGGCATCCATGCCTCTTTGCAGCGCCTGCAGATGGATTACGTGGACCTGGTCTTCTGCCACCGGCCCGATCTGCACACCCCGATCGAGGAGACTGTCTGGGCGATGAACCAGGTGCTCCGGGAGGGCAAAGCCTTTTATTGGGGCACCAGCGAGTGGAGCGCCGCCCAGATCATGGAGGCCTACGGCGTCGCCCGCCGCGAGCACCTCATCCCGCCGTTGATGGAGCAGCCGCAGTACCACATGTTTCATCGCGAGCGCGTGGAGCGTGAGTACGCCCCACTTTACCGTGAGGTCGGCCTGGGCACCACCATCTGGAGCCCCCTGGCGAGCGGGTTATTGACGGGTAAATACAACCAGGGCATCCCTGGCGGTACGCGCCTCACGCTGGGAGGCTACGAGTGGCTGAAAGAGCGCTTTGAAGGCGAGAACGCCCGAAAACAGATCGAGAAAGTCGCTCAGATGATCCCCATCGCGGCTGAGCTGGGTTGCAGCATGGCTCAGCTCGCCATCGCCTGGTGCTTGAAAAACCCCCATGTGAGCACGGTCATCACCGGCGCTTCTCGCCCCGAACAGGTGGTCGAGAACATGGCAGCCCTGGAGGTGCTCCCCGGGCTGGATGATGGGGTCATGGCGCGCCTCGAGGCCATCCTGGATAACAAGCCCAGGCCAGAGAGCGATTTCCGCGAGTGAAATACCAACCTACGCAAGGGAAGAACGGATCTCGGTCGCCAGGCGGAGCGCCCTTTTGGCCGCGTCGCCGGTGTACCCTTCGACTTGCATGCAGGTCCTGATCTGCTCGCCATCCAGGTACTGTAATAAAACGGGATCGGCCATAACCAGCTCCACCAGCGGGTTGGTCTGACCCTCCCCCACAGCCTGCCAGGCTGCCAGTGAATGCTCGCGCAAGCGGGCGTGCATCCTCTGCCGGTCTGCCCCCTGCTTGCCTAGCCTCATCAGCAGTCGCTCGGTCGCCGCAAAGGGTCCATAGATCGCCAGGTTGCGCTTTAAGGCTTCTTCATCCACCTGTAAGCCCTTGACCACCCGGCTGGCGACCAGCAGCAGCTCGTCGGCGATCAAAAAAGCCTCCGCCAGCAAGCTGCGCCGGTTGGCCGAATCGTCCAGGGTGCGCTCCAGCAGGGAGTGAGCGGCGTTATCCCAGGCGAGGCGCGGCATCTGTGCCAAAACGCGGGCCAGCGAATCGATCTTCTCCGCCTGGATCGGGTTGCGCTTGAACGGCATGGCGGAGGAGCCCACCTGGCGCACCCCAAACGGCTCGCTCAGCTCGCCCGCCAGCGGCGATTGCAGCAGGCGCAGATCGAAGGCGAATTTGTACAGCGAGGCGCCCAGCCCTGCCAAGGCGCTCAGCAGGTGAAATTCCTGCCCGCGCGGGTACGTCTGGGTTGTGATCGGATAAAAAGGCAGCGCCAGCCGCGCAGATAGGCGCCTTTCGAATTCGTCCAGGTTTTCTGCGCCGACCAGCTCGGCAAATGATGCCCGGCTGCCGACTGCGCCTTTGAACCCTTTGCCAAGCAGCCTTGCGCGGGCGTCATTCAGGTTGCGCCAATCGCCATGCAGGTCCTGCGCCCAACACGCCAGGCGGTAGCCGAGCGTGGTGGGTTCAGCCGGTTGCAGGTGGGTGAAACCCATCACCGCCATCTCCGCCCAGCGTTCGATTTGATCGCAAAAGCTCTCCAGCAATTCGCTCAGCCGGGTTAGCGCCAGGTCGAGCGAATCCCTGATCCGCAGCGCATCGGCGTTATCCTCGATGTCCGTAGAGGTAGCCCCCAGGTGTAGCGCGCCTCCTGCCTCCCCGCACTGCCCGGCAAAGGCGTGCAGCTCGGCCATCAGGTCGTGGTGGATTTCTTCCTCGATCTCCAGCGCCTGGGTTACGTCCACTGCATCCGCCTGCGCGCGCAGCTCACTGACAAAATCGGCGTTGATCACGCCGAACTCCGCCTGGACTTCCGCCAGGGCGACCCAAATGCGCCGCCACAGCCGCCTTTTATGCGCTTCAGACCACAGGCGGCGCATCTCGGCCGAGCCATAGCGCCAGGTCAGCGGTGAGAGATAAGTCTCGTAATCGTATCCCATATCAGTCTTACCGCGATATCGTCATCTTGCTGCCTTGCCCTCCATTGATTTTTCTGGTATTCCGCATCCCGGCGCTCGCCCCGGGTGCGCTGGCAGCGCGTATGAATTATAGTGCACTTGCCCCAAAATATCCGCGTTCTCTGCGTTGATCCGCCTCCTATCCAGTGGAACTATCAGGTAGCGAGCCCCCTTCGATATCACTGCTATTTCTCTCAGACCTAAAAGATTCGTTGGGTTCTCGGTAGGCAGACTTTATAATTTATAATTCTCCTAACTTACCAACAGGAGATACCATTCTGGAAACGCAGCACATTCTCGACCCGAAAGAAGACCGCGACCAGAAAACCCACACTGAGCAGCTCCAGGCAGGCAGCTCCCTGGAAAACCGCTATCTGATCCAGGGCGTGCTCGGGGTGGGAGGCATGGGCGCGGTCTATCGGGCGCGGGACCTGCACTTCCCGAACGTGGTCAAGCTGGTTGCCGTCAAAGAGATGATCATCCAGGCGCGGGATCCCCTGGTGAGGAGCACGATCGTGCGTAATTTTGAGCGCGAAGCCAACCTGCTGGCGACCCTGGATCATCCAGGCATCCCCAGCATCTACGACTACTTCACTCACAACGAGCGCTCTTACCTGGTCCTGGAGTACATCAAGGGTAAGGACCTCGAAGCGCTTTTGCAGGAGCACGAGGGATTTGTTCCCGAACAAAGAGTCATTCAATGGGCTATTGAGTTATGCGACGTGTTGAGCTACTTGCATAATCACAACCCCGAACCGATTATCTTCCGGGATATGAAACCCTCGAATGTGATGATCAATACCCACGATCATGTGGTCTTGATCGATTTTGGCATTGCCAAGCCCTTCCAGGGCAGCCAGAAAGGCACCATGATCGGCACCGAAGGCTACTCGCCTCCGGAGCAGTACCGGGGGGAAGCCACCCATCTGGTCGATATTTACGCATTGGGCGCCACCCTGCACCACTTGCTCACTCGCCGCGACCCGCGGTTGGAGCCTCCGTTTTCGTTTGGTGAGCGCCTGATACACCAGATCAACCCCGCTGTAACCCCAGAACTGGAAAAAGTCGTTTACAAGTCGCTGCAGTACAATCCAGAAGATCGCTATCAAAGCGCCCAGGAAATGAAGCTCGCCCTGCTGGAAGTCGCTCATCATACCGGTATACTCTCCCCTGCCGCGGTCCTCAGACCGCCCCCCCGCAAACAATCCATCGAGCCAGTGTGGGAATTTGCCTGTGGGGATGAAATCCGCGGCACACCTGTTTATTATAATGGCGCTCTTTTTGTCGGCTCGTACGATCACAACCTGTATGCGCTCAACGCGGCTAATGGGGCGCTGATCTGGAAATACGCCACCGACGCCGGCATTGTCAGCACGCCAGTGATCTTCGAAGAGAACGTCTATTTCGGGTCTGAAGATCGGCGTTTGCACGTGGTGGCAGCCCGTTCGGGCCAGATATACTGGACTTACTACACCGACGGGCCGGTGCGTTCTTCACCCCACCTCGCCGAAGGTCATGTTTTTATCGGCTCCGATGACGCCCATCTACACGCGGTGAATTCTTATACCGGGCACAAAGCCTGGAAATTAGACGCTGGCGCCCAGGTGCGCTCTACTCCTCTGGTTCACCAGGACCTGGTGTATTTTGGCTCGGAGAGCGGTGATTTTTATTGCGCCGATTTTAAAGGGCGCATCCGCTGGCGCTTTAAAGCCAGGCGCGCGGTCACAGGCTCTCCGGTCATTGCAAATGGCATTTTGTATTTCGGCTCGGTTGATTCCACCCTCTATGCCCTGGATGCCAGGACAGGTTGGGTCATTTGGCGTTTCCGCCTGGGCAAGCCCACAATTTCGACGCCGGTAGTAACTGATGATATGATTATTACCGGCGCCACGGATGGACAGATCTACGCTCTGGACTTGAAATCCGCCCGAGAAATCTGGACCTTTGCAACCGAACACCAGGTTACCGGTTCGCCCGTGATATTTCAGGATATGCTGTACTGCGGCTCGGTGGATGGGCGTCTGTACTGCCTGGATTATCAAACCGGTCGCTTGCGCTGGAAGTTTGCCACCCAAGGCCCGATCACAGGGACACCCGTGATTGCCAGAGACATGGTTTATATCGGCTCTACCGATCACCGTCTTTACGCATTGCATGCTCAGGCAGCCTGAAAGCGCCTGCACCCCTCCTGGGAGGTCGTTGTAGTAATGAAATTTTTCGAAAAACTTTTCGGCAGGACTGCGGGACAGCTGGCCTCGGAAACACCGACCGAACCGCTTTCCCCAGAAGATCAGCGCGGCATCGAGAACAAAACCTACGAGCCGCCCCAACTGATCGTCGGATGCGCTCAATCCGCCGGGCGGCAGCGTGAGCACAATGAGGACGCCTTGTTCACCCTGGCCACAACTTTTACCAGCGATTACAGCAATATTCCCTTCGGTCTATTCATGGTCGCCGATGGGATGGGCGGGCACCAATACGGCGAGCTTGCCAGCGGAATCGCCATTCGCACGATGGCTGCCTACATCGTTGAAAAGCTCTACACGCTGCTGTTGAGTGTAAAACCTGCTTCCCCGCAAGAGTCGCTCCAGGAAATCATGCTAAAAGGCATTCAAGAAGCCCACCGGGCGATCATCCGCACTACTCCCGGTGGCGGAACGACCATGACCGCGGCCCTTATCCTGGGCAAACAATTGACCATTGCCCACGTGGGTGACAGCCGCGCCTACCTGATCGCACCAGATGGCGATTTTGAAACCCTCACCCGCGACCATTCTCTGGTCAAACGGCTGGTCGAGTTGGGACAGATCACCTCCGATGAAGCCGCCTTGCACCCTCAGCGCAATGTGCTCTACCGCGCTCTGGGTCAGGGCGAGCCGATTGACCCCGATTTGCACACCACACAGTTGCCCGCCTCGGGATTTTTGCTTTTGTGTTCAGACGGGTTATGGGGCGTGGTGCCTGAAGCCGAGATGTATTCCATCGTCACACAGGCTCAGAACCCCGAAACAGCCTGCTTAAAATTGGTGCAGTCAGCCAATGCTGCCGGCGGACCCGATAACATCAGCGCAGTGCTGGTCCGCCTGCCCGGTTGAGTTTAATGGATGCGCCAGGCTCAGATCTCCGCTGCGCGGTAGTTGTGCAGATAGTATCGACCGGGGAACAAATCCAACTCCAGGGCTGCGGAGAGTTCACCCTGGGCAGAGTGGGTGACAATCTGCCTGTCCGGCCCAGTATCGACCTGACCCCATTTCGAGCTTACGAAGCCGGCGTATCCCGCCTGCATGCCACCCTCCTGCTTGAAAAAGAAAAAGTCGAGATCGTTGACCTCGGATCGGCCAACGGGACTCGGTTAAACGGCTTGCGCATCGCTGCTCACGACCCGCATCCACTGAAAAATGGTGATATCCTTTCCCTGGGAAACCTCGAAGTGCGAATCCTCTTCCGCTAGGGTTGACCTCAGATAGAATACGGAGGCTAACGTGCCCTACACAGTCATCCTGCACATTCACAACGCTGATCCCGTCGTCGGTGAGATAGAAGAGCTGCCATCGCCCACAGACACGCTGGTAGCCTTGGTGAATCCACGCCTGCGCGACGGTAAAGATATTCCCTACCTTGAGGAAGATGTCTTGTCAGTTTACTGGCCTGTTGATAAGATAAATTTCATCGAGGTAATGGCTAGCAGAGATGAGGATGAAATTATCGGCTTTGTGCGTGAATGAGCGACCAATATAGCCCAGTCATTATGAGTACCTCCACAGCGCCAATGCGCTCCTCAATCCGAGTGATAAGTTTTTATCGCGTGTCATTGGGAGGAGTTCGCTCAGGCTTCGACTGCGGGCAAAGCATGTCCTGAATGCAGTGAAGGAAACGCCCTCCGCTCAGCCATTCGCGGAGCTTCCCCAGTCGGGCCTCCCTGAGCGGATCCCGAGCGGAGCCAGGGAGTAGTCGAAGGGAGCGAATGGAATATCATTAGGAAGAACGGAGCTGCTGGACGCTCTCTTCCAGCGCCGGAGTGGCGCAGAATCTCTTGGAGTAACAGCGTATGGAAAACCCCTTCAAAGGCCGCCGCATCCTGGCAGTTGATGACGAAGAGCGCATGGTGCGCTTTATCCGCCTTAACCTGGAGCACGATGGCTTCCAGGTTATCGAGGCTTTTCGCGGCTCCCAGGCGATGGAGCGCCTGCGCAGCAGCCTGCCCGATCTGATCTTGCTGGATGTGATGATGCCGGATATCGATGGCTTC
This sequence comes from Anaerolineales bacterium, assembly GCA_035286585.1. Classification (GTDB taxonomy): domain Bacteria; phylum Chloroflexota; class Anaerolineae; order Anaerolineales; family UBA4823; genus DSOS01. The sequence goes on from DATEDC010000091.1 coordinate 11,750, forward strand.
GAAGTTCTGCGCATGATCCGGGAAGTGAGCACGGTTCCGGTGATCATGCTGACCGCCAAAGGCGAGGAGGAAGACCGCATCCGCGGCCTGGAGCTGGGCGCCGACGACTATATCACCAAGCCCTTCAGCCCCCGCGAATTGGTCAGCCGGGTGAAAGCAGTGCTACGCCGTACGGAGATCGCCAGCGGTGGCAGCCCGGACTTGATCGTTGTCGACGACCACCTCAAGATCGACTTCAACCGCCGCGAGGTCTGGGTGGAAGGCGAGCTGGTCCAACTGCGCCCCACCGAATACCGCCTGCTGTACCACCTGGTTCAAAATGCTGGCTGGGTCATCACCCACGATCAAATCCTGACCAGGGTCTGGGGCTACGAATATCGCGATGAGCCCCACTACGTGCGCCTGTATATCAATTATCTGCGTAAAAAATTGGAGAAAGACCCGGCCAACCCGCAGTATATTCTCACCGAGCGCGGCGTGGGCTACCGCTTCGTAGATTTCCGCCGCCAGGCGCCGGGCGAGGCCCCCCGCCTGATGGATCAATAAATGCCCGATCGGGCTCGTAGCACATTGACCGTTCGGGCTCCTTGAGAACGAAAACCCAACCCTGAATGCGGGCTTGTCAGGCTGAAAAGTATCGGCTATACTCGCCTGATAGGAGAGTAAACAGGTGGTAAAACAAAGAATATTACTGGTTGACGATCACGAGGTCGTTCGCCTGGGCTTGAAATCCTTGCTCGACCGGCATCCAAACTTCGAAGTCGTGGCTGAGGCCAGCACCGCGCGCGAGGCTATCGAGCGGGTAGCCACCCACAACCCCGACGTGGTTGTTATGGATATCCGCCTCCCAGGGGGATCGGGAATCGAAGCCTGCGAGGAGATCGCCGAAAAACATCCCGAGACCAAAGTTATCATGCTGACCTCCTACGCTGAGGACGAGATGCTCTTTTCTGCCATCCGGGCTGGGGCTTCCGGTTACGTTCTCAAGCAGATTGGGGGCGAGGACCTGGTCCGCGCCATCGAGGCGGTGGGGCGAGGTGAGGCTCTCCTGGATCCAGCCGTTACCCAGCGAATCTTCCAGGAAGTGCGTAAAGCCGCCAAAGAGGAAGAAGCCTCAGCCTTCTCCGCCCTGACCCAGCAAGAACGTCACGTGCTCATGTTAGTATCCGAAGGCAGGACCAATCGAGAGATCGCCAAAGCCCTTTTTCTGGGCGAGGGCACTGTGCGCAACTACGTCAGCAGCATTCTCTCCAAGCTGGGCGTGAGCAACCGCGCCGAAGCGGCAGCCTACGCCGTCGAGCACAACCTGCGCGACTATCTGTAACCGCCTCCAATTTTCAGCCCTCTGCATCTTCTGCCCGGCAGATCGGGCACGGGCACAAGAGGCGCAAATAACCCCAGTTGTAGATGCCGAAGTGGTGCCCGTCTTCCCACTCGAAGGTGATGGCGTAAGCCCCAACCGCCTCCAGGTTGCGCAGCCGCGTCCGGGCTGAAGCCTCATCCGGCCTGATGAACACCACCGGGTCTGGCTGCGAGCTCATTCTGTCATGCCCTCCACGACATTCCGCACATGGGCAGGCGTTGCGCAGCAGGCTGAACGGATAGACGCTCTGATGTCCATCTTCCCAGGTGATCAGTAACTGGTGAGTCTCACGGTTAGCGGTGATTGCAGTTGGTCTCATATTCTCATTATATATCCAATGCGTTATGGATTTTGGACCACCCTCAGGTAGTTGGCGACTGCCCAGCCGCGCACGCTTTCATCGTATGGAGCTGTGAGCAGCCACCAGGTATAGCCATCGGCTGGTTGGGGACCATCGACTACCTGGAACACCTCGGCCTCCAGCCCCAGGAAAAGCACCTCCCCCTCCAGGCCGGGTTCTCTGCGCATGCGCAGGCCGTCTCCGCCGGTATCTGAGACTTGCACGTAAGCCCCCACCCCGATCACGCCCGGCGGCGGCGAAGGCGGCACCGCCAGGGTGGCTGTGGCTTCCGCCAGTGTGGGTGTGGGCAAAATCGGCGTCGGGCTGGGAATTGGAATGACCTGCAGAACCGCAGTCGGCGGCGCCGAAGCAGCCGGGCCAGGCCTGGCAATCCACAGCGCCAGGGCTGTCATGCCAGATAACACCAGCCCCAAGAAAAATGTCCCTAGTATTACCCTGGGAGTGATCAGGGCGATTAAGAAATCAAGGATGCGCATCTCATCCGCTTTTTACACCGGTAGCAAGAAAAACACCAGCGCCAGGATGGCGTACACCGCGAGCAGTTCCATTCCTTCCAGCCAGTTCGACTCGCCGTCCGCAGAGACCAGCGCCGCAATCATTACCCCGGCGATCAGGGCGATTAGCTCGAACTCGTGAAAAATCAGGGTTAGCGGGTTGCCCATCAATAAGCTGACGAACACCAGCATCGGGGCGACAAATAAGGCGATCTGCAGGCTCGAGGAGACCGCGATCTCCACGCTCAAGTCCATCTTGTTTTGACCTGCCACCTGGACAGCTACCAGGTGCTCGGCAACGTTGCCGATGAGAGGAATCAGGATGATGCCCAAAAAGAACTCAGAAATTCCCAGGTCGGTCACCACGGGACCTACCGCTCCGACCAGCACCTCGCTCAAGTAAGCCACCGCGGCGGTCGAAAGCAGCAACACCAAGATCGCCCGGCGTACAGACCAGCCGGGCGTCTCCAAAGACCCGCTCTCCTCGCCGCCGGACGTGATCAGCGGACCCTGGTGCATTTTGAAGCTGAAGATAAGACCCAGCACGTACAACAGGATCATGATCCCAGCGACGCCCAGGCTGAGCGCTTCGACTTTGAGGCTGCCTTCAGGACCGATATAGTTGCTGAAAAACGAGGGTAATACCAGAGTGACCACCACCAGGGCCAGCAGGATGGCATTATTGCTCGCTTGCTGGCGGTTGAATGACTGGATGCCGTTCTTGAAGCCCCCATAGATCATCGACATTCCCAGCACCAGGAGCAGGTTGCCCAGGATGGAGCCCGTCAAAGAGGCTTTCACCAGTTGCAGCAGATTTTCCCGAATGGCGAAGATGGCGATGATCAGCTCGGCCGCGTTGCCCAGGGTGGCGTTGAGCAGACCGCCAATGCGTGGACCCGTGTAATGCGCCAGCGCTTCGGTTGATTTGCCGATATAATGCGCCGCCGGGATAACCCCCAGGGCAGATATGGCAAACACCACAATCGGATTCCAATGCTTGATCTCAGCCAGGAATACCAGCGGAATCGCTAGAAACAGGATCGCAACCGGTTCTTTACGCAAGAAGTTCAGCACTCTCACTATTTTCTCCCTGAATGTTATTTATCTAGTGCGAGTTCAGGCATCTTATTCGGAATAGACCTGCCTATTTCCGGTCCACTTCCCTTCACCAGCATCAGTTATTGCTGCGCCAATAACGGCTGGGGTGTGGTCTCTGGCACCAGGGCGCGCAAAGCCAGTGGATCCACCTCGATCTCGACATCTCCATCCTCATCCATCGCCTCCCCATCCAACTGCACATAGGTCGCCGCATCCGATTCGAGCCGCAAATGCCTGAAGGGGACGCGCTGGACGCTTTCAGACAGCACGTGCCGGCCTGCCAACAGATCCCAGGCGCGTTGCACCGTGTCGCCAAGGGTTTCACCCTGGAACAGCCATAAGTCCATCACTCCATCGTCCAACCGGGCTTCGGGAGACAGGTTCGCCAGGCCGCCTGCATACAGGTGCACGTTGGTAACCACGGCCAGTAAAAAGTGCCCGCTGATCCTTTTTCCATCTGCTTCCACCATCAGGTTCATGCCGTGCCAATAGCTGGCGTGCCAGACCATCGAAGCCGCGTATTGAACGACCGCAAAATGCTTTTCCCATCGCCGGCGTGGTTCAATCCGGTGCACCACGAAAGCATCCAGCCCGACCCCCGCCCACATCAAGAACGGGTGCTGGTTGCAGCTTCCTAAATCGATGGTGATGGTTTTTCCGGTGGCTAACAGGCGAGCGCTCTCTTCCAGCGCCAGCCAGCGCGTCCATGTTAGTCCGGGCAGGCCAAGCTCCTGCGCCCAAACGTTCGCTGTCCCGCACGGCAGCACCCCGAGGGCAGTGCCTGAGCCTCGCAAACCTCTGGCGGCGTGGTTGAGCGATCCGTCTCCGCCCGCTACGAAAAAAGCCTCCAGGCCAGCCTCAGCCGCCTGGCAGGCCATCTGGGTAATGTGCTCGCCGCTCTGCGTTTGCGCCAGGTCGATTTTCCAGCCGTTCTCCTGGAGCACGCGCCTCGCTCGCTCCGCTAACAGTCGAGAGGGGAAGCGCCCGGCGGTGGGGTTATAAGCCAATATAGCGCGCTTCATTCAACAATACTTCCGATAATCCATCTCTACATCGACGCCAGAAAAGGGATGGTACAATTCTACTCGATAAATTACACAAGACTATTGGGTCTCTCTGGGAGTTACCGTGGAAAGTCCCGGATTTGGGGGTGTGAGCGTG
>DATEDC010000092.1:0-9232 GCA_035286585.1 Anaerolineales bacterium
CCCAGCAATACCTTGTACATGCCTTCCATGCGGATCGCCTGCAGCCCGTAACCCGCGATGGCGGCGCCTACGAAGCCTCCGATCAGGGCGTGCGAGGAGCTGGAGGGGATGCCCAGCCACCAGGTGAGCACGTTCCAGAGGATAGCAGAGACCAGCGCTGCCAGGGCGACCGGGACCGTGACAGCCTCGCCGGTTACCACTTCATTGCCAATCGTCTTGGCGACGGCAACCCCAAATAAGAAAGGGCCGCCAAAGTTCGCCAGGGCCGACATGCCCAACGCCCAACGCGGCGATATTGCCCGCGAGGCAATCGCCGTGGCGACCACGTTGGCGCTGTCATGGAATCCGTTCAGGAAATCAAAGGTCAGCGCGATGATGACGAATAAAACCAGGACGAAATTCAAAACTAAACCACCGGAGGCGCTTTCATGCTCTCGGGGATGGGCACCCCAAGCAGTTTGCACACGGTTGGGGCTATCTGCAGTTGGGAGAGAATTTCTCCCGTGTCGCCTTTGCCCTGGATGATTGGCCTGACCAGGTACAGGGGCACCTCCCGAACCTCGGGCGTGGTTCCGCCGTGCAGCTTGTCGGCGTTGATGCCGTGGTCACCGGTTACCAGGATGTTGTAGCCCCGTTCCACCCACTCGGCGACCAGCGTCGCCAGCCACATGTCCTGGAAGATAGCCCGGTTGCGGTACTGGCTCGAATCGGCCCCATAGGTTTCTCCCATGTAATCCATCCCCATGGGGTGCAGCAGCAGGTAGTCCGGCTCGAATTTGCGCACCAGCGCCCCCCCGGTGCGGAAGAGCTCGAGATCGGGATAATCATCCTGGGTGTAGAAACGCCCGTGTTGGATGAGCAGGGATTCGTCGTCGACCTCCCGGTCGTCAATGGGATCGTAGGGGGCGCGATTATACAGCTCCGAGAACCAGTAGTATGCCGCGGCCGCTGTAGTCCTGCCAGCCTGCACAGCCGACTGAAAAACGTTCGCCTTGGTGGATCGCCTGACGACCGCATTGGATACCACGCCATGTTCGCTGACCGGCAGACCGGTGTGCACCGTTTCGTACATTGGGCGCGACATGCTGGGCAGCTCGCCGATAACTTTATACAGGCTGGCGCCTCGGGTTTCTACCAGGTGACCCAGATAGCCCATGCCGGCGACGGCTGCATCGTAGCGCAGCGCGTCCGAGAGAATCAAAATGACTTTGCTCACCAGGTCCCCGCTGGAATCAGGTCGACTTTTCTTGACTTAGCGCCAGCACGGCTTCGCGCGAGAAGGTGATCTGCACATTTTCGCCGATCTTGGGCAGCTCGAGGAAGGGGTTGTTGAAGGTATCCATGTGGAAAGTGAGGGCTCCCACCAGCACCTGAATGCGCACGATAGAACCCAGGAAGGTGATATTCTCGATCCTGCACTCCAGCAGGTTTGCCTTTACGCCTTCCGTGGTGAAGCTCAGGCGCTCGGGGCGGATCGCTATCATCACCCGGTCGCCGTTTCTGACGCCGTCCAATCCCGCCGCGGCCTGAATGTTCTGACCCTCAATCCGCAGCGTGCGGCTGGCGGCGTCAATGACCTCGGCTTTGACCGCGTTCAGTGTGCCCACAAACTGGGCGACGAACTCGGTCTTTGGGTAGTTGTAGATCTCAAACGGCTTCCCGACCTGTTCCATGCGCCCGACGTTCATCACCACCACCCGGTCGGAGAGTGAAAGCGCTTCTTCCTGGTCGTGGGTGACATAAATTGCCGTGATGCCCAGTTTACGCTGGATGGCGCGAATTTCAGAGCGCAGCGAGACGCGGATTTTGGCGTCTAGAGCCGACAGGGGCTCGTCGAGCAATAGCAGCGCCGGACTCAAAGCCAGGGCGCGCGCCAGGGCGACGCGCTGCTGCTGGCCTCCGGAGAGCTGGTATGGGTAACGGTCGCCTAGCCCAGGCATGTGGATCAGCTCCAGCATTTCATCCACCCGGTTGCGAATCTGCTCGGCGGGTTTCCTGGCGATCTTCATGCCGAAACCGATGTTGCCCGCCACGGTCATGTTCGGAAAAAGTGCGTAAGCCTGGAACACCATGCCCACCGGGCGCTGGTTTGGGGGGTTGTCCGTGATATCCACGCCATTGATCTTTATTCGACCCGTGGTGGGCACCTCAAAGCCGGCCACCATGCGCAGGGTGGTCGTTTTTCCGCAGCCGCTGGGTCCCAGGAAGGAGACCAGCTCGCCTTTTTCGATGTCCAGGTTGAAATCTGCGACCGCCTCGGTCTTGCCAAAAATTTTGTTTAGATTGTGCAGTTCGAGAAATGCCATGTTGACCTCATCTCGCTAGTGTGCGCCAGCAATTTGCTCCTGGCCTGCGCCGCGGCTGACCAACTGCAGCAAGCCGATAGAGCCCCAGGTCAGGAGAAAGCTGACCACCGATAACGCCTGGGGGGTATACGCCCGCATCGCCCCGATCTCTTCCATGTACGGGCCGAAGGCGGGCCAGGCGAGCAAGGAAGCGAAGGTGAACTCGCCCATCACGATGGCGAAGGTCAGGAAGACACCGCTGAGGATTGCCACGCGCAGATTGGGAAAGATCACCTGGGTCAGAATGACCCGCCAGCCAGCTCCCAGGGAAAGCGCCGCCTCGGTCAGCGTGCGCACATCGATGGATCGCAAGCCGGTGTCAACCGCCCGGAACATATAGGGCAGTGAGAGGGTCACGTAACCGGCGATCAACAGCGCTGGGCTGCCGATCAGGACGATGGGCGGGCTTCCGTAAGCGCGAATCAGGCCAAAGGTCAGGACTACCGCGGGGACCACGAAGGGCATCAGGGTGATAAATTCCACCACCGGGCGCAGGCGCGGTGTGCGCCAGTGCACCCAGTAAGCTGTGGGCACAATCAGGAGCAAGCTGATGACAATGGTCAAGATCGCCCATAGGACTGAGTAGCCAAAATGGCTGAAGAAGTTCGGGTCCTGGAAGGCTACCTTGTACGCCTCGAAAGTGTAGCGATCTTTGATCATTTTCAGGCTGAACACGAAGGTTGCGTATAAAGGCAGGAAAAAGTAGATCATCCCAAGGATAAAAATGAACCAGGACCAGACGTTGCTCTTGCGCCTGCCCTCCTCCGGACGAAGGCGTTGGAAAAAGGCGCGCACCGTAGCCCAGGGAGCAAAAACACTCGTGTCTCTCATCGCACCCACCTCGCTGCTCTGCGTTGCATGATGGTATATCCCAACATCGTAATACTCATGATGACGATCATCCCCAGGGCCAGGGCGTTGCCCAGGCCCGGGTTATACAGCACGTCGCCCTGGATCTGGGCGCCGATCAAGATCGTCACCAGGTTGATGAAGCTGCCGGAGAAGGCGTAAGCAGTGGCGTAAGCGCCGAAGGCGTTGCCGAAGAGCAAGATGGTGGTGCCCAGGAGGGAGGGCAGCAAGATCGGCAAGGCTACATAGCGCCAGTAGTGGAGGGTCGAGCCGCCCAGGTTCTCGCAGGCTTCGCGCCACTCGCGCCGCAGCCCGTCCAGCGCGGGGGCCATGATCAGCACCATCAGGGGGAACTGGAAGTACATGTAAACGATGCTCAACCCGGTCATTCTGTAGATGCTGAAACCCATCTGCCGCAGGTCGAGGTCGAAGATCGCCTCGATCCAGCCCGTCACCAGCCCGGCGTTGCCCATGGTGGCGACGAAGGCGAACGCCAAAGGCACGCCGGCGAAGTTGGAAGCCACGCCGGAAAAGGTGAGCAGGAAAGTGCGCAAATTCCTGGGCAGGCCGCCCAGGATGACCGCCTGGGCGAGCAGGAAGCCGAATAACGCGCCGCCGACAGCCGTGATCGCGCTGATTTGCAGGCTGGTCTTATACGCGTTGATGATATCCCGCTGGGTGAACAGGGCGACGATGTTGTTCAGGGTGAAGCTGCCGTCGTTCGCCTGGAAGCTGCGCACGAAAATTGAAAAGGAGGGGATAAAGAGGAAGGCCAGGGCGAACAGGAAAAATGGCGCCAGGCCTGCCCAATCCAAAATAAATTGCGGCAATTTTGCCGATGGGGTTTGGGGACGCGCCCGAGGCGCGTCCCCAATGGTGCGGTTTTTTGTATTCGGCACACTCACGCTATGCGCCTCCTGGTGAACTAGCCTTCGCCGTAGACGACCTTGCGCCAGTTCTCGGTAATGATGGTCTTGGTCTCGGTCAGTTGTTGAATGGTCGGGAAGAAAGCCTGCTCGTAGGCCTCCGCGGGCGGCAGCTTGGCAAGCATGTCCGCCGGGATCACGCCGCGCTTGGCCATGTCGTTGAAGCGGATTGGGTGAGCGTAGCCCTTCAAGTACAGATTCTGGCCCTCGTCGGACATCACGAACTCCCACCACAGGCGGGCGGCGTAGGGGTGCGGGGCGTAGGCGCTGATGCCGCCCGCATACGGTCCAGCCAGCACGCCCGTCTTGGGCACGACGATATCCAGCTCTGGGTTGCCCGCTAAACCATCCCGGTTTGCCAGGGCCAGATAGTCCCATTCCATGACGATCAAGGTTTCGCGCTGGGCGATCTTGCCCTGGTCGGCGATGACTGGGATGAAGTTGCCGGCATCATTCATCTCCTTCCAGAATTGCAGGCCGGCCTCGGCCGCCCCGTTGATGTCGCCGCCTGTACGGGAAAGACCCGCAGCCAGCACGGTCTGCACAGACTGGTTGGACTTGAGCACGTCGCCAGCCATGGCGACCTTGCCCTTATACTCCGGCTTGAGCAGGTCTTCCCAGTCCTGGGGTGAATTTGCAATATCTGGCTTGACCACCTCGAAGACCAGCACGCCGTAATACTCGGACCACCAGTAGCCGTCCGAGTTCTTAGCGTCATCCGGGATGCTGTCCCAGGTAGCCACTTTGTACTTCGCCACCAGACCATCCTTCATGGCTGTTTCGGTATGGGCCACGCCGATGTCGATCACGTCTGGGGCTTGCGGGCCCTTGCTGTCCTTGTTTGCTCGGATGGCTTCCAGCTCATCGGCCGAGCCGGCGTCTGGGTTGAGCTCGTTGATCGTCAGGCCATATTTGCTCTTGTAGGTCGAAATGATCTCGCCGTAGTTAGCCCAGTCGTGGGGTAGGGCGATGGTGGTCAACTGACCTTCGGTCTTGGCGGCAGCGATCAGGTCGTCCAGTGGGATGCTGTTCCCGCTGGTCAGGTCGGGGAGTTCGCCCCCAGGCGCAGCACCCGGTTGGGCGCAGGCAGCCAGCACGCCTGCGCCTCCAGCCATGGCGCCCATCTTCAGGAAATCGCGGCGGGAAATCTTCCCGGAACGTCGTTCTTGTTGAGACATCTTATCCTCCATGATAGTTGATAATTGTTCTTAGCGGACGATAAAGGGTTCAGCTCTGGATAATTCTCTCTGCACCTCCTGTCTGCCCGGAAGTTCATTCTCCCGGTGAAGCTGGTCAGTGGTAGTTTTCACCTGCGATGGGACGAACTGTCGGACTTGAACTCGCAAGGGCCGTTCCAGGTATTTTAGCATTGAAAAAATTAGCCGTCAATTAAGTATTTACCCAAAACTGACTCATTCCACCGGGATTTCCTTGTACACCTTGTCCACGTCGATGCCCTGCTGGCGTCGGTAGGCGTTGAAGCCAAAGTAGATCGCTGCAGCCAGGCCGTACATGATCACCATGAACAGCATGGAGGTGCTGTTCTGCCAGCCGATGCCGTACAAGTAGCCGGGATCCCAGAACCACTCGATCAGCAGCCAGTCGAGAAAGGCGAAAAAGACCAGGCCAGCCACCGTAATCAGGGGGAAACTCTGCCCGCTCAGCAATTTATTCACAGTGTAATAAAAGACCCAAACCAGGAGCAAGGCGTTGAATATGCTGAGGGCGGCGATCAGCAAGACCATCAATTGGGTCAGCAGGTCCATATCCGCGAAACCGGCCAGGACCTGGCTGCCGACGTTCCAGGTGCGGAAGATCAGATAGACGGTGCCAGCCGCGTAGAGGAGCGATACGACCCAGCTCAACCAGGCTGGCATCCGGTACCTGGCGATTGGCGATCCATCGAAGACCTCCTTCTGCCGCCAGGGCAGGATGATGGCTGCCAGTGTGGTGCCCAGGAAGGTCACTGCGATGACCAGCGTGGCGTCCAAGGCGATGGTCTGGAAGTCGAAATAGTTATACGCATACAGGATCGAGATGATCACCGAGGGGATGACCATCAGCAGCAGCGCGTTGATCGGTGTGCGGGTGCGCGGTTCCACCGCTGAGGCCCATTCGGGCAGCATGCGGTCGAAGGCCGCCGCGAAGATCACCCGTGTGGAGCTCAAGAAGACCGTGCCCGACCAGCCAAACCACCATAAGCTGACCGCCAGGACGACGATGAACTGCAGCGCCCGGCTCGCGGTCAAAAAAGTAGCGAACTGCACCGGATACGGCCAGACTGGGATGGGGACATCAGTGCCGTAGAAGATGTTGCTCCAAAATGCGCCATTGGCGTTGATGTAGAAGTCCCAGCCCATGGTCTTGTTGATGAGCAGGAAGAACACCAGCGCCAGCCCAGCGGTGACGATGACCGCGGAGGCCATGCCCCAGAAGTTGCGCTTGTAGTCCGAAGCGCCGCGCACTTCCCCGTACAATGTGGATCCCCAGTTCGGCCACAGGTTGAAGAACACGATCATCGGGATCAAGGCGAAGCTGGCCAATATGGCGAGTGAGCCGATATTGCCAAATATCGTCCCTGCTGCCTCTCCGGCTGCAATCGTCGCCGCATAGTAGTCAACTCCCGCTTCGACGCCGTAAAGCTGGGGGACATTCGCATTGAGACCGCTGATAAAGCTGGCTCTATCTCCGAACAGGAGCAAGGCAAACACGATCGCCAGACCGACCATTCCCACGTAGAAGCTGAATTTCTGCACCCGTGCATAGGCCTTCATGCCGATGGCGATATAGATGAAGACGATCAAGCACACCAGCAGCATGCTGAACAGAGGCCCGTTTGGATAGGTCGTAAACCACAGCGCCAGATCCGGCGACCCAAGAATAGCTGCGATGGGGGTCAAGAATTCATAGGCCAGCATTTGCCCGTAGAGCGGCACCCACAACCAAAGGATGAACCACCAGCCGGTCACCGCCAACAGGAAGCCCCAACCGCGCCCAAGGATGCGGGACTGCCAGACGTAATCGCCGCCGGCGCGCGGCATGGCGGAGATCAGGCTGGCGTAGACGATCACCTCGAAAATGGTGAACACCCCACCGATCACCACCGCCGTTGCCAGGTTGCCCTCAAAATACCAGCAGTAAGAGAAGATGAACAAACCGAGCGTGATCAGGTTGATCGAGAAGGTGGCGTAGATAAACGCATCGAAGCTTGACCAGGATCGCACCAGTCCGCTGGCTTTACGCACGAAAAGGGTTACCTCACTCATCGATTTTCTCCTTATTTTTCACTGGGTTTGCCTGCCCTCGCCTTCCGGGTGGGCAAACGTGTTGAACGAAATTTCTAAATCTTTGCTGTGCCGAGAAGCGCCTGACCAGTTTATCTGTACACCTCCATTCTCGGGATCCATGCTTATCCTGTAGTCAGGATGTAGCTGCCGATTTTGTTGGGCTTGAGCTCGATCACCGCTCCGTGCAGGATGCCCTGCTCGTACATACTCCCGGGATTGATGCACAGGGTTTTCCTGTATTTGCGCGTGCCTTTGCCCTCGTGAATATGCCCGTGCAGGCTCAATAAAGGCTGGTATTTGTCGATCACCTGCAGCACGGCTTTGCTGCCGACCGGCACCAGGGACCTGCCCGCGTAAGCCAGGCGCATGTCCTTAGTCAGCTCCGGAGCCTCATCCAGCCCGCTGCCGTGGGGCGGGGCGTGAAGGTTGAAGACCGCGTTGCGCGGGTTGCGCACCTGGCTGACGATCGCCTCGATGCGCCTGAGCAGGGCTTCCTCGGGTTCTTCGCGGTGGGTATCCCAGGGGGTTGGGTTTGTCCAGCCGGAGCTTGCCATCTCGTGGTGCTCGTCGAGCTGGATCACCCGGCCCTCCGTCAGTTGCACCGAGCGTGAAGCCGCAATGACTTCGTCTACATCGAACATGTCGTCGTTGCCTGGACACACAAAACAGCGGATACCGGTTCTGGAGAGCTTCTCGTCGGCGTAAGCCATCCAGTGCTGCATGGTTTCGAGCGCCTGTTCCAGGAAGAGCTTGTCCAACCGGTCAGGAGTGCTCGTGATCTCGGCGACCTCGTCCGGATCGGTGACGTACGGGTAATAACCCCGGTTGCGGATCGCCTGCACCGTTTTATCCACCGCTTCCTGGCCTTCCAGGATGCTCTCCTGCTCCATCAGGGTCATTTTATAACGCTGGTTTCCTTGGGCGATGATGGGGACAATCGCCTTGCCGGTCATATCGCCGCCCAGGATCAGCGTATCGGCTTCGTAGAACTTGCCCGCGCTGATGAACTTCTTCCAGCAGATCTCGGAACCATGTACGTCGGTAGCGTAAAAAAATTTCATCAACCTCTCCTTCTATGATCTAACGGTCATTGCGTGTCATTCCATCACGCTTGTAGCGCCTCAAGCGCGTAAACGTTCGCCTTTCGGATCGTAAAGCACAGTGGGATTGACCTCCGCTTCGTAGCGCTGGTCGAATACTTCAACCTGCACGCGGGTCCCAGGGTGTGCCAGGTCGAGGGGTAAATAAGCGTATAGAATGTTGCACTTGAGCGTGTACCCATAACCGCCACTGCGCACCCTGGAGACCACCACCCCATTTGAGTAAACTGCCTCGCCGCCGTACAGGGAGACGAATTCCTCGCCTTCCAGTGTCAGCGTGCACAGCTTGCGGGTGATACCTTTTGCTTTGACTTCTTGCAGGGCGGCGCGCCCGATAAAGTCGCCCTTTTCCAACTGCACGCAAAAACCCAGCCCGGCTTCATAGGGGTTTTCCATAGGCGTGATATCCGCGGTGAAATAGCGGTAGCCTTTTTCCAGGCGCAGCGAGTCCAGCGCCTTGTATCCGCCCACGTCCAGCCCGTATTCCTCCCCCGCCTCCATCAGCAGGTCCCACACCTGCAAAGCGCGCTCCGGGGGCATGTACAGCTCCCAGCCCAGCTCGCCAATGTAGCTTACCCGCTGGGCCAATACCTGCTCCCCCTGGATATGGAGGTCCTTTGCCTGCAAATAGGGGATCGCCTGGTTGGAGACGTCCTCCGCGCTGCTGACCGCCTGGAGGATGTGCCTGGCTTTTGGCCCCCACAGCGCCAGGCAGGCGAGCTCCG
>DATEDC010000093.1:0-10185 GCA_035286585.1 Anaerolineales bacterium
CCTTGCGGACCGAGGTGGTTGGCGACGAACACCGCCGGACCGGCCTCGGGCAGGTTCTCCGCGCCGTGGAGACTCCCCCTCCAGAGGAGCCGGGCGATGGTTCTGACGATCAGGAAGTAGGTGGCGTCGTTCATGGCGGCAACGGGCAGTTCCCCAGCAAGTCCGGTCTGTTTGGTTAAGTAAACCCCAACGATGCGAGATCGATTTGCTTTCTGCCGCCAAAAATGCGATAATCCAGGCGCGGCTGAGCGCAAGACCGCAGGAGGTGCAGATGAATAACCGGCTTTACCAGCGCATGGAACATTTCCTGGTCATGCGCATGCCGCGCCAGCGCGTCACGGGCATCTGGCGCCTCATCTTCCGCCTGCCGATCCTCGCCTACCGCCTCGGTTTCGGCTGGATGCTGGGGAGCAGCATCTTGCTGCTGGAAACCGCGGGACGGGTGAGCGGCAAAAAGCGCTACACCGCCATCGGCTACGGCTACGATGCGGAGACGGACACCTACTACATTCACTCCGGCTGGGGAAGAAGGACCGACTGGTTCCGCAATCTAGCGCGCATGGAGGGCTGCCAGATGCGCGTGGGGAACAGGCGCTACACCTGCGCCTGGCGGGTCGTCCCGCCGGAGGAAGCTATCGCCATGACCCGTCTTCACTTCCACAGCAACCCTTACGCCGCCGAGATGTGGGCGTATCTTTTAGGGCGCAAGCTGGATGTCAACTCGGAAGCGGATATGCAGTTGCTGGCAGCGGAGTACCCCATGGTGGCGTTGGAGCCGCTCAATTCAGCACGTGCACCTGCGGGCGGATGGGGATGCGGTCGATCATCACTTTCAGGTCATCCCAGGTGATCTGCTCGTCGGGCTTGTCCACCAGGCAGCGGCAGACGGCCTCGATCACGTTGGTGCCGAAAGAGCGCCCCTGCAGTCGCGGCGTGGTGGTCGCCAGGATATGCAGGTTGCGCTTCTGCAGCGCCTCCACGTTGCGGGCGGTGGTGGTGTTGGTGACGATGATCTTGCCGCTCAGGTCGTCGGGCAGGTTGGACCAGACCTGCAAAAAGTCCCCGGCGATGATCTCCGCCTGCTCATAGAAGCGGCTGAACTTTTTGGAGGGCTCTTTCTCCTGCTCCTTACCCAGCGGGTACAGCCAGCGCATCGGCAATTGGGTCATCACCGGCAGCATCAGCCTCGCCAGCAGGTGCACGGTGCTCAGGCTGCGGATCGGGATGGGCAGCCCCAGGGCGAAGATAAAATCGCCGAAAGTAACATCACAGCCGGCGTCGACCAGGGCTTTCGCCATGCCGTAGCGGTCTACGGCAGTGGTTTTGAGCGCTTTTTTGCCGCGCAGCTCCACGCCGTGCTCGCCCAGCGCCTGGATGGCGAGCGGGGCCAGCAGGTGCTTGACGCCGTTGCCGTCGCCCACTTTGGAGATTTTAATCGCCTGGCGCACGCGCCTGGTCTCGCGGAAGTAGTAGCGGCGGTCCTTGACCCACAGGTAGAACTCCGCCCCGCCCACACCGAAGGCGTCAACCACGCCGTCGTACTCGCGGTACATCCGGATATAGCGCTCGAAGTCGCCGTCCGTGCCCTGGCGGCTGAGCCAGAAATGCTCTCCCAGGAAGTCGGCTTCGCTGGCGTGGTCCCGGGTGGATGAACCCAGGCTGACGCTGAGGACTTTTTTCATCATCTTTGCCCTCCCTTGCTAATTTCTTACCGTAGTATATATCCGTCTCGCTGAAGATTCAATGGGGCAGGGCAAAAAACTTAACGCAAAGGCACAGAGCACCCTTCGACTTCGTGCGCCGATGGCGCACTCCGCTCAGGGAGGTGCAGATTTCCGGCGCAATCAGCGTCTTCAGCGGCTTCAGGGTTCTCAGCGCCTCAGCGATCCGGGGACTGATAAAAAAACGCACGCCGGGTGGATAATGCTCCACCGCGGCGTGCGTTGCTCGAATCTCGGGATATGGAGATCAGGCGACTGAGATTGGGATGGCCTCCAACTTGCCGAGCAGATCCTCCAGCACGTCGAAGCCGCCCTGCCAAAAAGCCGCCCGGCTGACATCGATGCCGGCTTCGGCCAACACCCTCACCGGGGCTTCCGAGCCGCCCGCGGCCAGGATCTTGATATAGCGCGGCTTGAAGGCCTCGCCTTCCTCGTTGAATTGCCTGTACAGCGCCAGCACCAGGAGCTGCCCGAAGGCGTAGGCGTAGACGTAAAAGGGCACCTGGTAAATGTGCGGGATGGAGACCCACTCCCATTTGAACTCCTCGCTGATCTCGACCGCCTCCCCGAACTGGTCGCGCAGGTTCTCCAGGTAAACCCCTGCCAGGTCATCCACCGCTGCCCCCTGGCGGGTGAGCTCGTGGGCCTGGCGCTCGAAGAGGGCGAAGAAAGCCTGGCGCATGATAGTGGCATAGGCATCGTCTATCTGGCGGAAGAGCAGGTCGCGGCGCACGTGCTCGTCGCTTTCATCCGCCAGCAGGCGATCGATCAGCATCATCTCGCCAAAGGTGGAGGCTGTCTCCGCCAGGGGCAGCGAGGCGTGGAAGGTGAACAGGCTGTGGTCGGCAGCCAGCATGGAGTGGATAGCGTGCCCCAGCTCGTGCGCCATGGTAGCCACGTCGTTTGCCTGCCCCTGGTAGTTGAGCAGCACCCACGGGGTGAGACTGGGGCTCAGCGACGAGCAGAAAGCCCCGCCGCGCTTGCCCTTGCGCACCTCGCTATCCAGGTGGTTTTCGCTGAAAACCCGCTCCGCCAGGTTGGCAATTCGGGGGTCGAAGTCCCGGAAGGAATCCAGCACCATCTGGGCTGCCTGATTGTAGAGGAATTTTTTCTCCGCTTTCACCACCGGGGCGTAAATATCGTATCGGCGCAGGCGCTCCATCCCGAGCCAGCGCGCCTTGAGGCGGAAAAAGCGCTGGAACAAGGGGGCGTTGCGCTTGCAGACTTCCAGCAGCGTATCCACCACCTGGTCGGGGATGTCGTTCATCAAGTTGCGCGCCGCGATCGGCGCGCCGAAGCGGCGCAGATCCACCTGCTCGTTGCGCCAGTCGCGCACCAGGGTCTGGTACATCTGCCCCAAGATGGGGCCGTCGTCGCCGTAGACGCGGTACAGCTCCTGGTAAGCCCTGTGGCGCAGGTCGGGGTCGTGGTGGCGGGCGTAAACCATCACCTCGCCGCGGGTCAGCTCCTTGACCTCGCCATCCACTTCCAGCTTGAAGACATAGCGGTTGGTCATCGCGTCGTAGAGGTTGCTCAGGGCGCTCGACCCGGTGACATTCTTGATGTTGACGATCTTCTCTTCCGCTTCGCTGAGGGTATGCGGCTTGAAGTGGCGCATCTCCTCCAGCCAGTAGCGGTAATCGCCAACCGCGGCCATCAGGCGCCCGGCGGGCTCGTCTGCGAGCTCTTTCCACCACAGGCTGAAGAACAGGGTGCGGTTCTGCACGCTCGCCATGAACTGCTCCACCTGGGCCAGGAAGGTCTGGGCAGCCTGGCTCTGGGTGTCTTCGCTGAAGTACAGCGAGGCGAAGCCATAGATGCGGTAGCCCAGTTGGGTGAGCTGCTCGAACTCGCCCACGATCTTCAGGAAATCCCCCGGCGAGATATCCGCGGCGAGCTGCTCCCGCCGGCGCTCAAAGTCAGCCACCATGCTTTCCAGCTCGGCGAAGGCCTCCTTCATCTCCGGGCTGTCGTGGGAGGGGAAGAGATCAGCCAGGCTCCAGCGGGTTTGAGTGTAGTTTAAGCTCATGGTGTTTTATTCTTCCTTTACCTGATATTTTGGACTATGTCATCGTGCGGTTATGTTCCGAGATTATACTCCACCGCGGCCATATCCTGAGAGGTGGTAACCGGCCCGATCGACTCGCTTGAACGGCGGGGCTACGTCCGAATACTGCCGCATCAATCTGACCGGTGGTTGCAATCTGCCCTGATGGATTCCGAAGCTTGATCCCCAGAAAAACAGCTCGCGGGCGCGCGCATCTCAACTGCCCGCAGCTAGTGGGGCAAGAATTGTCGTAGCGGATGCCGTCAAAAAGTCGCCGGAAAGCGACCAACCCCCCCACTTCTGCATTCCAGCGACTATGAAAAGCCAGCGCCACTGCCCGGAGGGGTCAATACAGCAGGGGGCAAGATGATCGAAGCAGACATCTATGTCGCTGATAAGAAGTAAAAAGGCCGATAAATGTCCACCAGCCCAGAGTGAGCCAGTAAGTATATTTAGAGCAATCTAGAGCAGCTCGCCTGCAGATCTAGCGTCCCAACCGCCAAGGAAATCCACCAATCGATGCAATGCCGGTAAGTCGGCAACGCAGACGCGCACGGGGTTGATCAGCACCACGCGAACTCACCAGCGCGCCCGTTAGTGGAACTATACCAGATCGGCATGGGCAAGCGTTCTTTGAATTGGTGATCACATCCAAGGGGAAAATCAGATAAAATATATGGGGTTTGTACGATTTGCTTTGGTGCATAGATCTTGGTTTCGAAAGGAGGTCAGCAAAAAGCGTTGATGCGCCTCGTAAACGTTTTACTCTCGACCAAATCACTCATCTGATAAGGAGCAAGAGATGGAAACCAAGCTGTCTATGTTTTTCGTCACGCGTTGTCTGGCGCTCGTGCTCGCTCTGGCGCTGACCGCCTGTGGTGCGCCAGCGCCCGCGCCTGCAACCGAGGCGCCTCCCGCGGAATTGACCGGGAGCCTCACCGTTCTGGATTGGGCAGGCTACGATGCAGAGGATTTCTGGACTGACTTCAAGAATACCTATCCCAACGTAAACGTCAATTTCGAGATCGGCGCATCCGATGCTGATATCTACGGCAAGATGAAAGCCGGCGATCAGGCGGATATTTTCCACCCTTATACTGGCTGGCTTCAGTTTTACGTTGAAGAGGGGTTGGTTGAAGAAATTGATACGAGCAAACTCACCAATTGGGACAAGGTCCCCGAAAATTTCAAGGAGATCGGGCAGTTCAACAGCAAACAATATTTCATCCCCTGGGATTGGGGTTTCACCTCCATCCTCTATCGCACAGATAGGGTGCCTGAAGGGATAGACTCGTGGTCCGCGTTGATGGATCCTAGGTTTGCCGGGCATCTCTCTATGTGGGACGACGGTCCCGGCGCGGTTACCGTATCCTCTTACATACATGAATATGATGAAACAGCCATTACAGAAGACCAGCTCGCGGCCATCAAAGAAGAGTGGATTGCACAGCGCAGTCTAAATCTGTTCTACTGGGCAGGTGAACCCGAGCTTGTGGATGCGATGAAGTCGGGGGATATATGGGTGGCTTATGCCTGGCAAGGCGCTTACGCCTTATTGTTGGGCGAGGGGGTGCCGGTGGCATATGCAAATCCTAAAGAAGGGCGCAATTCATGGGTCGGCGTTTACGGTATCCGCAAAGGGACGGAGAATTACGAACTTGCGCTGAAGTTCCTCGATTCCAAGCTCGCCGAGGCCACCGGCAACAATGTGGTCAATCTGTTCTATTATGGTCACTCGAACCAGGATGTGATGACCGGCATTACAGATGAAACTCTCAAGCAGGCTTTCTCAATTGATGACCCTGCCATCCTTGAGAAGACGAACTTCACCCCGAACCTGACTGCCGAACAACGCGACGCCTGGACCGCCATGTGGGCTGAAGTGAAAGCCGCACCGTGACCTTCGCCCCCACCCCGTCCCTCCCCCATTCCCCCCCAAAAATGGGGGAGGGTGAGCGAAGGGCGGGTGGGGGCTGGGGGTTGGATCACCGCGCCACTTTTCGTTGGCTCATTTTTCCACCATTCGTGTGGCTGGGGCTCTTTTTAATTGCCCCGCTCCTGCTCATGGCGGCGTTCAGTTTTCGTTCCGACCTGCGCGGAGATTTACTACAGGTATGGACTCCCACACTGGCGCAATATGCTCGCCTTGCAGAGGTGGGTAGTTACTGGCGTCTTCTGGGCATTTCTGCTCTTATGGCGCTGGGGGTTGCCGTTGCAGCAGCCATCCTCGCATATCCACTCGCATATTTTCTTGCCTTTCACGGCGGAGCGGCTACGGGTTTATATCTCGTCCTGCTTCTCGTCCCGTTTTGGACGAGTTATCTTCTGCGGGTGATGGCATGGAAGTTAATGCTCGGCACGGAAGGGGTGATCAATTCATTTCTTCAATACATCCACCTGATTGAAGAGCCTCTCCCGGCGCTTCTTTACAACCGCACAGCGGTGATCATCACGCTGATATACGTCTGGATTCCTTTCGCCATGCTGCCCATCCTTGCGGCTCTACAGCGCATTGAATGGAGTCTTTTTGAGGCCGCGGCGGATCTGGGCGCCAGGCCTTTCCATCAATTCACGCGTATCACCCTGCCATTGAGTTTACCGGGCGTTTTCGCCGCCTTCTTTATGGTGTTCATTCCAACGGTTGGAGAATATGTCACCCCAATATTGGTGGGCGGAAGCAGCGGAAGCATGTACGGAAACATTATCCAGGATTTTTTCACAAAAGCCGCAAACTGGCCCCTCGGCTCAGCGCTCTCCATGATCATGCTGCTCGCCACACTGCTCTTTGTCTTTATTGCCATACGCCTCATCAACTTGAGGGAACTGCTCGAATGAATCGAAATCGTGCCATATTTCCTCTATCCATCTACTACTTTAGCCTGGCCGCATTGCTATATCTCCCGATTGCGGTGATGTTCCTGTTTTCCCTCAATGCGAATACATCTCTCTCCTTTCCTTTGCGGGGATTGACCTTGGATTGGTATCAAAAGTTATTTGCCTCTACACCGATCCTGCGCGCGGCGCGCAATAGCCTGGTGGTTGCGTTGGGGAGCAGTTTTGCCGCGACGCTTTTAGGCACAACGGTCTCGATCCTTTATTTGCGCTATCAATTCCGCGCCAAAAATCTTTTACTCGCATTGGCTGTTCTCCCGTTAATCGTTCCGTATATCGTTCTGGCAGTTGCCCTGCTGATTTTGTTCGAGGTGCTGAATGTCAGCCGATCACTCCTCACTGTGGGCATCGCACATTCAGTGGTCGCGCTCCCGTATGTCGTGCTGATCGTCGGCTCTCGCCTCGCTGGATTCGGCTCAAGCCTGGAAGAAGCCGCTATGGATTTGGGCGCCGACTACCCGACCACGCTCCGCCGCATTGTCCTGCCCCTGATCTACCCAGCCATGATTTCCGCCTGGCTTACAGCTTTTACCGTTTCGTTTGATGAGTTCGCCCTGGCTCTCTTCCTGGCAGGTACACAGCCCACCTTTCCCGTCTATCTATTCAGTCAACTGCGCTTCGCAAACCGTTTGCCGATCATGATTGCTCTGGCGGTGCTGCTGATGATTGGCACTCTCACGCTGGTGTTCATCGCGGAAAGGATTCGCCGCATCAAGTGAACCGGATTTCCCTGCTCTGCTGGCCCCTCCCGATTACGCATTCCGCGAGTTGACCGGTCAGGGACATCTCGCGGCGCTCGATCATTCTTTAATTCCCAACCTTGACCCCCGCGGGCACTTTCGATATACTTACATCACAGCAGACGAAAACAGAATTCTGCCGAAGTGGCGGAACAGGCAGACGCGCACGACTCAAAATCGTGTTCCCTCGGGAGTGTGGGTTCGATTCCCACCTTCGGCACCTGCGGACACTATCCTGCGGATATCGCAGCCCTTTGATCTGGGCAGGAGGCGTTATCCGCCTTTTTTGTCATTTCCAACGAAACCGAAATTCTTCTTGCTATATAGATGGTAATGGTCTATAATACCTGAATTGTTAAGGGAACCAGGGGTCCTTCGCTTTGCCTCCCCTCGCCGGTTACGGGTTGTACTACCCAACCAGCGAGCATTGTCTGCACGAAGCAACCATCTGCCTGCAACGTATCGATGGTACTGCCTCCGAAGTCTATACCCTTGTACAAAAATATAAGTAAGTGACTCGGTTTTTATCTTGCAATCGTGCGCTCTGGAAGCCGGGTTTCTCTATATTCACATGATTATCGTTGAGGCAATAGCTGATGACTGATTCGCCCATCCATTTTCAATGGCAAAATCCCGCCCTGCTCAAGACTATCTACCCCTTCCGGGAGAAGAAGCTGCGCGATTTTCTGCTCATCTACAAAGAGATCGACTTGTGCCGGGAGATGCTCGGCGCCTCCGTCGCTCCACGGCTCGCTGCAGAGCTGATCCAGGAAGTCAACCGGGTCGAGACCGACCTCTCTCTGGCAAAGCTGAGGAAAAGCGAAGCCGAGCAAGCCCTGAAAGCACTGCAGCAGAAGCACCGCCTGGCGCTCAACAGTGTAAAAGCCCGCCAGCTCAGGCAACAGAAGGTCAACCTGGAATTAAAGCTGGCTTCGCTCGAGGCGAGCAAGAAAAAGCTGGAGCGCCAGGTCGATTGGTACCAGAAATTCGCCCCCGATCACCCTTTCTACGAAAAACATAAGGCGGATTTGAATGCCGTGCTCGAACCTTACAAGGAGCTGCAATCCCAGATCCAGGCTACCCTGGCCGAATACAACCGGGAGCTGGCTCCCTTTGAGACGGAATCGAAAGCCTTGCAGCTAAAAATCGAGGGACTGCGGCTGAAGATCAAGACCCTGGGCGAAGATCTGCTCAAGTTCCCCCGCCTGGGGAAGGACAGCGCAGTCAACCCGCGCGCCGCGGTCAACTGGCTGATGCTCAAGTACGCCCGCGAACTGGAAGCCAAATCGCACGAAGAGCTACTCGCCCTGATCCTGGAGCGCTTCGAAGCCGAACCCCAGCGCTTTCCCAAGTGGCTGCAGTACATGGTCATCCACTTCTCGGGCATGCGCTACCAGAGCGCCCATGGCTCCTGGGCAGACCCCAAAGCCTTGCTGGAATCGATGCTGGTGGAAGAGCTGAAAGAGAAAATCCAGAAATCGCCGCCCGCTGAGCTGGACCGGCTGTGCAACCAGGCAAAGACTGAGCTGACCCAGAAGAAGAACGCCTCCCCAGACCCACGGGTAGCCCGCCAGCTCGAGAGCCAGATCGCCGCCCTGGGGCAGCCTCTACAGCGGCAAAACCTCCTGGTCAGCCATCTCTCCACCCAGATCGCCGAGAAACTGAAGACCCAAACCAACCAGCAGGTGTTGAACGAGCTCAAGGCACACAAAAGCCGCCTCCCAGGATGGGCGTGGAAGGAAATTGTCAGCCGCACCGAGCTGCGCCTGGAGACCCGAGAGGAAGATTGGGAAAGCCTGACCCCCGCCGAGCAGCAGGAGCGCTGGAAAGCTGAGAACCAGCACTGGCGCCAGATCATGGACGCCTGGGAGCGCCGGGATATCACCGAGTGGCGCCAGCAGCACTCCCTGACCCTCTCGCTGGTGGTCAGCCGGGCGGTGTGCAACGAGATCGCTGAGCACATCCAGCACTTGCGCGGCGTCAAGCCCGCCGCCGGCCTGGCTGCCAAGCCGAACCATTACCTCACCCAGCAGAGGAAAGACCCGGGGCGAGCCTATTTCAAACGCCCGGCAAGCAACGCCGATCTCAAGCAGGGCGCCAGCATCCTCTTCCTGGGCTGGGTGGACCGCGAGCCCAACGCCTGGCAGATCGCCCGCCCTATCGCCGGGGTAGACCTGCTTGGGAGCGACGGCCGACCGGCAAAAGTAGGCCGCTGGAACGCCAGCGAGCAAAGCGAGCCCTGGAACTACAGCACCCAGGGCGAGGCGATGATTCGCACCGCCCGCATCAAGGTTCCCACTACCGCGAGTACGGGGCCCAGGTTCGAGACCCGTTTCCTGAAAGAGTGGCTGCGCTGGACCCATGAGGCGACCGTGGTCGAGGTCGCCAGGCTGGCCGACGGCGATTACGTGCTCACCTTTGAGACGGGCCAGATTGGCCTGAACCTGCGCCCGTTAGGCCGCATGCTCAACCACTGGGATATCTTCGTCGGGTATGTGCCGCCCGGGCAGGTCGCACCGGCTGACCTGGATGACATGCTGAAAAGGGATAAAATCCTGTCCTCGCCGGCGCCGGTTCCCGCGCCCGCCGAGGGGGCGGTTGCTTTCTCCACGCCTTTTGACATACAAGCCGAGGCAGAAACGCAGGCTCCGGCGCATGTCGCCCAAGCTGCGGAAGCGCGCCTCGGCATGCAAAAACTGCTCAACCGTTGGGGTTCCCTGACCCCGCGCCAGCGCCAGGTCGCTGCGCTGCTCGCTCAAGAGGAAACCAGCCGCGGGATTGCCGC
>DATEDC010000094.1:0-2890 GCA_035286585.1 Anaerolineales bacterium
CGGGAAATACGCCCCCGAACTGGGCGTGCAGGTCCACCTGGGAGGCCACCAGGGAGGAGAGAATCAGGCGCCCCGATTCAACCACCGCTGCGGCGGTCTCATCGCAGGAGGTCTCAATGCCCAGGACACGGGCGGGGGTCAATTCCACGTGCGCCTCATCGATAAAAAACCTGAATTTGACAGGTCAAGCCCCATTCAGCGGCAGGACCAAGTCATAGGGGTAATCCGCCAGCACCTCCATGACGCCATCCGGGCGCACCCAGACGGTATCCTCCAGGCGCACGCCCATGCCGCGCTCCGGATAGTACAGTCCCGGCTCGATGGTGACCACGGAGCCGGGCTCCAGGCGGTCCTGTGCCGTGGCGTTGCGCCCAAACCAGGGCCGCTCGTGCACGTCTAACCCCAGGCCGTGCCCCAGGCTGTGCACGTAGCCCGAGGTGGTCTGCGGGTCGCGGTGGATGGTCGCGTGGCCGCGGGCTTCGAACAGCTCGCAGGTCCGCCGCTGGAAAACCGGGCAGTGCTCGCCAGCCACCAGCTCGGACATGATCTGCTGGAAAACGAAGCGCACGTCCTCGTACAGCGCCTGGACCTCGTCCGGGGCGTAGCCCAGGCACCAGGTGCGGGTGAAATCGTAATGGTATCCGCCGCCAGCCTCGCAGGGAAAGATGTCAAAGACGATTGTCTGGCCCGGGCGCAGGAAGTCTCCAGGCGCTCCGGCGCTGTGAGGCACGCCAGCGTCCCGCCCGATGGCGAAGATCGTGCCTTCAGGGTTTTCCGCGCCGAGCTCGGCCAGCCAGAAGTTGATTTTGCCTTTCACCTCGCCGACGGTCAGCGGCTCGCCATCCCGCTTCACCAGCACGCCGTCCTTGACCCGCTGCGAAGTCAGGTAATCCGCGACCCGCCCAACCACCTGGGTGGTGATGCGACCCATCTGGCGAATGCGGTCTACCTCAGATTCATCTTTGGTCGCCCGGGCTTGCAACAGCAGAGAGTCGTCCATCTGGCCGACGAATTCCAGCTCGGGCATGACCCGCTGCAAGGCGGAGAAAAGCGCGTAGCTTTCGCCGGCGTCGAGGCGGCCGTAAAGCGCCACCCGCCCGCGTTCGATCCCCAGGTCGGCGAACATCTTCTGGTAGCGCATGACGGTCGCGGCGAGCATATCCCCATCCACCTGCTTGAGCAATTCGTGCAGGCGGTACTCGCCCAGATCGCGGGTCGCCAGGCCGGTTTTGGCGGCTTCATCGCGCTCCATGGGGTTATAAAAAAGCAGCGCCCCTTCACCCCACCGCTTGACCAGGGTGGCATGGCTGATGTGCCCGCCGCCGGTGAAGTAATACATAGGCGGGTTGTGTTGTGCATGCCCGGTGATCAAGATCGCCTCGATCCGGGCTGCCTGCATTAAGTTGTCGAGATCGGTTTTCATAAGCCTCTTTATTTAAACCACCAAGTCACGAAGGCACGAAGGCACGAAGAATCTTTAGCATGAACGAAGTTCATGACCTCCATCTATTGTCACCTAGTGTCTTGGCTCCTTTGTGGTTCGTCTTTTCGCTCTAAATTATACCCCGGCGCTCAGGTTTGCGCCTGCGCTTTAAGCGGAAAGCGCCGCCCGGATGGCACTCAGCAATGCCGCTTCCTGTTCGGGCAGCACCGTGCGCGGGTCAAAGACCACCCGCTCCTGCAGTGCCCGGGCGATCACCGCCGGCTCCGCCTGGCGCAGGCGCCTGAGAAATCGGTCGGGGCTGCGCAGCGCCAGCGCCAACAGCCAGCTCGGTAGGCTCTCGCCGGGCAGGCTGCCCCCGCCAACCGTCGATTCGCCCGCCACCACCTCGCCCTGGCCCAGCGCCTCCCTCCAGCTTTCCGCCCGGGCATTGATCTCCTCCAGCGGCGTAGCGATCATCCTCCAGACCGGGATCTCGCGCTCGGCCTCATCTTTCAGGTAATGCAGCAAGGTGGCGTTCAGGGCCGCCAGGCAGAGCTTATCGGCGCGGACGGCGCGCGCCAGCGGGTGCTTCTTCAGCCTGTTCACCAGGTCGGCCCGGCCCACCACGATGCCGGCCTGCGGCCCGCCGAGCAGCTTGTCCCCGGAAAAGCACACCAGGTCAGCCCCGGCAGACAGTGATTCCTGCACCATCGGCTCGTGAGCCAGCCCATAAGCGGCAGTATCCAGCAGCGAGCCTGAGCCCAGGTCATCCACCAGCGGAATCCCGGCCGCGTGGGCGACAGCAGCCATTTCCGCCAGGCTGGGTTCGCTGGTGAAACCCAGGATCTGGAAGTTCGAGCGGTGAGCGCGCATGAACAGCGCCGGTTTCGCCTCCAGGGCAGCCTCGTAGTCCCGCAGGTGGACGCGGTTGGTAGCGCCCACTTCCAGCAGGCGCGCCCCCGACTGCTTCATCACCTCCGGCAGGCGAAAGCCGCCTCCGATCTCCACGAGCTGCGAGCGGGCGATCACCACCGCCCGCCGGCGGGCCAGGGCGGTGAGGGCCAGCAACACCGCGGCGGCGTTGTTGTTGACCACGATGGCCCCCTGGGCGCCGGTCAGGCGGTTCAGCAAAGCCTCCGCATGCACCAGCCGCGAGCCGCGGCGACCCATCTCCAGGTCGTATTCCAGGTTGGAATAACCCCGCGCGGCGCCCTGCGCGGCCTGCAAAGCCGCCCGGCTGAGTGGAGCGCGCCCCAGGTTGGTGTGCAGGATCACGCCGCTGGCGTTGATCACCGGCACCAGGGTAGGGCGCAGCCAACCTTCCAGTCGCTGCCGGGCGCGCTGCAAGAGCTCCTCCTGTGCGGGGACCACAGCCTCGGCAGGGAAGCGCTGGCGGACCTCCTCCAGGACCTCTCGCAGCGCCCCCAAGACGAGCGGGCGGCCGTAGACGGGCAGCCAGGCCTGCAC
>DATEDC010000095.1:0-16921 GCA_035286585.1 Anaerolineales bacterium
CGAAGGGGTCGCTGCCGAAGTAAGCGAAGGGGTCGCTGGCGACCTCTTCGCTTACTTCGGCAGCGACCCCTTCGCTTACTTCGGCAGCGACCCCTTCGCTTACTTCAGCAGCGACCCCTTCGCTTACTTCAGCAGCGACCCCTTCGCTTACTTCAGCAGCGACCCCTTCGCTTACTTCGGCAGCGACCCCTTCGCTTACTTCGGCAGCGACCCCTTCGCTTACTTCAGCAGCGACCTCTTCACTTACTTCGGCAGCGACCTCTTCACTTACTTCGGCAGCGACCTGCGGGGCTTCGGCCTCCTGCGATCCTTCAACCTCCTCTGCCAGAGCCGTTCTCCAATCGAAGTCGGAATAAGCTGGCGAGTCAACCTTTCGCTTGCTCAGACCAATCCGGCGCCTTTCCGGATCGATCTTGATCACCCGCAAAGTCAGTTCATCGCCTTCCTTGACCACTTCCTTGGGATGGTTAACGCGCTGCTCGCTCAATTCCGAGATATGGATCAGCCCTTCTAGATCCTCACCCAGGCGGGCAAAAGCGCCGAATTTGGTCAGGTGGGTGATTTTCGCTTCGATAAGCTGGCCCTCTTTCAAGTGTTCAACCTTCTCCATCCAGGGATCGGGTTGTAGCTGGCGGAGGGAGAGGCCTATTCTTCTGCGCTCCCGATCGATGCTGATCACCTTTACCTGCACCTCTTGCCCAACCTTCAACACCTCGTTAGGATGCTTGACGCGCTCCCAAGAAATTTCGGATAGGTGAACCAACCCGTCAGCGCCATCAATATTTACAAAGGCGCCAAACTCGGCGACGCTTGTCACCCGACCCGTGCGAATATCGCCTTCATTCAGCTCATCGAGAAGCCTGTCCTTAAGGGTTTCGCGGGTTTCCTGCAGAGCTGCCCGTTCCGATAAAATCAACCTGTGTCTTTCACGATCGACTTCGATCACCCTGACGAAGATATCTTCGCCGACCATTTTTGCCCAGCGATCCTCGGGCGAATCGACGCCCAGGCTGGATTTGCGCATCAGACTGATCTGGGAGGCAGGCACAAAGCCGCGCAGTTTTCCCAACGGCACAAGCAGTCCACCCTTGTTGTAGCCGATGATCTTGCTTTCGAGCGTGCGCGACTCGGTCAAGAGCTGCTCTGCCTTCTCCCAATCCTTCGCCTCGCGCGCCCGGGTGTACGAGAGCACGACATTCCCGTTAGAATCTTCAGGCGAGATCACGTAGACTGGGATCTCCGCCCCCACGTGTAAAGCAGAACGTTCCTCAGCGGGGATTTGATCGAATTCACGCCCGGAGATCACCCCTTCCGATTTTGTGCCGATGCTGACCAATATTTCATTCTCGCCGAGGGAGGCGATGACGCCGGTGCGTATCTCCCCACTCTTAGGAGATACCAGGTCAATGCCCTGTTCCTCGAGCAGCGACTCCATCGGGTTGGTCTCCTGGCCTGCTTGTTTTTCTGACTGGGATCCTCTGGTTAGATTGCTCTCCGTTTCTACCCCCTGATCAGTCATTGTATCGTTTTGATCCATATAAAGACGTACTCCAAGTTCGGTAATAAGATTTCGTTCATTATATATCGTATAGGTAAAGTTGGCAACCTTTGAAATTAGTTTGCGAGTCGGTTATAATGACCTCGAAAGGTCCAGATGCCACAGATTTACCCGTTTACAGCCATTGTTGGGCAGGAGCGCATGAAGCGCGCTTTGGTGTTGAACGCTGTCGACCCGCGCATTGGAGGCGTCTTGATCCGCGGCGAGCGCGGCACAGCCAAATCGACCGCGGCGCGCGCCCTGGCGGCCCTGCTTCCGCACGTGGCTGTGGTCAGCGACTGCCGCTTCGGCTGCGATCCGGACCGTCCCACGACCTGGTGCACGGAATGCCGGGAGCGAGTCTCAAACGGCACCTCTTTACCGGTGGAACTGCGCACCACGGCGTTCGTCAACCTGCCCGTGTCTGCAACCGAGGATCGCGTTGTGGGCACCCTGGATATCGAAAAGGCGATCCAAAAAGGAGAGCGTCACTTTGAGGCTGGCGTGCTGGCGGCAGCCAACCGGGGCTTGCTCTACATCGATGAAGTAAATTTGCTGGACGACCATGTGGTTGACCTGCTGCTGGATTCGGCTGCCATGGGGATGAACATCGTCGAGCGCGAAGGGATTTCCTTCTCGCATCCCGCCCGATTTATCCTGGTGGGGACCATGAATCCCGAGGAGGGGGACCTGCGCCCGCAACTGCTTGACCGCTTTGCCCTGTCGGTGGAAATTCACGGCATCCGCGATGCGCGCGAGCGCGTGCTGATCATGGAGCGCAATCTGCTTTTTGAAACCGATCCAGAGATGTTCCGCAAGGAGTGGCTGGACCGCGAGCAAGAACTCTCTCGCCAGATCGAGAAAGCCAGGACCCTGGTTGACCAGGTTACTTACACTCGGCGCGATATGCTCTCTATCGCCGCGTTAAGCGCCTCGCTGAACGTCGACGGGCACCGGGCCGACCTGGTGATTCTAAAGACAGCCCGCGCCCACGCCGCCTTCGAGGGGCGAAAAGCCATCACGGATCGGGATATCGCTCTGGCAGCCGAGCTGGCGCTGCCGCATCGATTGAAGCGGGGTCCTTTCCACCAGGCGGAAATCAGTATGGAAGACCTGCAAGAGCAGATCGAAAGCCTGCAGGGCGCTACCACGAGCCTGGGCGAGTCTGAGCCGATCCCCAGCGAGGAGCAGCGGGACAGCCCCGAAAAAAAAAAGGCGTGAGCCAGGAGATCGAAGAAGAGGCTTCCAGGCAGGCCCCCTCTGAGCCCTCGCAGCAAAACGTCTTCGACACGGGTTATGCAAACTGGTGGGCTGGCGGCGAAAAAGCCAAAATAGGCCCCTCCTTTATCCCCCGAAAAATAGAGAGCCCGCTGGATAAGATGACCCGCCGCCACAGCGGCAGGCGCACGCGCTCGCGCACGGACCGTAAACGCGGCCGCTACATACAGGCTCGCCCCTCGCCAGGTAAAGTCGATGACCTGGCTTTCGACGCCACGCTGCGCGCCGCAGCTCCATTCCAAAAGCGTCGCAGCGAGCAGCGCAAGCGGGTCGCGTTCGCCATTCAATCCGACGATTACCAAAAAAAGGTGCGCGTTAAAAAGACCGCCAACCTGGTATTGTTTCTCGTGGATGCCTCCTGGTCGATGGCTGTGGCTGAGCGCATGTCTGCCACCAAAGGGGCGATCCTCTCGCTGCTCACCGACGCCTATCAGCGGCGCGACAGGGTGGGATTGATCGTCTTCCAGAAAGACCGCGCTACCCTGGTTTTGCCCCCTACCAACTCCGTCGAGCTGGCAAAAAGGGCCCTGGCAGACATCCCCGTCGGAGGGAAAACGCCCCTTTCAGCCGGTTTGCTCCTTGCAATGCAGATCATCCAAAAAGAACGCCTCTTGCACCCGGACGTCATGCCACTGCTGATCTTACTCACTGACGGGGCGGGAAACGTCTCGATGAGCAGCCTGCCTCCCCAAGAAGAATCTCACCGCATTGCGGAGCAAATTGCCGAAGACGATATTCGCAGCGTGGTCATTAACATGGAACACACCGCTTTCGACCAGGGTTTAGCCCAATCGCTGGCTGAACACCTGGATGCCCCCTGCTACACCCTGAGCGAGCTCAAAGCTGAAGCTCTATATCAAAAAGTTCGCGAGGAGATGGTCGCCTGACATGCCCCAAACAGCCGCGCGCCTTCATCTATTTCCTGAGTCGGTCATCAGCGAGATGAGCAAGCTGGCCGCCCTCTACAACGCCATCAACCTCTCTTCGGGCTATCCGGATTTCGAACCGCCAGATGAACTGCTCGCTGCGGCCCAGCAGGCTCTGCGCAGCGGCTACAACCAATACGCCGATTCGCGCGGGTCGTCCCGCTTTCGCCAGGCCCTGGCTCGGAAGCAGACCCATTTCATGGGTATGGAAATCGACCCGCATGCGCACATCATCGCCACCTGCGGCGGGACCGAGGCGATGCTCCTGGCGCTGCTGGCTGTGTGCAATCCGGGCGACAAAGCCATTGTGTTCTCCCCTTTTTACGAAACCTACGGCCCCGATCTATACCTGGCTGGCGCAGAGCCGCTGATTGTCTCTTTGCAGCCCCCAGATTTCAGCCTGAATACCGACGAGCTGCGCCGGGCTTTCCGTCTGGGCGCCCGGGCATTGATCCTGTGCAACCCCTCCAACCCGAGCGGCAAAGTATTTACCCCCGCTGAGCTGCACGTTATCGCAGATTTAGCCCAGGAATACGACGCTTTTGTGATTACAGATGACGTTTACGAGCACATCGTTTACAAGCCCCACCAGCACACATATATCTCCACCCTTCCGGGCATGTTCGAACGCACCCTGGTTTGTGGGTCGCTCTCCAAAACGTATTCCATCACCGGCTGGAGGCTGGGCTATGTGCTGGCGTCCGCCCCCATCACCGCCGCAATCCACAAGCTGCACACCTATATCAACCTGAGCACCCCGGCGCCGCTTTTGGAAGCCGCGGCTACAGCCCTGTCTTTCCCGTATTCATACTACGATCAATTGCTGGCCGATTACACCCATCGCCGGGACTTGCTGCTGGGTTATCTGGCTGAGGCTGGTCTCGCCTATATCGAGCCGCAAGGCGCGTACTTCGTCCTGGTGGACATCTCCCCGACGAACTTTGACGATGATGTCGCTTTCTGTCATTGGCTGATCAAAGAGATCGGCATTGCGGCTGTGCCCGGTTCCAGCTTTTTCCATGAGCCGGTAAAAAATATGATCCGCCTGAACTTTGCCAAGAAAGAGCCAACTTTGATCGAGGCGGGCTGGCGTTTGCTGCGCATCAAAGAGCGCATCTAAACCCAAGATTTAATACCAAACTATTTTTGCTTAGATGAAAGCTCGCTACCTGGTCGCTCTGCTGCTGCTCACCTCCTGCGTCGCTCAAACGACGAACAGCCCAACTCCCGGCGCACCAAATCTGCAACCAAATCCCCGGCAGGAGCCAACCAGGACAGCTCCGCCCGTCAACTCCGACCCGACAAAAACCCATCCCCCTACCCTTCCTGAAAGCCCCGCTTTATCCCCTACCCCCTCCACTATAAATCCCGAGGCGCGCACCCAATACACACTCACAGCAGTGCTGAACTACGAACAACACTTCCTGGTTGTAGACGAACAGATCGGTTACCTCAACCAGTCTGCAGAATAC
The DNA here is from genome assembly GCA_035286585.1 of Anaerolineales bacterium. Classification (GTDB taxonomy): domain Bacteria; phylum Chloroflexota; class Anaerolineae; order Anaerolineales; family UBA4823; genus DSOS01. The sequence goes on from DATEDC010000095.1 coordinate 5,214, forward strand.
CTCTCCAATATACTATTGATGGTAGAGCCGCTCTACTATCCTGGCGTATTCCAATTGAACGGCGTCGCCTGGGGGAGCGGTCAAGCGGTGGAGAATTATGAATTTAAAAACAGCCAGTTGCACGTCCCCCTGCCTCAACCTCTGGCTCCAGGCGAGCGCCTCGCCCTCTCTCTGAGCTACGAGCTTAACTTGCCCTCGCCCACCCCTTCAGCCGAGACGCGCCCGGTACCCTTTGGCTACACCCGGCGGCAGACCAATCTGGTGGATTGGTACCCTTTCATTCCTCCATATCAGGAGGGGCAAGGCTGGGTGGCTCACCGGGCCGGCTACTTTGGAGAGCACCTGGTTTACGCGGTTGCCGATTTCGATGTCAGCATCCGCCTGGCGGACCCGCGCGCCGACCTGACGATCGCTGCCAGCGCGGAGGCAGAAAGGCGGGGTGAATGGCTGCATTTCAGCCACCTGGCGGCGCGCAACTTTGCCTGGTCGGTCAGTAACCAGTATATCCTCGCCGAGAAGCAGGTTGATGGCGTACTGGTGCGCAGCTACATGCTCCCTCACCACCGGGATGCCGGCGAGGCTGCTCTCGAAGCCACAGCCGACGCCCTGGCCCTCTTCACAGACCTCTTCGGCGCATACCCGCGCCGGCTTTTGAGCGTGGTTGAGGCTGATTTCCTGGATGGGATGGAATATGACGGCATGTATTTTCTCAGCAACGGCTTTTATAACCTTTATCAGGGCACGCCGGGCGAATTTCTGATCGCTCTTGCCGCTCACGAAACCGCCCACCAGTGGTTTTACGCCCTGGTAGGCAACGACCAGGCGCTCGAGCCCTGGCTGGATGAAGCCCTGTCTACCTACAGCGAACGCCTGTATTACGAGCACTATTACCCTGAAGCCCTGGATTGGTGGTGGACTTACCGGGTCCAGTATTACCAGCCGCGCGGCTGGGTGGATGGGAGCATCTACAACCCGCAGGGTTACCGGGCGTATCGGGACGCTGTTTATCTCAACGGCGCCGTATTCCTGGAAGAACTGCGCAAAGTGGTTGGGGATGCGGTGTTTTTGGCGGTGCTGCGAAGCTATGTTGAAGAATATTCTTACCAGATCGCCAGCGCAGCGGATTTCTTCGTTGTTCTCCAACAGCACACTCCCGTGGATATCGCTCCCTTGTTGAGCAAGTATTTTCAGTCTTCGCCCCTGCCCAGATGACCACTACGGCATCTGCTTGTTTCCGTTTTTCAGGGCTTTATAATTAATTCCTGTATTTATCTTTCTATATTTAGCAGTCTTAGTAGGGGCTGGGGATAAGTGGATAAGTGAGCCGGCTGAGACTTAGCTGCCCTATATGCAGGGATGAAGATGCTGAAAAGGTCACAGGTACGGCATAGTTGCGTTGATTCTATCCACCTCTCCTCTGGGGAAAGAGTCGAATAAAGAGCAGCTCAATTTTCGACCCAGGAGCGGAAACGGTTATATGGGGGCAGCTAAAAACCACCCCCCATATATGGGGGTGGAGCGAAAAGGGATAATTCGCACAAACGAGCCAGTTTTCCCCATGCAGAAGGACTTATCCACAGTTTTACACAAGTTATCCACAGAAGTAGCCTTTTCGGCGTTTTCCCCACGCTTTCACCTGCCCCTATATGTGGCATAACGATGTGATCAAATACTGGTTGGGCGACGAAGTCGATCCTCGTGCCGCCCTCTACAGGCGTAAACGTCTGGGTGATTTCGAACGGCAAGGGTTCCGAGACGACCTTTAGCGAGGTCACCTTGCCTGCTTCGTAGGCAGTGATTTCCAGCTTCGACTCGAGGTGACGACCGATGAACTTGCGTATACAGGAACTATTATATCTACATCATGCCCCTACGGGAGGCGTGATCTCGCTGCGCCTCGGAACGCAGTTGGCGCCTAGCCGCGCCCAGACAGGGTGCTCAAAAGGGCGTTGAGGATACGCGCCCGGTAGTCGATCGCGGTGCTGACATTTTGCTGGTGCAGTTCGAATAACTCGCTATCAACCACGTTGGACCCGGCCTCGTTCTTGCGCATGGGGATGACAGTTTCGCTGTCTCCATCCAGCTTAATGATCGTCCGGGCGACTGGTTTTGCCATTTCAAAACCAACCGGCTCGTTCTCCGCAATCTCGACGTAATGTGTCTCCACCTGCATCATGCTGGCGTCTTTCACGTACTGGGCGATGCTGGCGGCGACGTTCTTCAGGGCGGTATCGAATTCATTAGCCATTTTGGACTCCTTAAGATATTGGGGTTGCTTCTCTGGCTGGCGCTCAACGAGCAGCGACCAGCTTATATTGTTCTATTTCTGAAAGTATCTGGTTGACGTATTTCCAAACGGCAGGCAAAGACAGCAGAGCGCCGCCGGGAGTAGCCAGCAGCAGCGATAGGCGCGAGGAGGCGGCTATTGTGGCAGTGAAAAGGCGGATAAGCGCATAGCGCGCGGCCAGGGCGACCTCCAGCGAACGCTGGTGCAGGAGAGCCTGCTGAGGGAGCAGGGCAGGGCGATAAAACGTCTGCATATCACCCGCCCAGCCAACCGATGTGCGACCGAGCAACTGTCCTCCCTGGCTGGTCTCCACCCAGGCGAGGTGGCTGATCGAGCGCAGCAGGCGCGAGGCGGCAGCTTGAAACTGGCGATAGGAAGACTGCCAATCCTGGGGCAGCCTTTCTTCCAATCCGAAGCTGACCTGTTCGGCAAAGCGATCGATCTCCACCAGGGAGAGCAGCAAGTCCGCCTCTTCGTCAGGCAGATCCGCCTGTTCAGCAGCGCTGAACGATAGGCCGGCGGCGCCTGAATCCTGCACCCGAGCCACCAGGCTGTCTATCCGCTCTGGCAAGGCAGCGATAACCTGCAAAGACGCCTGAGCCTGGGAGGCGTACACTTCCAGCTCCTGAGCGGCAGCCTGGTGATCCGGCGGCAGATCCACGCGCCAGGTGGCAGGCGGGACAGCCGTCTCAGCGGAGGCGGCGAACGAAACCGCGGATGCGCCGGACGATGAGGGGAAGTCCCAGAAGCTAAAAAGCGAAAGGCTCATGGTATTTTAGGCAATAAATGCTGCCAGCGGTCATGGTTTCAAGAAGCTGCCCAGGTTTGAGGCGGCGGACACCACCGTCCTCAAGAATTCGGCGCGGTTTGCCTGGGCCTGCTGGACGATCTGCATGTGCGCACTCCACAGATCGGTATCCACTTCGCCGTCTACTTCAGGCAGGATCACCAGCGTATCGCCATCCATCTTGATGCGCGTGTAGGCTCGCAGCCTGGCGCCTTCCACCTTGCCTTCCTTGACCTCGACCGCGGAGATGTTTTCGCTTACGTAGGTGCTGATTTCCAGGGTGATGGCATCCTCCAGGGCATCCGACAGTACCTCGCCCAGCTTGGTCATGAATTGCTGCAAGGCAGCGCTCACGCTGGAGCTGGCCTGGCGCAGGCTGTCCATCAAGCCGTAGTCATCCACCGCCCCAGCAGCGACGGCGGAGTCTCTTGAGGGGGATTCTGGCGCCGGAATAGGAGGCTGGGCGCTCGCGGGGGAGGCTTTTCTTGGGGGAGCAGCCGCGATTGAGATCACCGGTCGTTCGGCAGGCTGAGCGCCGTCTTCCGCAACCATAAGGCGCACGGCGGGATCGCCTAACACCACGTAGTTGCGCGCATCGTTGTTAGAAGTCCACATGCCCGCCAGCTCGAGGTCGTCGGGCTTTTTGCCAAACGATATATCTTCGAGCATGATGGTCAGGTCAGAGGCCAGCTCGGCATAGCGCTCGTTGAATTTCTCGACCGCCGAGCCGATCGGGTGACCCTCCACAAGTCGCTTGAGCGTGCTTTCGAAGACAGCCAGTTGCTTGCCGGCTTTACCCCACAAGAAGGAGTAACCCCATGCGCGCTCAACATGCCCGACCACCGCCAGCGCCCCGCCTTTGGGATGGGCGAGCATGCGCTGAGGCAGGCGGGCGATGAAGTTGTGCGGCGCGATCTCGGCCCGAGTGGTTTTAAAGGCCTGGCGAGCAAACTCGTCCAATTGAGGCGTCCCCGCCCCGTAGCAGGCGAAATGAAAAGCGACCAGGCCCATCAAGCTGGCGTCGGCGCTCAGATCGGCGGCGGAGAAATAAAAATCCTCGTCGATGGGACCTTTCCAATTCTTCGGCCCAGGCCAATCCTGGCAGAGCGGTGCGCCCTGGCTGGGGAACTGGCGCGGGTCGCCGTTGGGGAAACCCATGCCGTGGCTGGCGGTGAACAGCAGGGCAGGCGTCTCTGCGCCCCCCAGGAGCGCGCCCAGGCGCCTCTTGGTGGCTTCTTCTGCCATCACCGTGTCCACCTGCCAGTTGGGCTGGTCTTGAGCAAGGTACTCTGCCAGCGGTTTCACCAGGTGTTCGGCGCTCAGGTTGGTGGCGCGGTCGTCCGGGTTGCTCACCCCGAAGAATGCTGCCCGAGGCGGCAGGGCCAGCTTGCGCTTCTCGGCTTCGACCACGCTGTGGGCGTAATAGGCATACTCATCCAGGCTTTCGAAGTGGATACGCCCGACGGCGTACTGCACGTCGAGCTGGTACTGGAAGCGGTAAGGGATGGAATCGGGGTCGCCAACGATCAACAGGTAATAGGGCACTTTCTCCGGGTCGGCAGGTCCAGGGCCAACCCCATGCCGCTCCAGGAAAGCCTGCTTGGACTCGCCCGGACGGTAGCCCTTATCACCGCTGTATTCCTGGTAATAATGCCCTTGTTTTGCCGCGGCCCCCTCCTGGCGCCAATCGAGCAGCTCGCTCAAGGCGTCCCGAACAGCGGGATCGGCGTCGTGGGCAAAGATCACGCCCCAGCCGGTCTCGGCCAGGTTTTTCACATCCACGCCTTCTTTGACGCCGTAATGTCCCTGGCTGGTGCGCTCGAACCACCATTTGAGCTCTTTAAGGTGTTTTTCGTCGGTTTCGTTTAAATTTTCGCCCCGGACGATGGCTGAAAACTGCCCGGGTGTCATTTGGGGCAGCAGGTATTCCCCGCTGGCGCCGTCAATGCCGTTGAAGGCCAGTAGTTCTTCGCTCATATCATTCTCCAAAAATCATGGCGTTGGCGTGGGAGTAGGGGTGGGCGTCGCCGGAGGCGCAGGCGTGCCTCCGCCGGCTGCGGTTTGCCCACATGCGGGCCTGTACTCCTGGTCGGGGAAAAATTCTTTCCATTCGAATTCGGTCAGGCTGCGTCCCGCCAGGCGGCAGGCGCGCCCGATCCAGGATTGGTAATCGACATCCCAGAACAGGATTTCTCCGTCTCGGGTTCCTGAAAATATAGCCAGGCTATCGGCGCTGAATACCAGGCCGGTTACGCTTGCAGCGATGCCGCTCAGCGGATCTCCGATGGGCTGGTCTGATTCGACATCCCACAAGATGACAGTTTGATCTGCGCTGCCCGAGGCCTGCAGCTTCCCATCCGGGCTGAACGCCAGGCTGGTCACGCCGCCCCTGTGGCGGCTGAGGGGCAGGCCCTCGGGTTCTCGGGAAGCCAGCTCCCAATGGATGATCGTCTGGTCCCGGCTGCCTGAGGCCAGCACCTCGCCATCCGGCGAGAAGGCCAGGGAGGTGATAAAGTTGGTATGCCCGACGAGCGCATCCCCACTGGGCTCTCCGGTTGACAGCTCCCACAACCAGATTTCGTTTTGCAGGCAAAGATTCCCGCTATCGTCAAGCTGCGCGCAGTGGCTGGAAGCCAGATAGCGGTCGTTGAGGGCAAGGCTGTAGGCTGGGCCAGAGGCGTTTGACAGGCTGCGAATCTCCTCGCCGCTTTCGACGGATACAATCGTGAGCCTGCCATTGTCGGTGCTGTAAGCCAGGCTCTTCCCATCCGGGCTGAAGGCGGCGCTGGTCACCCGGCGGAAATTAGACAGGCCAGAGCGCACCTCTTGCTCTTTATCTTCTACTAACATCGTGACCTTCAGGTCTGCCTGAGAGGGGAGGTAACGGGCAAATAACTGGGCGCTGCTTTGATCCAATCCGGAGGCGATGACTTCGCCCCGGCTGGTGACCAGCGAGCGGTTGAGAGGCTGCTCCGTCGTCACCTCGTATAAGCCGATGGAGGCATCCCGGCTGCCCGAGGCGAGGAGCACGTCTCCGGCCCGGGGGACAAAAACAACGCTCTCGACGGAAAGGCTGTAATCGGTGAGCCGGTCGAGTTGTCCGAAAGTTTGGGCGTCCCAGACGATAATGCTCTTATCGGATATATCGCCGCCGGAGGCGAGCAGCGTGCCGTCGAAGCTGAACGCCACGCTCAACACGTTATCCGTATGCCCCTCTAGCTCCTGGATGGCCTGGGTATTGGCGATATCCCAGACGAACACCTTGAGGTCATCGCCGCCAGAGGCGAGCAAAGCGCTGTTCGGCGACCAGGCGACGCTTTTCACTTTGTTTTGATGCCCGGCGAGCTGTTTGGCGATCTCGCCTGTTTCGGGTTCCAGGATATAAACGATTTTGTCTTCACACGCTGCGGCGATCATTTTGCTATCCGGCGACCAGGCCACTTCGCTCACGACGAAGCCCAGGTTTTTATCGAAGACAATATCCCTGACCGTGAACCTGCTCTTGTTGGCGATATCCCACACCACAACGTGCGGTCCGACCGCCGCAGCCAATCGTCGACTGTCTGGGCTCCATGAGACGGAGAGCACCTTGTTCTGGTTGGGAATTCGGGCGATCCTCTCGCCGCTGGCGACGTTCCAGAGGACAATGTAGCTATCTTCGTGGGCAGAGGCGAGCATGCGCCCATCCGGGCTGAATGCGACGCTCCAGGCACGAGAGGGCGAGTCAGAAAGGGCGTGCACCGGCCTTCCAACCGTGTAGTCCCAGATTGTAAGGGTGCCGTCTTCGCTGCCCCAGGCCATGTGCCTGCCATCCGGGCTCATGGAGACGCTGTAAACGCTCCGGTTGGCAGGCGGAATAGGGATAAGCCTGAATCTGCGCCCCAGCCCGCGCTGCAAGCCGCTGAGCATGGCGCTGCGAGCTTCCAGGGTGTCGCTGGTGAAGTAGGCTTCCACCGCCAGGAGCAAAGCCAGGTCGGTTTGCGTCTCGATGTAGCTGAGCGAAAAGGCGGCGCGCTGGCGGGAGAGGGCGATATCCTTCTGCACCAAGGCCTCCGCCTGAGCGGTGGCGCGGGCCACGGCTTCTGTCTCTGCCTTGGCGCGCTGTGCAGCCTCTTCAGCCCGGGCGGTTGAGGCGGCGTTCCTCTCGCTATCGGCGACAGCACGGGCCGTTTCGGCAGCGATACGCTGCTCGACGGCAATGAGTCGTTCAGCGTCCGCAGTGGCGGCGTTGCCTTGCGCCAGAATGGCGTTGGCTTCAGCGATGCCCTGCTGGGTGACTGCATAAGCCCCGGCGGTATTGGCAGCTTTGGATGCCTGGGTGGCTATATTCCCCAGGTAGCCAGCCGCGCCCGCCAACCCCACAGCCACCAGGAGCAACACTGCCAGGAATATGGCTCGCTGGCGCAGCTTGCGAGCCGCCAGGGCTTGCGCTTCGGCGCGCTGTCTTTCCGCCTCAGCCACTTTCTCGGCAGCCTCGAGTTTAACTGCCTGTTCGGCGCGCTCGCGCTCCGCATGCTCGCGGTCGCGCTGTTCCTGGCAGGCTTCCAGGAATTCCCGATCTCCAGCGGTGAGCTCGTCTGGGTGGGCGGCAGCCCACTCTTCGGCCTCCGCCAGCGCCTGGTCGCGCAGCAGCAGGTGGTCGGGGCGGTTCTCTTTCAGCCACAAAGCCGCCTGCCGCTGGAGCAGGATCAGGTTGGTCTGGTACCATTCCAGGTTGTTTTTTCGCACCGGGCCGATCAGGCGGTCGTGAGCCAGCTCGAACCAGGTGGCGCCGCGGCGTTTCTCGCCGCGCACCAGGTGGGCGTTTTCCAGCAGGCGGATGGCGCTGTTGTCCAGACCATCGCTGCGTTCGGGCGCCATCAATACCTGGCCGCGGATGCCGCTCTCGGTGATCAGCCTCTGGTCGAACCAATCGCGAATGGTGCGCTCGCCGACCGCGGTCTGTTGAGCGGCAGTGGCAACGCGCTCGGCATAATACTCGCTCAACGATTGGTCTACATCACCAACACTCTCAATGTCTGACTCGGTGATATTCGTTTTATCCGAGTCGAGATTTTGCCACAGCCGGTAGCAAACTACCTGCAACTGGACGGGTTCAACGTAGCTGCCCAACTGTTCCTGAAGCGAGCCATCGGGTTGTTGAACCTGGATGCGGCGCAGATCGTCGACCAGTTTATGGGCAGCGAGGTGTGTGAAATCTACGCCCTGATTCTGCGCTGGCATCTGGATCGCCAGGCGAGCAGCCTGCACGCCCAGCAGGTCAAGCCGGTAGGTATTGCGTAGGCGGGTGGGTACCATCCGTATATAGGGATCCAACGCAGCAATGTAATCTTCCCGCATGGAAAACAAGGCCCACAACTTGCGGTTGCGCAGGGCTGTGCCCAGCTCGGCAAAGAAAGCCGCTTTGCTCTGCTGGTCGGTCGGATCGATGTTGAGGATCTCCTCGAACTGGTCGAAAATCAGCACGACTGAATCGGGGTTTTCTGCGCCTTCTTGGGGGGGCTCCTGCCGGAGGCGCTTTACCAGGTAATCCGACAGGCTGATTTTCGCCAGCTCATCCAAGGGCAGTTGCTCCTCGTCGGGCAGCTCCTCTTCCAAGGAGAGCAGGGTGCTGTAGATATAGCGATTGATCTCGGGGTTTACACCGCCGGAGTCGCCTGAGGTGGCAATCCCCATGCTTGCTGGCGGCTCCTGGTTCACCCTGATCAACGGCAGCACCCGGAAGCCTTCCTGGCGCAGTATGGGGATCAGACCAGCCTGCACCAGGGAGCTTTTGCCCGCGCCGGAAGGCGAATGCAGCAATACGATGCGCTCGGCGATCAGCAGATCGAGCAGCTCGCGCAGCTCACGATCGCGACCGTACAGGGTTTCGCCAACGCGGAATGCGCGGGGTCCAACATAAGGATTGGGACGTGGGTGATTAGCAGTCATAGAATACGCCTGGATGTAGACAAGGATAGATGAGTAAAAAAGGTTTAGCGGCTGCTTTCCGAAAAGCGACGCACCAGTTCGCCAAGAAAGTCATCCGCGCTGCCCCAATAAATGCTGATATCAGCCCCTTTGGAGAAGTAGTTCTCCAGATAACGGCGAGCGCGCTCCGGTTCCAGAATGCGGCCTTCCTCAGGCTCGATCTGGGCGGCGATGTGGGCGTAGCGGTCGCGCCGCCCCCCGCCCTGCTGAGAGAGAATGCTGCGGAACAAGACGCGAAAATTCCACTCATCCATCTGAAAGCCCAGAAAGAGCAGCGCGGTATCGGTCAGCGCCCGGCGGACAGCCGGGGGGATGAGGTCCTTGTTGCCGGTCACGCCGATCAGGAAGTCGAAGTAATCGTCTTCGGTGAGCACAACCGAATCGGGCTGGTTAAGCTCGCCAAACAGGTGGTAAACCAAAGGTCGCTCGGGGGTGGGAAAGTAGTCTGGCTCGCGGTCGTAGATCGATTCGGCCTGCTCAACGTAATCGTTCCAGGGGCACAAAACTGCCTGGGAATCCTTGCCGACCTCTTTGAGCGCGGAGTTCAGCAGGTTATCGGGCATGGTGGTGATATAGATGGGCAAGGGCAGTTGGGCCAGGGCCTTGTAAGCATCCACTGTTTCGCTCTGGCGGCGCCTGGCGCCCACGGTGTCGAGCAACTGGTCCAGCGAGGCGTGATTGCTCTGCAGCTCAGCCGGCAGCTCGTCTTTGTAGCGCCGCTTGATCTCTGTGCGCAGGTACTCGCCCAGCTCGTCGTACGGGAAGCCGCGGTCCTGGTTGATCGCCAGGTACTGCGACACCTGAGGCAGCGATTCGCGCTCGTGCGGCGCCATGGGATAATGATAGGTCTCCGCCCAGCGCTGGGCAATTTCCTTAAACGAGCCGAGCAGAGGCTCGATCAAGCCCGGTCCCAGTATGGGGGTGCATTGACCGCGGCGGATGCTGCGGATCAAAGCGGGCCATTTCTCGAACCCTTTGCGCTCGTCGCCAAAGCCGGGCACGTACCAGATGCGCCCGCTTTTCAAGCACATGAACAGGGCGGGCATCCAATAGTCGAAGCGCTCGCGCACCTCTCCGCGGGCGACTGATAGGGCGCGGTCGATCTGCCCATCCCGCTGCAGCTCCTCAAAGAATGTGGGCATAAAATCGGCGACCGTCTCCATGGTGATATTGCCCTGCATAGCAATCACCGCCGGGATGCCGGCTTCAGCCAGGCGCGGCCCCAGGGACGCCAGGGCGTCGCCGGCGCTGGCGCCTGCGCTCTGGCAGGAGGCCAGCACGATCAGGCGCGGGCGCTTATCCAGCTCTCTCAGGCGGGTTACCAGCTCGGTGCCAGAAGTGCGGTCTACCTTGCCATCCGTGTCTTCCAGCCACAGCCAGCTCTCGTCGCGGATGAACGCGCCGTGGCACACCAGGTATAAGATATCGAACCCTTCGCGCAAACGCGCTACCAGGTCGGTCAGCGTAGCGTGCTGGTCTGTGCCCGCCTCGGGGAGGGCGGTGGCGCTTATATCTCCCAGGCCTGCCCGGGCGCGGCTTACCTCGCCAGCCACATCGACCGGCTCCAGGTCATATTCCTCCAGGTTGGAGGGGTTCGCCACGGCGATCAGGGCGCGCAGCTCGGCCTTTGGGAGCAGACGCACCGGGCGCCAGTCCAGGCTGGAGAGATAGCGGGAGAAGAGCAGGCTCTCACCAGTGAACAAGGGGGAGTTATCCCCTGGATCGCGCAGCATCTCCCAGCGCAGGCGGTGCAGCTCGGGGGCAGAAGGGCCTACCAGCAGGCGCAAGCGGATGGGCACGTCCAGAGATTGGGCGCTTGCGCGCGCCTGACCAAAGGCGGTCTGGATCGCTGGATCGGCGAACAGGCTCTGGCTGAGGGTCTGCCCGTAGGCTGCCGGGTCGTGAGACTGGGAGTTCAGAGCGTCAAAGTCGAATTGGGCCAGGGCGGGCTTGCCCACACCCAGGCGGATATCGGCATCGCTCTCCGGCTGGCTGAAGCGGAATTCGACCGCGTACGAGCTGGCGTCGTGGCGGTGCAGGCTGATTTCTAGATCGGCGTATTCATTCATGGTTCTGGGGTCTCATTTTCTCTTGGTTCGGATTACGGTGTAGCGTAATTATATTCATCCAGCGGTCTCGCCCACTCGTGGGTATCCAGGGAGGCAAGCTGGCGGCGCAGGTCGGTGCGGTCGTTTGCCTCTAATTTGCGCATCACGCTGCTCAGGTGGCTGCGGACGGTCGCCGGGGCGATGCCCAGGTGGGCGGCAATCCCGCGGCTGGTTTCCTCTTGAGCGAGCAGCGCAGCGACCTGGCGCTGGCGCGGGGTCAGGGAACCCCACCGGCTGAGCAGCTTCTGCGTATCGGCGCGCGCTTCAGCCGCCTGGTCGAGAGGCAGCGGAGTCGGCTCGACCGCCTCAGCTTCCATTCCAAAGGAAATGGCAAAGGCGGGCATTCCCTCGGCGGGTGCGGGAACCGGCGCCGAGAGGACAGGATTTTATCCCTTTTCAGCATGTCATCCAGGTCAGCCGGTGCGACCTGCCCGGGCGGCACATACCCGACGAAGATATCCCAGTGGTTGAGCATGCGGCCTAACGGGCGCTGGTTCAGGCCAATCTGGCCCGTCTCAAAGGTGAGCACGTAATCGCCGTCGGCCAGCCTGGCGAC
>DATEDC010000096.1:0-25534 GCA_035286585.1 Anaerolineales bacterium
CACCCAGCAACTCCGCCTCCACCTGGTAATCCTGGAAGCTGCCACGTTCCAGATCTACTCTAAGTATTTTGCCAAAGGTTTTAGTCATCGCCAGCGCCTGTGCGTTCCGGTTGTGCGCTCAGGAGGTTTCATCGGGAAACACAGTGTTCATTCTGACGGCGCACTCCACCATGCGCTGCGAGCTGAGCACATGGCGCAAGATGTACGCCAGGTTGCCGTACACCTTGAGCTGCCCGCTGACCATGGCGGGAATCGGGCCGATCTGCTTATTGATTACCCGCTTCCAGTTTGCCAGCGGAGCCACGATCCGGAAGGCGGCTGGTCGGGCATCTTTTTCGTCCATGTAATCCACCCCCCGGCATGTGCCGTGCCATAAGTCCAGGTAGATGATTTCGCTGCTGTCTTTGCCGGGCAGGTTCTGGATCACAAAATTGATATCGCCTTCCCAATTGGCTCCGGCTTTGGCGAATTCTTCGTCTTCATTGAGCAGATCCATAAATACGTCTGCCCACTTCCGACTTGGAAATATGTATGCCACGCTCGCCTCCTATTTGGTTGAAGAGGATGTCAAATATTATAACTCCATTGACATGCTGGCATGCTAAAAGTATGGCCGTGTATCTATCTAGCGGGGATATGTTGGTGCTATATTCGGAAGGCATCACCGAAGCCCAGAATCGGGTTGGCGAGATATTCGGAAAACAGCGCTGGCAAAGCCTGCCCGTAGAAGCCAGAGCATATTCTCGGCCGCCTCTGAGATATTGGGTGGACAGCTTGCTAAGCTTTATAGGGGAAGCCACCCAGGCTGATGATATCAGCCTGCTGATCATCTAGCGCCTTAAAGTATCAAGCCAATGAAGCTGCTTCTTCCTATACCAACCGGTAGCTTCACCGGCCTTTTGCCGCTTTAACCGCTCAAGTCTGCGGCGGTACTGGTTGCAGCATCCGTCTGGATCTTGCTTGCAGCCGTTCCTGGATGCTAATATCTGGATGTTCCGTATCTGCGGTTCGGAACCAGGCTCCATTGATGATCAATACTTATTAAGAGCCGCTTCGAATGCCTGGCGGAGATCTTCCACAACCAGGCTGTCATCCCAGAAACCAAGTATCTCCCCTTGCTGGTTAACTAGGTAAAACTCCGGTGTAGTGCTGAAACTGTATTGCTCTTGCAGCGCTTCGGTTTCAGGGTTTAAGATATTGGCGCGTATAAATTCAATCCGACCGTCGAATTCCTTTTCGAGCCCACGCACGGCGGGCAGCACTTCCCTGCAGGTGGATCAAAAGGGTGAGTAAAACTCAATGAATTGCAGCCTCGGTTCAGCCTGGGACTCGATTTGTTGTTTATCGGTTGGCAGGCAGGCGGATAAAATCGCCAAACCAGTAAGAAGCGCTATGAATAATCTAATAGAGCTATTCGCACGGGGACACCCGGGTTTGTTCATGGAGATACACGGTTCTTCGCATAAAGTTATCATCACGCTTGAAAAAACCATAATTTCCATTGAGTATTATACCGTAATTAAGGTCAGAATTGTCCATATTTAGGAGTTACGCAGTTGAAGCAGGAGAGGTTCGAAAAAAGGGGTATTGGGCTGGCGACCAGCAGGAATACGATACCTGTTTGTTTTGCACAGCCAATTGGATCAAGAGGCTTTTGAAACTACCTGGTCACTGGGCTACACTCTCCTAGTGGAACAGGTCATTGAATAAACACAGGGCAGGTGGAGTGTTCATGTCATATTGCTGTTCATGGCAGCAAAATATCCACGAAAGCGGTCATCTCCCAGCGCACCGGCAGTTCGCCGGCTTCGAAATCGAGCCAGACCGGGTAAGTCACAGCTCCCCGACGCTCCACCCCGGATAATGCGATTTCCCGCAGGATTCCCTCGAACTCTCGATCGGGGAAGGCGTTCAAGGTGATGCGCGCTCGCATTCCAGGGGCGAGCAGACCTACGTCTCTCTCAGTCAGATCGATGGTCTCCACCTGCCAGCGCGATAGATCTGCCAGTACGAGCTGGGGTGCAGCCGGGCTGACGACCTCGCCCACTTTGAGAGTCAGCGAGACGATCTCGCCCGAGAAGGGAGCGCGCAGTTCCAGGTCTCCTCTGCGGCTTTGGATGGCGGCTAGCTGGGCTCTGGCGTTATCCAGGCGCGCTTGAGCCAGCTCTACATCTTTTGGGTCCGGTCCGGCTTTGAGCCTCTCGTGCTGCTTTTCGGCCTCGTGTAGTTGTGCCATGGCGAGCGCCAGGTTCGCTTCCGCCCGGGCGATATCCAGCTCGCTGGGGGAACCCTGCAAGGCGTTCAGATAGCTTACCGCGCGAGAATAAATTTGTTCGGCGGCATAGATCACCAGTTGGGCCGCAGCGCGGCGCACGCTGTATTCAGCCCTCTTTGGTATTTCCTTCAGGGCGTTTCGAGCGCGCTCCAGCTTTCTCTCCGCTAACAGCACGGCTGCCTCGGCAGCCTGGATTTGCTCCTCGGAGGGTTTACTGTTCATATTATTCACCAGGCGCTCGGCATCCTTGACGTATTGTTGGGCTTCAACCAGGCTCATCTGCGCCTGCGCAGCCGCCAGCTCCACGACCTCGTAGAGGGCATCCAGGTCCTGCTGGGCAGAAGTTAGCTCGAGTAGGGCCGCGCTCTCCGCCGCATCGAGCTCTTCCTCCCCCTTGAGCCTGGCGAGTAGCTGGCCCGTCTCGACCTGCTCGCCCTGGATGACCAATACCTCCTCCACCGTGCCCGGCAGGCTGAAACTCAGGCGCGCGTATCTTTGGGGAACAACCGTCCCTTCCGCTGAGACTACCTCAGGCTCTATATCAGCCTGGCTGGAAGCTGGGGTCGGCGTGGGTGGAGATGGCGCGGGCGCAAGGTATTGCGCATAGCCTTGATACCCAAGCCAAACGAGGACCACAATGATCGCTATGGCGAGCAGAATTTTCCACAATGATGATTTCATAGCTGTAAATCTGATACCGATCGTCGCCGGTGACGCTCACTCGTGCTGGATGGCTTCGATGATATTGAGCCGCGCCGCCCGCCAGGAAGGAGCTATTGCCGCAACTTGCGAAACGCCCACAGCGATCAGCGCGCTCACCAGGTAGGGTTGGGGCGTGAACAGGTAATCCACCTCATAGCTGCTGAGCACATTCAAGCCAAAAACGAATGCCTTGCCGATCAGGTAGCCAAACCCCAGACCGTAAATCAAACCCATCACGCCCATTGCCAGGGATTCCGCCAGCACCATCCTGACGACCTGGTACCTGGTCATGCCGATCGAGCGCAGGGCGCCGATTTCTCGCTGGCGCTCGATCACGTTCATTGTCAGGGTGTTGATCACGCCTAGAGTCCCAATCACCACGCCCACCAGAGTGAGCACA
Source organism: Anaerolineales bacterium (assembly GCA_035286585.1). Classification (GTDB taxonomy): domain Bacteria; phylum Chloroflexota; class Anaerolineae; order Anaerolineales; family UBA4823; genus DSOS01. The sequence goes on from DATEDC010000096.1 coordinate 3,378, forward strand.
TCGAAGAGCTGGAATGCCTGGTCCATGACGCTGGTCACGCCGTTTTTTAGCGTTTCTGCGGTCTGGATATCCAGGTTGTGGCGCTCGCCGTAGCGGATCTCAATATCCTTGGCGACCGTCTGCGGGCTGCTCTCGGGCGTGGTGAGAATGGAAAGGCGATCCACGCCGCTTTCGATGAACCAGCGCCTGAGATTTTCGTAGGTGCCGGTGATCACATAGCCTTGATTGGAGAAATCGGTAGTAATAGCAGTTACCTGGAAATCTTGTACCCCGCGGCGAGTAAGCAGGGTGATGTTATCACCCGTCTGCAAGTGAAACTCCGTAGCAACCACCGTGGAGATAAAGACGGCGCGATCGGTCTCCAGCGCCTGCCAGTTTGCCTGCGGGTTTTGTCCTCCTCTGGTGAAGACCATATCGCCAATACGGCGAAATGCTTCCGGCTCGATGGCGATAAAAAGCAATCGGTCGCGGCGGCTTTCAGAACGTTCCGCCGAGGCAGATGCCAGGTGAACCTCCAGGTAGCGCGTCGGGCTGACCGCGGCCACGCCAGGCACGCTCGACAACTGGTTGGTGAAAGAGTCTGGCAGGGTATCCACTGCGCTTACGAAAACATCTCCGCCCAGGGCGCTGTTCACCCAGTGCTGGATGTCAGCTTCGAAGGTGTAGGTTACGGTGCCAATGCCGATGATCATCACCAGGGAGACCATCAGGCAGGCGATCGTCAGGGTTGTGCGCGAGATCGAACGGCGAACATTTGAAGAGCCAAGAGCGCCTTCGCTGCCGTAAACCACCCGCGGCAACCAGCGACTGGTTCTCTCCAGCCAGACCACCAGCAATGGCAGGATCAGAACTGCGCCGAACAGGAGTAAAAAGATGGAAGTGCTGCCCGTTAGCACCCTGACCTCGCTGCGCCACTTTATATAATAAAGACCTGCGTAGCCAGTGAAAAGCATGGTGATTCCCGCCAGCCAGATAACTGGTCGAACCCGCTGAGAGAGACGACTTTGCACGCGCAGCGCCTCGAGCGGCGAGATGTTCGCTGCATGGAGTGCCGGCAAAAGGGCAGATAACAGGGTCACCGCAATTCCCGCACCCATGCTCTTGAGCAGGGATACCCGGGTGACCAGTATTTGTTGGGCGGCTTCGGCTAAAAAGCCGCTCAACACCACCAGCAGTCCGCGGGCGAGCCAGATGCCTGCCAATGCCCCCAGGCTGGCGCCGATCAACCCTAACAGGCTGGCTTCCAGGAGGACCATCGTCAACGCCTGGAGGCGGCTCATACCGATGGCGCGATACATGCCGATCTCTCTTGTGCGCTCGGCGATGCTCATCGAAAAGGTATTGTAGATCAAGAATGCACCCACAAATACCGCGATGATCGAGAAAAAGGAAAGCCCGATCTGGTAAGCGTTCAACATGCGTGGGACGACATCCCCACGTGCCGCCGGGTAGACCGCTCGCCCCGCCTCGCCCAGGCGAAGCTCCAATTCGGCTTTCAAATCGGCCAGTTTGCCGGGCTGGCTGGCAATTTCCGGGTCAACCTGGACGGATATCTCGTGCAGCTCAGCTCCCAGGCTGAAAATTTCCTGCGCCACCTGGACCGAGGTGAAGCCAACATCGCCGTTGTTAATCACAGCCACGCCTTCATCTCGCAGTAAGCCCACAATTTCAAGCCGCTCGACGCCGTAGCTGGTTGTCAGCAGCAGGTCGTCGCCCAGCGACAGGTTGTGCTCCTGGGCATGCTTCTGGGTTGTAACCACCTCGTACCCTCTCTCATTTGGCATCCGCCCGGATTCGAGCTCGTAGAGACGCACCAGCGGGTCCAGCTCCGGATTGATGCCGTGCAGCTCGAACCGGCGGATCAACTGGACGCCTCCGCCGCTCCAGCGCGCAGGTGTATCGGATGATCCGTTCGCCAGAAAAGTGCGCAGGCGCACGTCAGGCGCGGCGACATTCACACCGGGCACAGCCTGGACCCATTCGACCAGCTCGGCTGCCAGCGTTTCTTCCTCAGCCCGGGGGACCACCAGCAGTTCTGCTTTGCCCACCGCCCGCTCCAGGGTCTGGTTAATGGATGCCAGGGTGCTCAGGTTGGTGATATCCACCGCCAGCACCACCGCTACGCCCAGGACGACCCCGAGGGTGGTTAGCAGCGTCCGGCCAAAGCGGTTGCTCAGGTTGTGCAATCCAAGGGAGAGGGGCAGAAGCCACGGTAAACGGGCGAGCAACTCAGACCTCCAGCGCTTCCATCACAGCCATGATGTTCTTCAAGCTGGTCTCACCGCCACCCAGGGTTTTGGCGATCTTCCCATCCCGCAAGAAGATTACCCTTTGGGCGTAGGAGGCCGCTCGCGGGTCGTGGGTGACCATGACGATCGTCGCGCCCAGCTCAGCGCGGGAGCGCTGCAGCAGCTCCAGGATAGCACTCCCAGAGCGGGTATCCAGGTTGCCGGTCGGCTCGTCGGCGAGCACAATCTCGGGCTGGTTGATGAATGCCCGGGCGATGGCAACCCGCTGCTGCTGCCCGCCAGAGAGCTGGTCTGGTTTGTGCTGAGCGCGGTCGGACAGACCAACCAGGCGAAGCAGCTCCTCCAGGCGTTCACGATAGCGACCAATGGGCGCTCCATCGATCAGTAATGGCAGAGCGATATTCTCGGCGGCGGTCAGGGTGGGGATCAGGTTGTAAAACTGGAAGACAAAACCAACCTTCAGACGCCGAATGCGGGTCAATTCGTTGTCACTGAGCCGGGAGAGCGGCTTGCCCGCCAGAATCACTTCGCCGGAGGTAGGTGCATCCAGACCGCCCATCAGGTGCAGCAGGGTAGATTTTCCTGAGCCGGAGGGGCCCATGATGGCAACGAACTCCTCTGCCTGGATGGAAAGATCCACTCCCTGCAAGGCGTCCACGGACAGGTTGCCCATGCGGTATTGCTTGATGAGTTGTATCACCTCGAGAGTCGCCATGTTCATGTTTTTCTCTTCTTCATTATATTTGATTTCGGTATAATCATCTTAACCTGCGCAAGTTGATACATCGTTGCCCATCCACTCCGGGGCGGCTGGCAAAGACAGATCCTTCAGCAAAGGAGTCATGAAATGGATCAAATTCGAGAATATCTCCCCCTGTTGATTCCGCTGATCCTCATCCAGGTGACCTTGATGATCATTGCATTGCTGGATCTTTCCAGGCGAGAGAGGCTGCGCGGGCCCAGGTGGGCTTGGGTCCTGGTGGTGGTTTTTGTGAACGTCATCGGGCCGATCCTTTATTTTGTGCTTGGACGAGAAGATGAGTGAGGCGATGAACGCGGCCCAACCTGGTGTGCCGGCGGAGTTTTCGGAATTCGGGCCAGAGTCAGCAGCCATCTACTGCCAGAACCTGAGCAAGCATTACGGCGAAATTCAGGCGCTTGAAGCGTTGACCTTGTCTGTTCCGTATGGCTCGGTCTTCGGTTTTTTAGGCCGTAATGGGGCAGGAAAAACCACCACCATGCGCTTGCTGGCAGGTCTGGCGCTGCCAACCGCCGGAAGGGCCTGGGTGGCGGGGATGGAAACCACCAGCGCCAGACGGCAGGCGCGGCTGCGCTTCGGTTATCTGCCCCAGGAGCCTGCTTTTTATAACTGGATGAGCGCCTGCGAGTACCTGGAATATGTGGGGCAAATTCAGGGTCTCAACAAGGCAAAACGGGCGAGCCAGATCGACAGGCTGTTGGCTCTTTCCGGTCTTCAAGATGCCGCCCGGAGACGCATCGGTGGTTTTTCCGGGGGTATGCTGCAACGTATGGGCATCGCCCAGGCGTTGATGGGCGACCCACCCGTGTTGCTTTTGGATGAGCCGACCAGCTCGCTGGACCCAGCCGGGCGCTACGAGGTGCTGGATATGATCTCTCAACTGCGCGGCAAAACTACCGTGTTCCTCTCCAGCCACATCCTGACGGATATCGAGCGGGTATGCGACACCGTCGCCATCCTGCACAAAGGGAGATTGGTGTTGGTCTCTGGCAAGGATGAGCTGCTGGAGCAGCACCCGGTCAACGCGGTGGAGTTGGAGTTCGAACCTATCTACGGCAGCTCAGACCAAGAAATGCTGGCGAGGTTTAGCTCCGCCCTCCAGGAGAAAGCCTGGGTGGCGAGCGTAAAAAGGGAGAATGCGCGCCTGAGGGTCATGGTGCAGGATGTCAGCCGCGGCAAGCGGGAATTGCTGCCCCTGGTGATGGCCCACGATTTATCCCTCAATCGCTACGAGTGGGTGCGCCCTTCGCTGGAAGATATCTTCTTGCAATTGAGCGCCTGAACGTCGACGAAGTACAGCATGTTGATCATGGCATATAGCCTATCGATATTTTTGATGATCACCTTGCCACTGGCTCTGGCAGCCGGGCTGCGCAGGGTATCGAGGCCCGTCTGGTTGTTGTTCAGCGTGGGGAGCCTGACTTTCATCCTCTCACAGGCAGTGCACCTGCCCTTAAACGACTGGCTGGCAGATATCGGTTTCTTGCCCAAGAGCTCGGTGGACGAGCTGCCGCTCTGGCGCACAGCGGTCACGCTGGGCTTGACTGCCGGCCTGTGCGAAGAACTGGCTAGGGCTGCCGGTTATGCGCTCATCAAGAAGCTTAAGCCGATCTGGATGCGCTGGCAGGACAGCCTGATGCTCGGGTTGGGTCATGGCGGGATTGAGTCGATGATCTTCGGCGGGGTGCTGACAGCCGCTGGGTTTAGCTCGCTTCTCTCGATGCGTGAGATCGATCCGAACACCCTGGGTTTAAATACAGAGCAGCTCGCTGCCCTAAAACTCCAACTCGAGCTGTTCACAGCCAGCCCTTGGAATGCCATCTTGCCCTTGATCGAGCGCACCTTGGCGATCTCGATCCACGTGGTATTTTCGTTGCTGGTCTGGCGAGCGTTTGCTCGCGGAAAACTCTCGCGCGATTGGTATTATATCCCCCTGGCAGTTCTGTATCACGCTGCCGTAGACGCAGCGGTGGTTTGGACTGCTGAAACTAGCAGCGCCAATTACGTTCTCATGATGTTGATTTTCACCTCAACATTGCTGCCTGGTTGGGCTTGGGCGCTCTGGCTCCTACGCAAGGAGAGGGTACTGCGAGCAGCCATTAAAAGAGAGAGGGAGAGGCAGGTCGGAGATAGCTCGATATGGGCAGAGTTGAGCGTATTTTGGGCCGCGTCGATCAAGGAACTGCGTCAGCTCTGGCGGACGAAGCGTTTGCTGGTGATGGGGGCGGTATTTCTAATTTTCGGGATGGGGTCGCCGGTAATCGCCAAGTTCACGCCATTAGCCTTCAGATCGATCGAGGGTATGGAGATGTTCGCAGAGATGATCCCGGAGCCAACCGCTGGAGATGCGATGGGGCAGTACATCAAGAATCTGGCCCAATTTGGGTTCATCCTGGCGGTGTTAATGGCGATGGGGGTTGTAGTAGGGGAGAAGGAACGCGGGGTGGCGGCGATGATCATCAGCAAACCGATGCCGCGCTGGGCTTTTGTGAGCAGTAAATTGGCCGCCCAGGGGGTGATGTACCTGACAGGGTTCATCCTGGCGGGAACCGGCGCGTACTATTACACCCTTTTTCTCTTTGAGCCGTTAGCCTTGGGCGATTACGCTCTCCTGAACGGGTTGTTGTATCTCTGGCTGATGGTCTTCGTGGCGCTCAGTGTACTGGGCAGCACGCTGGCGGGCTCAACGGTTAGCGCCGGCGGCATCGGCCTTGGGTTGGCAATTGCCCTGCTTCTGGCGGGCGCCCTGCCGCGTTATGGCGCGCTGCTGCCGGGAGGCCTGATGGGCTGGGCGAACCAGCTTGGGCAGCGCGCCGCAGGGGTTGCTGCCAGCCTGCCAGGCAGCGCTTCAGCTAGCGCAGAAGTGATGGCGAATGGCGGCGCAGCCGCATCGGCGCTTGTGATTATTCTGATGTCGCTCGTGCTGGCGATTGGGGTGTTCGAGCAGCAGGAACTGTGAAATATTACATTGGTTGTTGACTCATTCACAATTTCCAGTTAATTTCAGGATAAAATTGGTCGGATAAGAGAGCTTTCCTAAATCGCTATTGAAGGAGCCCAAGATGGCTGAAATTGGTCCCCCCGAGAAGATCACACCCAAATTATTAAATGACTATTTGGAAGTATTAAGCAAAGCTGTCTTTCAGAGCGGAATCTCCTGGAAAGTAGTGGAGAGCAAGTGGCCCGGCACGCGCGAGGCTTTCAAGAATTTCGATATCCACCAAGTAGCCAATTTCAACGAAAATGATCTGGACCAGCTCAGCAAGGATAGCCGGGTGATTCGCAACTATCGGAAATTAGCCGCGATCGTGAGTAACGCCCGTAAAATGATCGACCTGGACAAGGAATACGGCTCATTTCAAAACTACTTGCGCTCGCATGCTGATTTTGACGCCGTTTTGCAAGCCATGCGCAAAGACTTTAAGTTTATGGGGCCAACAGGCGTTTATTTCTTCTTATACGTTGTTGGTGAGCAGGTACCGCCGCACCACGAGTTTGAGGCCAGGTATCGTAAATAAGACCCTGGTTCACTTCACAGCAAATGGGGTAGTTATTTTTCCCGCTGCTCTGACAGATCGCTTTGCTGTGTGAAGCGGTACGCCAGCAAGATCGGTACGGATGTGATCAGGATGACGAAGAAGGCGACTACGTTCGTCACAGGCCTATCACGCGGGCGGGTGAGCTGGCTGAAAATCCAGATAGGCAGCGTTGATTGCTGACCCGCCGTGAAGGTGGTGACGATCACCTCGTCGAATGATAGCGCAAATGCCAGCATACCCCCGGCGAGCAAGGCAGTAGCCAGGTTGGGCAGGAGGATGTGGCGGAAGGTCTGCAACCCGTTGGCGCCCAGGTCCATAGACGCCTCCACCTGCGACCAGGAGGTGCGCCGGAAGCGGGCCAGCACGTTGTTGTAAACCACCACGATGCAGAAAGTGGCATGCCCCACGATGATCGTCCAGAAAGAAAATGGGATCTCCATCAAGCCCATGGCGGAGCGCAAGGCGATGCCGGTGACGATCCCTGGCAGGGCAATCGGCAGCACGAGCAGGAAAGAGATCGATTCGCGCCCAAAAAACTTGCTCCTGCTCACGGCTGCGGAAGCAAGCGTGCCGATCACCAGAGCCAGCAGGGTGGCGATGCCGGCCACGCGCAGCGAGAGACCGAGCGCCTGCCACATATCTGCCCGGTTCCAGGCCACCAAGAACCAGCGGGTGGTGATCCCGGGCAGCGGAAATGTGTAGGTGGTTTCATCGGTGGTGAAGGCGTACAAAGCGATAATCCAAACCGGCAGATTCAAGAACAACAACACGAACAGCGCGGCGATGCGGAGTATTAAAGAAGAGCGATTATGCTTCATATTCGACCATCAGTTCATAAGGCTTCGAATGCGCCGAGTTTGCGGGCGACGATCAGATACAGCGCCATGATCGCCATCGGGACGGTGGTCAAAGCTGCAGCCAGGGGGACATTGCCAGACGTGCCCTGGTGGGAAAGCACGGCCTGACCGATGAAAAAACTTGAATTACCTAAGACGGTGGGGACGATAAAATCGCCCAGGGTCAGCGAGAATGTGAAGATGGACCCGGCTACCACTCCCGGAAACGCCAGCGGCAAGGTGATATGGCGGAAAGTTTTCAAGGCGTTGGCGCCTAGATCCTCTGAGGCTTCGAGCAGCGACCCAGGCACGCGTTCCAGGGCAGCCTGGATGGGCAACACCATATAAGGCAGCCATACATAAAGGAAGACCAGGAACATGCCAATAGGTGAAATAGAAAGCGACGGCCCCCCAACGCCGGGCAGCCGGAGCAGCCCCTCCAACACCCAGCTCAGGCTCGTTTGGGTAAAAAACCAGCTGATAATGCCCTCTTTAGCCAGGATGAGCTTCCAGGAATAGACCCGCACCAGATAACTCGACCAAAGCGGCAGCGTCACCGATAGATACAAAACTGCTTTAGTCCGCCGCGTGGCGTGCATGGTGGTGTAATACGCCAGCGGGAAAGCCAGCAGCACGGCTGCCAGGGTAACCGCGGCAGCCATACCGGCGGTTCGAGAGATGATATCCAGGTTGGCGGGGGTGAACAGCTCGCCATAAGTGCGCATGGTGAATTCACGCACCACCTGACCGGTAAAGCCATCCAGGTAAAAAAAGCTCTGGACCAGCAGAGTCAGCATTGAGCCCAGGTAAACCACGCCCAGCCAGAGAACCGGGGGCAGCAGGAGCAGCGCCAGGAAAAGGCGCGGCCTGAGAAAGAGGAAATTTGAAATGCGTTGGCTGAGAGACGCCTTTCTGAGCGCTTGCATGGGTAAGCCCAGCTCCGTTTCAGTCGCCTATGGGTCTCACATGCAGGCGGTTCCACATCAAGCGCACACGCTTGCCACGCGCCGCGAGCACATCCATCGAGGTGGTCTCCAGATTTTGGTGAACGACGGTCAGCTCGCCTCCCAGGTCTAACTCCACGGTGTAGCGCGTATACATACCCAGGTAGATCACCTGCCGCACGCGCCCATCCGCTGAAAGCATCCCATCTGGAACCGAGGCGCCATCCCCTGCCAGGTGGATTTTTTCCGGTCGCACGGCAAAGGATTCGCTTGAGCCGGCGATCGCCTCGGCTGCGCTGCCGCTGATCAGGTTCGAGATGCCCACAAAACCAGCGACGAAAGCGGTCCCCGGGCGTTCGTAGATCTCGGCAGGTGTGCCCACCTGCTCGATTTTTCCTTGGTTGAACACCGCCAGGCGGTCGCTCATGGTGAGCGCCTCTTCCTGATCGTGGGTGACGTACACGAAGGTGATGCCCACCTGCTGCTGGATCGTTTTCAGCTCGATCTGCATCTGCTGGCGCAGTTTGAGATCCAGGGCGCCCAGCGGCTCGTCGAGCAGCAGCACCGGCGGGCGGAGGATCAGGGCGCGCGCCAGGGCTACTCGCTGGCGCTGCCCGCCGGAAAGCTGGGAGGGCTTACGCCCTCCCAGGTTGGGGAGGCGCACCAGGGCCAACATCTCTTCGACGCGCTGCATCCGCTCTGCCTTTGGCACTTTCCTGATCATCAGACCGTAGGAAATGTTTTCTGCCACGCTCATGTGTGGAAAAAGGGCGTAATCCTGGAACACGGTGTTGACCGCCCGCTCGTAAGGTGGGAGCTGGGATAAGTTGACGCCGTGCAGGTAAATCTCGCCTTTGCTCGGTCTCTCGAAACCGGCGACCATGCGCAGGCTGGTTGTCTTGCCGGAACCAGATGGTCCCAGCAAGGTAAAAAACTCGCCATCCATGATGTCCAGGCTGATGTCGTCTACTGCCTTGACCTCACCGAAATAACGGCTGACGTTGACAAAACTGATGGCGGGCTGCATATGACGGATCACGAAGCGTGCGAAATCATTACGTGCTTGGTGATCTGGTAGTCACCGACGGCTTCTGCCGATAGATCCTTGCCGAAGCCGGACTGCTTGAAGCCGCCGTGCGGGGTCTCGGAAGCCAGGGGAATATGGTCGTTGATCCAGATCGTGCCGAATTCAAGCTGGCTGGAGAGGCGCATCGCCCGCCCGATATCCCTGGTGAAAAGCGAAGCCGCTAACCCGTAAAGCACGTCGTTGCCCAGACGGACTGCCTGTTCCTCAGTTTCGAAGGGCTGGATCGTGATGACCGGGCCGAAAACCTCGCTCTGGACGATCTCGGATTTCTGGTCCACATCGCTGATTACGGTTGGAGTGAAGTAATAGCCTTTTTCCATACCGGTGGGAACGCCGCCCCCGGTCAGGATTCTGGCAGCGGATTTTCGGGCGCGCTCGACAAATCCCTGCACCCGCTCGAGCTGCACTCGGGATATCAAGGGACCAACCGTAGTGCCTTCGGAGAACGGATCGCCAACCTTGACCGCCCGCATGGCTTCCACCAGGGCTTCCTGGGCGTTTTCGTACATACTTTTGGCTGCATACACGCGCGTCGCGGCGGTGCAGTCCTGCCCGGTATTGAAAGTGGCCCCCAGTGTGATTTTTTCGACCGCCAGATCGAGATCCGCGTCGTCGAACACCAGGATAGGCGCTTTGCCACCTAATTCAAGGTGAACGCGCTTCAGCGTTCTGGCGGCGGTTTCCATCACCCGGGTGCCGGTGACTGAGGAGCCCGTCAGGCTGACCATGCGCACGTCCGGGTGATCGACGATCGCCTGCCCGGTCTCGCTGCCTCCGGTGACGATGTTCAGCACGCCATCGGGGATGCCAGCCTGGGCAGCCAGCTCTGCAAGCATCAGGGTGGTGAGCGGCGTGGCGGGCGCGGGTTTCAAGACCACCGTGCAGCCGGCAGCCAGGGCGGGACCGATTTTCCAGACAGCCATCATCAATGGGTAGTTCCAGGGGGCGATCTGCCCCACCACGCCAACCGGTTCGCGCCGGTACATCGAGGTGTAGCCAGCCATAAATTCGCCCGCGTGAGAGCCGTGGGTATCCCGCGCCGCAGCGGCGAAGAAGCGCAGGTTGTCAATCAAAAAAGGGAGATCCGCGCCCAGGCTGACAAATTCATACGGCTTTCCCGTATTTTCCGATTCGGCCCGGGCAAGTTTTTCTGCATTCGCCTCAACCAGGTCAGCCAAACGCAGCAAAGCCAGAGAGCGCTCTCCGGGCGTTTTGCGCGACCAGCGCCCGTCGTAAAAAGCCTTTTTAGCAGCCTGCACGGCTGCATCCACATCCGCCCGGCTGGCATTCACAACCCTGGCAATAGTTTCTCCGCTTGCCGGGTTTTCGATTTCCATCAGGCTGCCGTCCTGGCTGTCCGTCCATATTCCGTCGATCCATAGTCTATATTCAAGCATACAACTACCTCCTGGAATTACAGCAGTGCGATCTTGAGATGACCGCACTGCTGTGTGTTAAATTTATCGCCCACCGATCACGGCGATGTAGTTTGTCACCCATTCATGATAGGGGACGCATTCCTTGCCGCCGCCGCAGTTGGCTACCGGGGTCTTCCAGAACCAGATTTTATCGAAGTTCTCCAGTCCCCTTGTTTGGCACCCCTGGTCGCCGAGCAGCTCATTACCGGTACATGCGTCCAATACTACCGGCACGGAGCCGAACCAGGCTGCCAGATCGCCTTGCAGCTTGGGGTTGATCGAGTGATCCAGCCATTTATAAGCGCAGTTAGGATGCGGAGCCTCGATGTGCATCATGGTAGTGTCCGCCCAGCCGGTAGCGCCTTCTACGGGGATGGCGCTGGCGATTGGCTCGCCCTCGAATTGCAGCAGGTTGACCTGAAAGGGCCAGGAGCTCGAAGCGACAACGCCTTCGTTTTTGAAATCGTCCATTTGTACGAATGCATCGTGCCAGTAGCGCCCCACAATCTTGCGCTGTTCGCGCAGCACATCCAGGGCGGCATTGAATTGTTCGCGGGTAAGGGCATAGGGATCATCAATACCCAGTTCGGGTTGGGTATGTTTTAAGTACAGGGCCGCATCCGCGACATAGATGGGTCCATCGAAAGCCTGGACGCGACCTTTGTTGGACTGCCCATCAGGAAGGGTCATCTCCTTGAAGACCACATCCCAGCTAGCAGGTGGGGTGCCGCCGAAGACCTCTGTGTTGTACATCAGCACATTCGAGCCCCATTGGTACGGCACACCGTAATGCTTGCCGTCAACTGTATGCCAGGGGGAATTTTGCAGGCGTGGATCTATTGTATTCCAGCGCGGCACCAGATTGATGTTGATTTCCTGAACCTTCTCACCGGAAATCAGCCTCAAGCTGGCATCCCCGGAGGCGGTCACCAGGTCGAAGCCGCCTTCATTCATCAAGGCGACCATTTCATCGGAGGTGGCGGCAACCTTGACGTTGACTTTGCAGCCGCTAGATGCCTCGAAGTCTGTCACCCAATCGTAAGCCGAGTCAGTAGTGCCCCGTTCGATATAACCTGCCCAGGCGATGATATCCACCTGCCCCTCGCCCTCTCCAATTTCCTGCATGGGACCGCCCTCGGTTACCTCCTGTTGAGCGGGACCGCATGCTGCCACAGCCAGGCTTAGGCCAATGACAATAACGGCAACCTTCAGCGTAAATCTTACGTTCATGTGTGTATCTCCTTTGGCGTTAGGATTTTTTGTTTCTGAACGTGTCCTGCTGGGGTTGAGCCAGCGGCAAAGCGAAATGTTCTTCTATTTTGCTCTTTTAGCACCTCCTGAATGCGACATTTCTCCACCTACATCCTCAGATAGGTATTTCCTGGAGGGTAGCCTCCAGACGGTTGAGGACCGTGTCGATCTGCTCGTAACTGATGTAGATGGGGGGTTCAATCCGGATCGTTTTGGCGTTCGTCAGGGTGCCTGCGACCAGAACGCCGCGTTGGAACAGTCCGCTGGCGACCTGATAGCCTATCTGCGGATTGTGAAAGTGCTGGGCCAGAAGCAGGCCGCAACCGGTAATATTTGTATAGAAATTTGGGAATTGGGCGGCAAGCCGCTCGAGCCCGGCTTTGAAATAGAAGCCTTTTTCGGCTGCCATTTGAGGCAGGTTGTCTTCAAGGGTGACCGTGATCGCCGCGATGGCTGCGGCGCAAGCCAGTGGGTTGCCGCCAGTGGTGGTCGTGTGGATGAAGGGATTAGGCTCCATCATGACCTGCCAGATTTCACCTCGGGCGCCAAAAGAAGAGACCGGCATGACGCCGCCGCCCAGTGACTTACCCATGGTGATGATATCCGGCACCACCTCCCAGTGATCCACGCCCCACATTTTGCCGGTGCGTCCCAACCCGGTCTGGACCTCGTCCGCGATCAGCAGCACGCCGTAATGGTCGCAGAGCTGGCGCAGACGCGGCCAAAAGTCATCCGGCGGGACGATGGCTCCGGCCTCCCCCTGGATCGGCTCCATGATCACCGCGGCGATGTCCAGGCCAACCGCGGCTGCAATTTCAAGCTGCTTCTCCACCGCGTCCGCATCCCCGAAAGGCACCCAGTACACATGGGGGTAAAGCGGCATGACCGGCTGGCGGAAATCCTTCTTCCCCATCAGGCTGAGCGATCCCAGGGTTTTGCCGTGGAAGGCGCGCAGGGAGGTGATGAACCCGCTTCCGCCTGTGTACATTTTGGCTAACTTCATGGCGCCTTCCACAGCCTCGGTCCCGCCGGCGGCAAAGAAGAAATATTCGATGTCGCCCGGGGTGATCATAGCGAGCAGGCGAGCCAGGACGCCCCGCAAAGGGTCGAGGAGCTCCTGGCTCGGCATGGGTGAACGACGAAGCTGAGCGCCAACTGCTTCAACTACCCGCGGGTGAGACCAGCCCAGGTCGAGCAAGCCGTAACCGCCCAGGCAATCGATCCATTGACGCCCAAAGACATCTTCGATGATAGCCCCTTCACCCCGCCATTCAGTGGCGGCATAGCCGTCTAAAACCGTGACCGACTTGCGGTACTCCAGAAAGCCGCGGTTGAAGTGATGGGCAAAGTTGTGAATTGTCTCCGCGACGATTTCTTCGGCTTCCGCCGGGGTCAGGCTCGGTTTTTGGATAATTTCGAGCCAGCGCCGGGCGTAGGCGAGGGCCTGGTCATTTTCGGGCATAGTTTTCCCTGAAAGGATCAACCCCCTGCGGCAGCTTTGAACTCAGTCCACATGCGGTCGTACAATTCCAGGGCGTCACCCACGTCCTCAATCCACTGCAGGCGCTCAGCAATATCGTCCGGTGGGTAGATACCTTCGTCTTCCAGGATCTCTCGGTCGATGAAATCTTTGGCGGCCTCATTCGGTGTGCCATAGCCGACCCACTCAGCGTTTTGAGCCGCGATTTCTGGATCCGAAAGGTAGTTAATGAACACCATGGCGGTGTATTTATTCGGCGCGCTTACCGGAATGGCCAGATTATCCTGCCAGATGGTGCAGCCTTCCCGCGGGATGAGATAGACGATCCCCTCGCGCCCTCCAGATTCAGGATCGCCCGCCAGGATGGCGTCTCCGGTCCAGATGTGGGCAATCAAGACTTCTCCAGAGACGATCAGGTCGTCGTTGGTCTGGCTGTCGTAAGCCTTGACGCATTCGGATTGCTCGACCAGCAAGTTTTTGGCTTCTTCCAGGTGTCCTGGATCGGTATCGTTGATGCCGTAACCCAGGTACATCAGGGCTGCGCCCAGGGTTTCACGCTCGTCATCCAGCATGCTGATCTTGCCGCACACCTCGGGGCTGGGTTCGAAGACTATTTTCCAGGTGTCTTCGGGATCGCTGATCACATTGGTATCGACAGCCAACCCCGAGGTGCCCCAGAAGTACGGCACGGTGTACTTCTGATCCGGGTCGAAATACTGGTTTACATTATTCGCGTCCATGTGGTCGATATTGGTGATGACGCTGAAATCAAGCTCTTCCAGCATGCCCTCTTGGATCATGATCTGTACCATGTAGTCTGATGGTACGATGACGTCGTAGCCGGTGCTGCCGGCCTGGAGCGTGGCCAGCAGGGTCTCATTCGAGTCGAAGTTGGTCTCGTTGATCTTGACCCCGCACTCGGCCTCGAATTGGTCCTTGATCTCTGGGTCGATGTATTCCACCCAGGTGTAGAGATTCAACTCGTCAGAAAGCCTCGATGTGTCACCGCAGCGCTCGGAGACTTGGACCGGGGGCTCTGCGGTTTGTTCCGGAGCCTGCGTCTCTGGCATAGCGGGCTCTTCAGTAGGCGTCGGCGCGGCTTGTTGCGGAGCCTGCGTCTCTGGCATAGGGGTCTGCTGCCCGCACGCGGACAGGACGATGATCAAGATCAGCAAAATGTACAACGGTTTGATCTTCACTTCTGTCTCCTCTCGTTAGTTTCGGATCTTAGCAACTGCTCAGCCAGCAGTCGGGGCGTTTTTAGCCTGCAAGGATCAGCATCGAAAGAAAGCCTGCCAACCCCAATAATAGAATTGCGACGATCGAAAGTATTTTCCCGGTAATAGTCACCTCCTCGAAGTCTATCAGCCAGGCTTTGAGCGATCCCCAAAACCAGATCAGAAATATCGTCAGCACAAGCACGTAAACCAGGCTGGAAAGTGCCAATTGTCCCCTTGCGAACAATCCGAGAATCCTGGTCAGGCTGAATGCCGCCACGCCCGCAGCGACTCCGCTGCTCATGGCGCGGGTGTAAAGCGGGCCGCCTGCCTGAGCGATGAGGGATAAGGCCACCAGGCTGAACGAACCCACCAATAAAACCGTGGAAAGCGCGTTAATTTCCGGCGTAACCCCGCGGCGGACCAGACTGTAAATGTAGATCGGCATGGTCTGGGAGGTCACGCCTTTGGTGAATACCGTGATCAAATAATCGTCCAGAGAAAGGGTAAAAGCCAACAGCGCACCGCCGACGATTCCCGGCATGAGCAGGGGCAGCGTGACCCGCCTGAAAGTGCGCCATTCGTCCGCGCCCAGGTCCTGGGCGGCTTCTTCCAGGGTGCGGTCGAAATCCGCCAGGCGCGCCCGGACGATCACGTAGACAAAGGGGATGTTGAAGGCGATATGGGAAATAATGATGGTGTGTAACCCGGTGGAGGAACGGTAGCCGGTCAGTCTCTCGATGAACGGGAACAGCGCCTGGTTGAAGAAGAGCAGCAGCGAAATGCCCATCACGATCTCTGGGATTACAATCGGCAGGTAGAGATTAGCGTCAAAGGGCGTGCGCAGCCGGAAGCGGTAGCGCTCCATACCCAGGGCAGTCAAGGTGCCAATTATGGTCGAAACGATTGTGGAGGTCAATCCGACGATCAGGCTGTTTCTGGCTGCATCCAACAGCTCGACATTACGGATGAGCCTGGCGTACCATTCCAGGGAAAAGCCAGTCAAAATAGCCACGGATCGGGTGTTGTTGAACGAGAATATCACCAATATGACGACCGGTAAATATAAGACAAGGAAGATCAAGAGCGTGTTGCTGCCCAGCAAACCGCTCCCGAGGCGGGCAGACAAACTCTGCCTGGGAGCTGGCAGGCGAGATGAATAGTCCGCGTTCATAAAGCCCGCCTCGCCTCGCCGCCGGAGCGGAAGTAGGCAATTACGCCGATCAGAACGAGCAGCATGAGAATAAACGAAATCGCGGAGCCAAAAGGCCAGTTACGGGCCACGCCGAACTGACGGTTGATCAGCGTGCCGATCATTTCTACCTTCCCGCCGCCCAGCAGGTCGGGAGTGATGAACGCGCCCACGACCGGCACGAAGACGAGCACAAAAGCGGCTACGACGCCCGGCATAGTCATGGGCAGCATCACCCTGAGAAACGCCCGGCGCATATCTGCGCCAAGGTCAGCAGCCGCCTCCATCAGCGAATAATCGAATTTTTCAATGGAAGCGTACATGGGTAAAATGGCAAAAGGGATGTATCCGTACCATAATCCCAGGACCACCGCAAATTCATTGAAGAGCATATCCAGCGGCTGCTGTACCAGGCGGCTGGACACCAGCAGGGAATTGATCAGTCCATCGGTCGCCAGAGCTGATTTCAGGGCATAGGTGCGCACCAGGAAGTTGGTCCAGAAGGGGATGATCACCAGCAGCAGCAAGGCGTCTCGCCGGCGCGCGTCCCGCCTGGAGATATAGTAAGCCAGCGGATAGCCGAGGACGATGCAGGCAATGGTGACCACCAGGGCGATGCGAACCGAGTGCCAGAAGATGCCCAGGTAGAGCGAGTCGAAAAACTGGAGGTAATTGTTGGCGGTGAAAACGGGCGGGATTTTGATCCCGCCTGCCCTGCCCCGTTCGACAAAGCTGATATACAGGACGATGACGAGCGGCAGGTTGAAGAACAGCAGCAGCCAGAGAAAACCGGGTCCGAGCAAGCCGCCGATTTGGAGTGGTTTGTAGCGCCGGATCAGGTTGAGCATCGTCTATTCCACCAGCGCTTGAGCGGCCTCCGCTGAAAAGCTGACCTGGACTTCATCCCCCACATTGGCGAGCAAGCGCGAGGTAGGCAGGTAATTTTGCTCGCGCACGCGCACCCGCTGTCCCCCCGCCATGCGCACAGTATAGTTTGTGTCTGTGCCAATATACACGATTTCATCCACGCGGCCTGTGAATTGGTTGAGCGCTGGCTGCTTGGCCACCGCTTCCTTGACTGGATCCAGGGTTAATTTTTCGGGTCGGATCGCCACGGTTACTTTTTGCCCCCGAGAAAGGTTCAGCTTGGAGGTTACCTGAAAGACCAGGCCATCCCCCAGCTCCACCTCGACGTAACCCGGAGCTATTCCGCTCACCACGGCTTCCAGGAAATTGGATTCGCCGATGAAATCCGCCACGAATCGGTCTTCGGGGTGTTCGTAGATCTCGTTGGGTGTGCCGATTTGCAAGACATTTCCCAGGTTCATCACCGCGATGCGGTCGCTCATGGTGAGCGCTTCTTCCTGGTCGTGGGTGACGTAGATAAAAGTGATGCCCACCTCGCGCTGCAGGGTTTTCAACTCGAGCTGCATCTCTTTGCGCAGTTTCAAATCCAACGCCCCCAGCGGCTCATCCAGCAGCAGGACTTCCGGGCGATTGATCAGAGCCCTGGCGACCGAGACGCGCTGCTGCTGGCCTCCGGAGAGCTGGTTTGGCTTGCGGCTCTCCATACCAGACAGGCGCACCATCTCCAGCGCCTCGCTGACCCGCTGCTTGATTTCGGGTTTAGGCACACCCTTCATCTCAAGGCCAAAACCGACGTTTTGCCCAACGGTCATATGAGGGAACAACGCATAGTGCTGAAAAACGGTATTGACAGGGCGTTTGAATGGCGGAGTGAAGCCAATTGATTTGCCGTGGATCAGGATCTCTCCTGCGCTGGGCATCTCAAAGCCGGCGATCATGCGCAGGCTGGTCGTCTTCCCACATCCTGAAGGGCCAAGCAGGGAGAAAAATTCACCATCATTCACCTGAAGCGAGACATTATTGACCGCGATCACCTCCCCGCCGCCGGGATTGGGGAATCGTTTGCTTACCTTACGGAGTTCAATTGCCCAAGAGGTCATCAGAGCTATCCTTCATGTTGCCGGGGAGGCCTTCGATTCATTTCAGTCATTTCAGCTCACTGTACTCCTGCGGAGGCAGCCATTGGTAGGTATCTTTGAGTATCTGAGGCACAAGCACTGTCCTCGTTCTGCGGATTCCCGGCACCTGGTAAAGCTTGCGGGTGATGAAATCGTGCATGCTGAGGCTGTTCTTGAACAACGCCTGGATGCTGAGATCTTGATCGCCGGTTGAAAATGCAAGGTACGAGATTTCCGGCATATTTTTGAGAGCATTGAGTACTGCTTCTCGTTGGGTTATATCTACTTCGCAGAAGATATCTACCACCAGCTCATAGCCAAAATGTGTCGCATTGACTACGGCGATTGGTTTGATGATCCCGTTTTCAATCAGTTGGTTGACGTGTAAGCGAGCTGTTCTTTCTGGGATGCGAAGCAAACGCGAAATTTGAGCGCTCGACATGCGAGCATCCTGGTTGAGCAGCTTGATGATATGGTAGTCAAGCGAGGTCAGCTTCAACGGTTAATCCGATGATCTAGATACAGTAAGTATACATACTATTGCCGACATGTCAATAAGCAGGAATAGCAATTGCCGAAACGGCATGTCTGGTAACCAGAGGTTAGACAAGCAGCAAAATATTCAAATGTGCGTATCAGGCATGATGGTTTTCATCAGAACGCTGATCGGGGTATTCTTGGGAGCCACGCCATATAATTTGTGGGAGTTAACGGGATACTCATTGGTGTCTTTGTCGGATCGACTGTCATAGGGGGTTTGGAATGGTCAATTGATAAGAACCGGAAGTAAACTGTTAACCAAGTTAGTTCCCTTGCGATCGAGACAATGGTCGGGTCATGGATAAAGGCGCTTTTACTCGATACCTAATGGGATATCGTTTTTACTCCACCTTCACCTTGCTCGAAACGCGCTTCTATCCGAGCCTGGATGGCAGTGAAGACCAGGGTCAGCATCCAATAGAAGAATGCGGCGATGATTAATGCTTCCAGGTTACGGAAGTTTGCCCGTCCTACTCTCTGGGCGCGCCATAATACCTCGCGAACAAAGCCGGTCACCGATACCAGGGATGAGTCTTTCAACATGGCGATGTATTCGTTGCCGATTGGAGGGATCGCCAAACGTAAAGCCTGGGGTAAGACAATGTGGCGCATCTTTTGTCCCGAACTCATCCCCAGGGCGGTTGCCGCTTCATGCTGCCCTTTGCCAACAGAGAGAATCCCGGCTCTGAAGATCTCGCTCATATAGGCCCCATAGTTCAACCCCAGAGCTATCACACCCGCCCAATAGCCCGAGAAATAGATCCCCATCTGTGGCAAAGCCAGAAAGAAGAAGATCACCTGGAGATATAAGGGTGTGCCGCGGATCAATGAAATATAAAACGTGCTTACAGCTATTGCCAACGGATTCTTAGAAATTCGAGCTAGGGCAGATATTAAGGCTAGTACCATAGCCAAGACGATGGAGGCTATCGAGATCAAGATGGTTTGTAAGGCGCCTTCTGCAATGAAGGGGCTAAAATCCTTTATGAACTCAAAGTCTAGTTTGATGAATTTGATCTGGGTAAAACCAAGATTGATCTCAAATCCGCTGAAAATTAAGGCAAGTATGAGCAGCAACCCGATCCAGGCAAGCGCCATCTTGACGCGATGAGCCATTTGCTTGCCGCGTTCTTCCGCCAACAACCGTTGGAGATAATCTTCGTAAGAACCCATGGAAACCTTATCAGCTGCCATTTATGTTCTCCTTGATGAAAGGGTGGAAATAGAGTACTCTACTTCCACCCTTTGTTTGAGAGGTTAGTTATCTAGCGAGGGTCTTTTGTCAGGTCGACCTCAAACCATTCCATCGAGGAACTAGACAAGGTTCCGTTGGCGTGTAGTCCTTTGATAATGTTGCTGACGGCATCGATAAAGGCTGCTGTGTCGTAAGACGAATTCTTATCGATCGCTGGCGCCAACTCTTCAACGAAGACAACAGGTCCGAGTTTAACTACATCGAGACCACCGGCCATATTCGAATTAATGACGGTGTCTGAGGTCAGGTAAACCGAGAATTCTGGTCGCCCGGCAGCGATAGATTGTGCGCATTCCTGGTCAGTCGGCAGCTCCACCAGAGTGAAGTCGCTGGGGGGTTGTACTAAGATGCTCGACTCAGGAATTGTCAGTTCACCGTTGAACCAGTCCAGGTAGGTTGTTGCGGTTGCTACGCAGATGGTCTCACCTTCCAAGTCATCCAAGGAGGTGTAGCCGGAATCCGAAGCAGCAGCGAATTGAGCTGGAGTGTAGTAGTAGGGAAGGGCGAAGTCGAGCGCTTCTTGCCGGGTCTTGGTGATCGTCATCGAGCCGATGCTGATGTCCCAGCGGTCGCCCCAACTGCCTGCTGTGATGATGTCCCAGTCGGGGGTCGCGAAACAGACTTCCACACCAAGGCCGTCAGCGACAGCTTTAGCAACATCGATGTCGAAACCTTTCATTTCGCCGTAAGTCAGCATATCATCCGGGCAAACGGTTCCTTCTGCCCGGACCGCGGTGGGATCCAGGAAGCTCTGGGGCTCATAGTTCGGGTCGGTGGAGACGACCAGGTAGCCACGTTCCTTGACCACATCAAGGAGATCGTTGCCTCCGCCGCCGCAGGCGCTCAAAATAACACTGGCGATCACAAGGATCGTGAGAACAAGGGTGGTTTTTCGCATTTTCTAGTCCTCCTCGTTGATTCTTTGGTATCTGTACTTGTGCTTTTGGATGGGCGATGTTTGATGTATTAGAGAGGTTCACCTCCTTGCTTTTTAGTATGTCTGAATAAGATACATTTGATGATGTTGTTATACCATAATCTCCGGTTTTGGAATTTACCTTAGGGTAAGGCGCTCATCTACTGCGATGCCACGTTGCTGCAATGCCGCTACAAATGGTTTGGCGGGGACCATCTTCTCCACGCCCCCCGCGCCGCGGGGAGTCTCGCCGCGAGCCATCATCTCGGCGACGATCGCCGCGCTCCAGCCGGTGCCGCGCTCCATGGCGCTGAATTTTGTAGCCTCATCGTAGTAGTCAATCACTTCCACGAACGCCTCCGCTTTGCGGCCATCTTTGTAGCCCAGGGCGCGCACCCTGATGATGATCAGGTCCTTATCCTCCGGGAAGAGCACCTTGGGCTCGAATAAAGCATGGAACACCTCCCGCGGGACGACCCAGGCATCGCCCACCTGGATGGGATTCAGATCCCACAGCCCCAGGTCATAATAGGCTTTTAGCTGGGCATAATGACCGGGGTAGCGCAGGGTCAGGTTTTGGAGGGTGCGCAGCTTACCGGCATAAGTCCAGGGCATGGTATCGGTGCCGCCTCCGGCGATGAAGGCTTCAAGAACGCCAATGGGAGGCGGGAATTCAACCGTCTCGACCTCGCTGAGCGGCTCAACCTGGGCGATCTTTCCATCCCGGATAAAGATCGCCGGCTCGGCGTATTCGTTGGTCAGCCCGGCGATATGAAAGGTGAGCAGGTAGTTGAAAGGGGGGCGCGGCTTTTGCGGGTTGCCCCCGTCCCACATGAAAACGTCAACTGCCTGGTCGAGCATCTCGATGGCATACACCGCCAGGGTGGTGCCCATGCCGGGCACCTGCCCGCAGTTGGGGATGATGCTGATCCCCGCCTCCCGCGCTTTTTCAGCGAAACCATGCTGCTGGCGGGCGATAGCGGTGTTGCCGCCCAGATCGCACAAAGAGACGGCGTGCTCCACTGCCAGACGGGTGATCTCCAGGTTGAGATAATATGGAACTGCGCTCAGGCAAACGTCCACCCCCTGCAGGGCAGGGGCGAGCGAATCGGGGTCGCTGGTGTCCACCTGGAGGGGGTAAGCGATCTGCTCGCCGAGCAGGTCGTTCACCCGCCGGGCAGATGAACGCGCCGCTTCGAGGTCCAGGTCAGCCAGCAGCATGCGTTCGGCGCTCCCCCAACGGGCCATATCGTACCCCGCGGCGGTGCCCTGCCGTCCTGCGCCTAGCACGAGATAGGTGTAACGACCTTCCATCAATATAGGCAATTCATTTGCGGGTGTAAATCGAACTCAATCAAGCACTTTTATTTTAGCATGGTGTCCATTAAAATGTACACCACTCGTGAATATTTAGCATATCTTTACATCGATTTCATTGGAGAGAATAATGTCTGCGCCGTCTTGGGTCAAACCGCGTCTATCCTTGCT